>JBGSTM010000054.1:0-40867 GCA_041736495.1 Akkermansiaceae bacterium
AACGCCTCGTGCCCGGCGGCCTTCAGGCGGCGGGCGAGTTCCAGTGCGGCTTCGCGGGCGGTCATGCGGCGAGCATTCGCCGGTTCCCCTGACGTTTCAAGTTGGAACGCGAGCTCCCAGTAACGGAATATTTCAGTTTTCCGTTGCCGTGTCGGTCTCATGCGGCGAATCGTGGCGGCCGTCGACCCCAAGCTGTCCTGATTTCATGACCCAATCTCAAACTGTGATCCTCGTCATTCTAGCCGTTACCGTGGCGATGTTCCTCTGGGGAAAATGGCGTCATGATATGGTCGCGATGGGAGCCCTGCTGGCCTGCGTGGTTTTCCAGGTGGTGCCCTCCGGGACGGCCTTCTCCGGATTCGGCCACCCGGCGGTCATCACCGTGGCCTGCGTGCTCATCCTCAGCCGCGGACTTCAGGTTTCGGGTGCAGTGGACGCCCTGACCCGCCGGGTGATGCCGGCATCCTCCTGTCCGGTACTGACCATCGCGGTCCTCTCGTGTCTGGGCGCGCTGCTGTCCGCATTCATGAACAATGTCGGCGCTCTCGCCCTGTTGATGCCGATGGCGATCCAGCTGGCGAAAAAACAGGGATTGCCACCCGGCCGGGTGTTGATGCCACTGGCTTTCTGCACCCTGCTAGGTGGAATGACCTCCCTGATAGGCACTCCGCCGAACCTGATCGTCTCGGGATTCCGCGAGGAGCTGGGAGGCCGCGGATTTGGAATGTTTGATTTCACGCCGGTCGGACTGGGGGTCGCGCTTGCGGGCATCGCCTTCGTCAGCTTGATCGGCTGGCGGCTGGTGCCCGCCCGCGAACGGATCGGCGTCGAGGGCTTCGACACCGGCGCCTACATCACCGAGGTGCGCATTGCCGAATCCAGCAAGGCAGTGGGCAGGACCCTGCTGGAAATCGGCCCGATTCTCGATGAGGCGGACGCCCAGGTGATCGGCATGGTCCGCAATGAATTCCAGGTGGCCGTGCCCAAATCCGACCACATTCTCAGGGCCGGGGACATTCTTGTCATCGAGGCCGAGCCTTCGGTCCTGGCGACTGCGCTTTCCAGCCTCGGCGTCTCGCTCGCGGAGGATGTTAGGAGCAAGCCTCCGAAGACACCCGGCCCCGACAAACCAGAGCCGGTCGATCCGGACGAAACCATTCTCCACCCCCCTGTTGATCGGGAGATATCCTTGACCGAATTGACCGTACGCCCGGATTCCAGCCTGCTAGGACGCTCGGCCACGGACATCAAGCTGCGAAGCCGCCACGGGATCAATCTGCTGGCACTTTCGCGCCGGGGAAAGCGGTCGATCCGCCGCATGCGCTCGGAGCCGATCAGGGCGGGGGACGTGATGCTGATGCAGGGCTCGCAGGACGCCGTGCTCGGATTCGCCTCGGAATACGGCTGCGTGCCACTGGCAGAGCGTTCGATCCAGATTCCGGACAAGCGCCAGGCCATCGCCGTCACCGTGATCATGGCCGCGGCGGTCGGCGGTGCCGCGTTCGGATTGTTGCCCGCCGCCGTTTCCTTCGCCGCCGGGGTGCTCGTCACCATGGCGCTGCGCATCGTCCCGCTGCGCACCATCTACGAGGCCATCGACTGGCCTGTCATTGTTTTGTTAGGGGCGCTCATCCCGGTGGCCGGGGCGATGGAAACCACGGGTGCCGCCGATCTGATCGTGAGGACCACCCTCGGCTCCGTGGTCCAGGGAAATCCGGTGATGGCCCTGGCGATGATCCTCATCATCACCATGTTTCTATCCGACTTCATGAACAACGCCGCCACCGCCGCGGTGATGTGCCCCATCGCGATCAGTGCCGCCACCCAGCTCTCGGTGCGGGCGGACTCGTTCCTGATGGCGGTGGCGATCGGTGCGTCCTGCGCGTTCCTAACACCCATCGGCCATCAGAACAACACGATCATCCTCGGCCCGGGAGGCTTCCGCTTCGGGGATTACTGGAAACTTGGGCTTCCGTTGGAGATCCTCGTGGTGGCCGTCAGCATGCCGCTGTTGCTCATCTTCTGGCCGCTGTGATGCTGCTGGGCCGGTTTTTCCGGATCGCCGCTGCCGCCACAAACAGCCTGTTGGAAATCCCGCTCTACTCCACGAAATCATCGAGCGACGCGAAGTGGGGGAGCAGGACGTCGAATTTCATGCCGATGAGCTTGGCCCGGAGTGCGGTCGGGAAATCCGCCGCCCGCACCAGCAGCTTGAGGATTTTACCACCGGCATTGCGCGGGTCGTCCGCCACGCTTTGCACTTGCGCGTGACTCACCGACTTGCCGTCCCGGGTTCTCACAGGTAGTTCTTTCTGCGAGACCGCTGCGGCTGCCAGTTCCGCCGGAACCGTCACCGGAATGCTGAAGGATTCCTCGTCGCGGATGGTGAAAAGATGGGTCGCGTAATTCACCGGCTTGCCCACTTCCACGATCACTTCGGACACCACTCCGTCGATGGGCGCGCGGAAAAAGCGTTTTTCGTACTGCTGTTTCCAATATTCATACTGGATGCGCTGGAGGTTCTCCGCATCCACCTGAGCCTCGAGATTTCCCTGGTACATCCTTTCCATGGCGATCGCCCATTCGAGCCGGGTTTTTTCCACCTTGCGGCGGCGGACTCCTTCTTCGGCTTCCTCCCGGGCGACCGTCCAGGCCTCTGCCTGATTTCTGGCAGATTCGATGTTGGCCTTGGATTCCATCGTGTGCCGGGCGATGTCGAGCTGGAGCTTGGTCGCGTCCAGCTCCGTATGGCCTAGCAGTTGTCCCTTGGACACCCGGTCACCCACTTTCACATAGTTCTCCACCAGAATCCCCTGTGCGGTGGAGCGGACTTTTTCCACCACCCGCGAAGCGGCGGCGGACTCGCACATCAGCATTTCACCACTTGGGGTGGGGACGGGGACTTGCGCTTCCGAAGGGCTTGAAGCTGCGATTGACAACGCGAGCGCGATTCCTGAATGGCGCCGGGTGAAGGGACGGATTCGGGGTATGAATGGTGTCGTCATGCGGATGTCCTTACGGAATTCCGCCTGCCTGTATTTCAATCCGGATTCCGCGGGTCTTTGGCCCGGCGACCGAAGAGGACCAATGGAGCTCCGACGAGCAAAGAGAGCAGCGCCACGGCGGGCCACACGCGGACCGGAGATTCTGGATAGGGGCCAGTCCGTAGTGAGGCCATGTATTCCTGGTAGATCACGGCCGCTTCCTTTTCGTCGTCCCCAGCCACGGCCACCCGGACTCCGCCGATGGCATTGCTGTAGTGCCAGAAAAGCTGCACCACATTCTCGTCCAACACGAACCCTTCGACGCCGCGGGACTCGAGGAAGGTCCGGAAGAGGTGGGCCTCTTCCGGCACGGTGAAGGTAGCGATGGTGGTCATGACTGGGAAATTTCAGACAACACAGTAAACGGTGGTCCGGTGAAGGCGTCAAAATTTTTCCAATGCCAAAGGGTGGGATGAATCTGCTAGAATCAAGCCGGCAACTGGTACAGGTTGCTCCCTTGCAATCATTGGTAAGGCTCCCCGCGCCGCCGCGAAGGGGGCGGCGGACCGACAGGACGCCACCGAGGTGAACGGCGATTCGCTGCTGGAATCTCCGGAACCGGCGCCCGCCAAGAAAAGAGCCGCCCTCCCGGCAGGGAAGGCGGCTGGATGGATGAACCGCTCGAAGCGATCCCGAAATGCCAGGTTATGGCTTGGGAACGAGCGAGATGGTCTTGAGGATCCGCGAGGCGATCTGATAGGGATCGCCCTGGGAGTTCGGACGGCGGTCTTCGAGGTAGCCTTGATACTTGTCGCCCTTGACGAAGCTGTGCGGGATGCGGATCGACGCGCCGCGGTTGGCAACTCCGTAGTTGAACTTGTCGATCGACTGGGTCTCGTGAAGGCCGGTGAGACGCATGTGGTTGTCGGGTCCGTAAACGGCGATGTGCTCTTCCAGGTGATCGCCGAAGGCGACCATGAGCGCTTCGAAGTAGGCCTTGCCGCCGGTTTCGCGGAGGTAGTCGGTGGAGAAGTTCGCGTGCATGCCTGAGCCGTTCCAGTCGCTGTCGCCAAGCGGCTTGCAGTGGTAGTTCACGTCCACGCCGTATTTTTCGCAGAGGCGCTGGAGGAGATAGCGGGCGACCCACATTTCATCAGCGGCTCTTTTCGAACCTTTGCCGAAGATCTGGAATTCCCACTGTCCCTTGGCCACCTCGGCATTGATGCCTTCGTGGTTGATGCCGGCATCGAGGCAGAGATCGAGGTGTTCCTCGACGATCTGGCGGGCGATGTCACCCATGAAGCCGTAGCCGACCCCGCAGTAATACGGGCCTTGGCCGACTTTCGGAAAACCATCGGCTGGGAAGCCCAGCGGGCGGCCGTCCTGGTAGAGGAAATATTCCTGCTCGAAGCCGAACCATGCGCCGGGATCGTCGAGGATGGTGGCGCGGGCATTCGAGGGATGCGGCGTTCCATCGGGCATCATGACCTCGCACATGACGATCACGCCATTCTTGCGCGATGTGTCCGGAAAGACGGCGACGGGCTTCAACACGCAGTCGGAACTGCCGCCTTCGGCTTGCTGGGTGGAGCTCCCGTCGAATCCCCAGAGCGGGAGGCTTTCGAGGGTGGGGAAACTGTCGTAATCCTTGACGAGGGTTTTGCCGCGGATGTTTGCGACCGGGGTGTAGCCGTCGAGCCAGAGGTATTCCAATTTATATTTGGCCATGATGATGGATGTTTTTCAGTGATTTACGTAATAATATTCAAAAATCCTTGAAGATGAGGGGTCACCCGCAGCCGTCAAGGATGGCTGACAAGTATGAAAAAGCATCATGCGTGCCAAGCCGGATTTGATTTGATCAGTCATGACCGACGTTTCCGGGAGGAGCGTCGACCGTGATGACGATGAGGCTTGTATCGTCGATTCCCGAGTTGTCGATGGCGCGTTTTAAAAGAGTTACAGCGGTTTCGGCGGGCTCGGTGGGGCAGGTGGCGAGGTGGTGGGTGAGTTGGCGTTCCCAGAGTCCGTCGATGAGTCCGTCCGAGCAGATGAGGAAGCGGTCTCCGGGCTCATAGGAGACGGCGGCGAAGTGGGGGTTCACCCGCTCATGGCCGCCGCCGACGACTTCGTAGAGGGCGGCGCGTCGGGGATGGGAGCGGTATTGGGTTTCGAGGATTTCGCCGCGCTTCCACTGGCCCCAGGCGAGCGTGTGGTCACGCGTGAGTTGCTCGAGCATGCCGCCGCGGCACAAGTAGATGCGAGAATCCCCGACGTTGGTGAGGTAGAGGTTTTCCGGGGTGAACCACGCGAGGGCGAGGGTGGCGGCCATGCCGGACTTGTCTTTGGACCCGTTTGCGGCGGCATTGATCCGTTCGTGCACCGAGCGGATGGCGGTGCCGAGGTGGGTGAGGGAGTCCGGGAAAAATCCTGCGGCGGCGGCCTTGAAGGTTTCCGGGATGATCTCGGTCATCTGTTGCAGGATGGTCGAGGAGGCGATGTCGCCGGCGTTTCCACCCCCCATGCCGTCGGAAACGGCGAAGACGAGGTCACGGGTGGTGAGCGGGTGGCTGCCGTGATCCGGCAGGATTTCAGCGCCGTCCGGACCGGAGGCGAAGGCGATGAGCGAGTCGTCGTTGCGCAGTTTCCGCGACCCGCTGTGGGTGATGGCTGCCCAGTGAAGAATGGCGGCTTGGGACACGGGTGGGTTTTAAGGAACGGATTGCAGGAGGCTGTCAGATGGATTTTTCCGGAAGCACCAGATCAGGCGGGGGCGGCAGGATTTCCGCGAGCTCGAAGTCGATGATGCAGAACTCGCCGAGTTTGTCGGAGTAGGTGATGTTGCGGGGCTCCGCATCGAGATGGCGGACGCCGTATTCGCGCTCGAGTTTGGCGAACAGCTTGTCGGCCTTCTCCTTGGAAAGCATGGGGGCCGGTTTTCCGCAGTTGGTGGAAACGAAATAGAGTTCCTCCGGATGCTCCTCCAGCAGCCGCGGCACGTACGGACAACCGCGCTCTTCGAGCACCTTGAGGACCTCGACCTCCATGGCGTAGCGTTTGTCGGCATCCGTCCCCTTGAGCCGCTTGTGGACGTTGCCGTAGAAATCGATCCGCACGTTGGAGCGGATGCCGTCTTTGAGTGGGTCGATGGCCATTCGTGTGCTGCGACAAAACGCCCGCATGGCATTCCTGTCACGCATTAGTTCGGGATTCCGTGGGGAAAAATTTCCCGCAATTGTCCGTTGCCAGCCGCGCGCGGCGAGGATAGGAAGCGGTCATGTCAATTGTAGCCGAAGACTCTGCCGTGATCGAAAAAACCAAGGAACTGTGCGCCCAGATCGCCAGCGATCCCGCATTCATCAAACTTCAAGCCGACGTTGAGCGCTTCCTGGCCGACGATTCCGCCCGCCTTCAATACCAGAGCGTCCACGAGCGGGGCGAGGAGCTCCATCACAAGCAACACGCCGGCGTGGAGCTGGGAGCCGCGGAGATCCGCGAGTTCGAGAGCGCTCGGGACGCGTTGTTTGAAAATGAAATCGCCCGTGATTTCCTCTCCGCCCAGCGCGAATTGGAGACGCTCCAGAAGCAAATCGGCAAATACGTGGGAAGCACCATCGAGCTCGGTCGCGTGCCGACGGTTGATGAACTTGCCGATAAGGGAGGCTGCTGCGGCGGTGGTGGTGGTGGCGGCTGCTGTGGCTGATTCCCCAACACGTTTTTTGAAAAAGGGCCTGCCATTTCAGATGTCAGGCCCTTTTTTTTGAGGGTTCAGGTGGATTCTTCCGGTTCTTCGGACTCCCCGGTCAGGAGGAGGCGGGCGGCGGGCGCATCCACAAAGAAACAGGCGCTCGGGTGATTTTGCAAATAGGTGGCACTGGCCTCGGGAGTGACCGGGCCCATGAGCACGCGGCGCACCCAATAGGCTTTGCGGGCACCCCAAGCCAGAATGATGATCCTCCGGCTTTTCAGAATCGCCCGGTCACCCAGGGAGACGACGTGGGTGGGAACCTTGCCAATCCCGCCGAACTCGGCGGCCTTGCGTTCCCGGATCAATTCCTCGATGGCGACCGGGCGCGTCCGACCATCGGTGGGGATGCCCGGATGGTGCAGCCCGAGCCCGCCGTTCTGTCGGAGGCGAAGCAGTTGATAGTCGACTCCGCCAGCCCTTTTGATCGCCGCTTCATACTTGGCGCACCGGGCTTCCAGCGGGTCGCCGGTTGTCGGCGGAAAATAAATTTTGTTAGCCGGAATGTCGACGTGGTCGAACAGGTTCTCCTGCATGAATGACTGCAGGCTGGCCGGGTGATGTTCGTCCACGCCGACGTAGGCATCCGTGTTGAAGGTGACCACGTTCCGGAGTGACAGGCCCTCCTCACGGTGCCGATAGATCAGCTCCTTGAAAAAGGGCAGGCAGGTCTCTCCGGCGACGAGGCCAAGCACCACCCGGCGTCCGAGAATGGCACGTTCGCTGATCAGCTGGGCAAGGCCGTCCGCGGCGCGGGCACAGGCGGCATCTGGGTTTTCGAATACTCGAAAACGGGCTGGAGGTTTCATGGAATGGAGCCTTCCGCCTCAGTCTTCGATTTCCACAATCAGATTGATTTCCACCGCGACATCGAGCGGCAGCGCCGCCACGCCGAGCGCGGTGCGGGAGTGTTTTCCCTTGTCGCCGAAGATTTCGACGAGCAGCTCGGAGGCTCCGTTGATCACCTGCGGGTGACCGTGGAAGTCCGGCTCGGAATTGACGAAGCCGTTGAGCGTGACGATCCGCACGACCTTGTCGAGCGATCCAATCTCGTCCTGGATCACGGCGAGCCGGTTGAGGATGACCATGCGGGCACCCTCGCGGGCCTCTTCGACCGTTACCCGGGTCGGCACCTTGCCGATGACTTTCGTGTCCCCGTCGATCGGCAGGCCGCCGGATAGAAACAGCAGGTTGCCGGTGCGCACGCAGTTCACGTAGGCGGCGATGGGAGCGGGGACCGCAGGCAGGGTCAGGCCGAGAGCGGTGATTTTTTCGAGGATGGACATGGCTGGAGGATTTCGGATTGGGAGCGGCGGCCGCTCACTGGGTGATAGGGAAATCGTCCGTTAGCAAGGATACAAGCTGTTTTCCGGAATTCGTTAGCTCGGCCCGGTTGCCCTCGCCGGTGACCATTCCGCGGGTGAGGTAGCGGTGGGGGACTTCGGACGGGCGCACGGAGGTGAGAATTGGAGCGGAGACCTCGCGCTGGCTCGGAGCGAACGCCACGGGCAGGCCGGTCGCGCTGAAGCTGATTTCCCAGGATTTCGCTCCGTCGGCAGTGCCGCGGGCGATCCATGGATGGCGTTTTACGAAATCGGGAGTGTCGGAGCGGGGGATGGACACTTTGAAATAAACCGGCGTGGAGGCAATGAACTGGCTGAACTGGAGCTCGGGATTCGCCTTGTGCTCGACGAAGAACCGCGCGGCGTCCGCGCCGGTGATGTTCATGCCGTTGAAGAGCCCGTGGAAATTCGTCCCGCCGCCGGATTTCTTGTGCCATTCATCGAATTGCGCGCTGACGAGCATACCGATTTCAAGATGACAATGGGCGCGGACCCGGTTGATGCCGGCACCGGTGTAGCCCATCCGGCCAAGCACGGATCCCGCGTTCACCGGGTCGCCGGGGTTGCAGGTGATTTCGGCGAGGTGGGCGTAGAGCGAATAGATGGAGGAGTTCTCCCAGTCGTGCTCGACCACCACGTATTTTCCGTAATTGCTGCGGCCGGCGATGGGGCTAACATAGGCGACCTTTCCGGCAGCGATGCTGGACACGAGATCGAGCGGATTTCCGGCCTGGTCGCGTTTGACCGGGGAAATGTCGATGCCTTCGTGGAACTTGGTGAGCAGCACCTGGTCGTTGATGCGGAGGGCCGTGCGGACGAATCCATAGGAGCCCGCCTCCCACGGTTGGCTGGTCTCGCCCTCGAAGGTCCGGTCCACATACATGTAAAACCGGTCAAGCTCGCCGGTGAAAAGGTGGTGGTTTTCGGTGGGAAGCCGGAGATCGATCGGCGCGGCGCTGGCAAAAGCGGCTGCGGAAAGGGCGAGCGCGAATAGTCGGATCATAGGCCAAACAGGTTCTTCTTTTTCTTATCCTCGGCGCCGATGCGGGGGAGTTCCTTGTCGAGAATCGCGAGGTCCACGTCGTTCAGTCCCTTCCAGATGACAATGAATCCGTCACTTACCGGCTTGTCGATGAGCACGCCGTCCACCGCCCGGCCGTTCACTTGGGAAATCAGCCAGCGTCCCTGGTTCGCGGAGGTGACTGCCGCCAGGCGGTTCACGGCGGTGGGCTTGAGCTTGAGCACCAGTCCGAATCCCGCTCCTCCTTCGGCGGGAAACGGGCTGAACGCCGTCACGTCCCTCAGACTGATTTCAGAAGTGCGGCGGAAATAGCGCGTCTGGCCATTCGCCATCTGGGGGAAAATCATCTTCGGATTGTCGGTCCCCTCGGTCTCCAGGTGGAACGTGATCGACGCCTTGTTTTCCTTCTTTCCGCCGGCGAATGTCGGCGGGGCGAGGGCCAGGACAGCCAGCATGGTCAGCGCGGCGAGGTAAAATTTCATGCCCGGAGTGAAGCACAACGAGCCGATCCCGGAAGAAAAATCGGGTGATGGCATTACAATCCGACTCCAGCCAACCCCTTGAAAATGCACGAGCTCAACCTCACCCCCGCGCCGCTCACCGATCTGCAAAGCACCGTCACCGCCTACCGCGAGACTTTCAGCACACCCCACGCCGCCATCTCCCGCCGCATGTCCAACCCCGGAATTGAAAACCCGTCCGCCTTCATTCAGTAGTTCCAGGTCCGCATCACCTGAGACGAACAACGACAAGCGCAAATTTTCCTCGACCGCCTCCAGCCTTCGGACACGCAGGATCACAAACCCTGCCGTGAGTAGATCAAGAAGCCCTCGTCGTAATATTCGGGACAAACTTGATCAGGCGTTTTGAATCGACTTTCAAACTGATGAAGCGCGTATCGATTTTGATTACCATCGTTTCCCTTGGAGCGCTTTTATTCTTAGCCAAAAAGGCGAAGCAAGCTGTTCCTGATCGGGAAATTTCGGTCACGAGCTGTGAGATTACTTCGCCTTCACTGTGATCACGCCTTGCATGACCGAGAAATGGCCCGGCGTGGTGCAGATAAACGGATACTCGCCAGGCACGCTCAGGGTGAAGGTGATGGTGTCGCTGTCGCCCCCGCCGAGGAGTTTGGTGGCGGCAACGACTGCCTTTTTCGTTTCCGCGTCCTGCGGCATGAAGCCTTTGGTTTTCTCCACCCCGGCCTTGCCGGCGAACTCGGCCAGAGAGGTGCCCGGTTTGAGCAGGACCAGGTTGTGGCCCATCTTCTTGAGCGGGATTTTTCCGACGTTCTTCAGGGTCAGGCTGACTTTTTGTCCGGCGCTTACTGCGAAACCTTTCGAGTTGTAGGTCATCTGGTCATTGCAGGTGATCTCGAATTTTACCGGTGCTTGTGCGGTGGCGACGGGTGCGGCGATCAAGGCGGCGAGAAGCGGAACGATGGATTTTTTCATGGACTTGGCGGCAGCTTACGGACGAACGCAGGGGACGCAATCTTTTGAATGAGTTCAGGAACCGAACCGGACGGCATCGATCCAAGGCCGACCTCAAGTTCCAAGGAAATCCCCTTCGAAGGGGGCATGAAGTGGCTGCTTATGACAGCGGGACAGTCCTATGGTCAGATCTTCTATTTAAGTGACCTCAACCGGCAATCGTGTTACCAACCTCCCGTAGAACGGAAATAAAATGAGGTTCCAATCAAAATGGTTTCTCTTGGTCTTTCTGGCTGGAGGGTTGATAGGCGCTTTTTTCGGGAGAATCACCGGTCACAGCATCCGCAGTTGAAAACCTGAGCATCGAAAACATTGATGGAGCGATTCAGGCGTTGAAGAACGCCCGCGATGCCGGTAAGGACTTCGGGATTACGGAGAGGGCGATATGGGAGAGGATCGGGGAGATTGATGGTGCAGGACAACTGGCGAAACGGATGCCTGAACATCCCGACGATTCCCCGGCATGGGGGGTGAAAAGCTGCGTCGAGGGGTGGGCTCGATTTGCTTCAAGCTGGGATAAAAAAGAACCGGACAAAGCAGCCGACTGGGCCGTTTCCCGCGGTTCTCAAAATTGCCTGAGTGCTGTGATCGCATCCTGTCCTGAAAAGAATTTTTCAAAACTCGCCAGCTGGCTTGAAACGCAACGGGGTACGAGTGTTTACAACGAGGCTGCGGTGGCCTTTGCGAACCGGATTCAATCCACCGATCCTGAGAGTGCAGGCCAATGGAGGAAGGCGGGCAGCAATAAGTGATTTTGCGCGATTCGGACGGGGAATGGAAACATGGCATCGGTATGACAAAGGGACGAGCCTACAGACATACCGGAGCCAGGATCAGGCCGGGTTCGCACGTATCCAAGATCTGAGCCCATCCAATTCGGGTATCTTTAGTAAATCAAATGCAAAGACTTGGTTTTCACCATTGCCGTTGACCTGCGTCATTTCACTGGCAACGCTCCCATAATGTTTATCGATCACATCCGGATTATCGGAAAGGCTGGCGACGGCGGAAATGGCGTTGTCTCCTGGAAGCGCGAAAAATTCGTTCCCCGCGGCGGTCCCGACGGTGGCGACGGCGGCGCGGGTGGTGACATCATTCTCGTGGTGGATCCCTCCACTGACAACCTCCGCGCTTACCACTACGACCCCAAGCTCATCGCCGAGGACGGCAAAAATGGCGCTGGCGGCCGGAAAACCGGGAAAAGCGGCAGGCGGGTCATCGGCAAGGTGCCGCCGGGCACTGTCGTTTATCGCAGCAACGCGGTCACCGTCCAGGAGGCGGTGGAATTCGAGCGTAGTGAAGAGGGGATCGACCTGGAACCCATCGCCGACCTCACCGACGTCGGCCAGGAATTCGTGCTCTGCAAAGGCGGCGAACCTGGCAAGGGCAACTGGAATTTCAAAACCGCCACCAACCGAACGCCGGTCGAGCACACGCTCGGAACCCCGGGAGAGCAGTCGGTTTTCTACCTGGAACTCCGCCGCATTGCGGATGCCGGGCTGGTTGGGTTCCCGAATGCCGGGAAGTCCACGCTGCTTGGCGCGCTTTCCCACGCGAAGCCGAAGGTCGCTTCCTATCCGTTCACCACGCTCCAGCCGGTGGTCGGCGTGGTCGAATTTCCCAGCTACCGCCGCTGCACCATCGCGGACATCCCCGGCCTGATCGAGGGAGCCCACGAAAACCGCGGGTTGGGTCACGAGTTCCTCCGCCACATCACGCGCTGCCGGGTGCTGCTTTTTGTCATCGACATGGCGGGCAGCGAAGGCCGCGATCCGATCAGTGATCTGGAAATTCTTCGCCGCGAGATCAAGGAATACGACGACGAACTCGCTCGTTTCCCGTGGAAAATCATCGCCAATAAAATGGACCTCGAAGGTGCCGCCGAGAACCTGGAAATTTTCCGCAGCCGCTTCCCCAAGATCGACATCATCCCCATTTCCGCCGACACCGGCCTCGGCCTGGATGATCTCCGGCAGGTGCTCGACAACGAAGTCGGCCATCGCACGGACAAATAGTCCTTTCCCCGCGTGCCATGAGTCAGAGTTCCGAATTGGTGTTCGTTTACGGGACCCTCCGGCGAGGGGGCTCCAACCATTTCCGGATGGCGGGTGCGGATTTCGTCGCTGATGGCAGCATCACCGGCCGCATGTACCGCATCGACTGGTATCCGGGCCTAACTCTTGATCCGGCGGGCGATGAAATTCGAGGCGAGGTCTATTCCGTGGGGCCTGAGCTGCTGTCCGCACTCGATGTCTTCGAAGGTGTTTCCGCAGGCGAAGTCGATGGCAGTGAATACCACCGCGTCCAGACGACCGTCGTGAAACAGGACAGCCAGATCCTCACCGCCTGGGTGTGGGAGTGGCTCGGGATGGTCGATGAAAGCCAGCGGATTTCCGACGGCGACTGGCTGAAAGAGGCACCATGAAACACCGTGAGATCAGGTCGCCCGTCGAGTGGGCCCGGCGGGTCAACCGCTCCTGGCTGGTGCGCAGCAATCTCAACGACCACACCGAGGCCTGGCTCGGTTATCTCGCAGGACTCGAAGACGGACGGCTGTCGGAATCCTGCGCCATTGCCCGCGCCATGTGTGACCATCGCCAACACGATGACGACCCGAAACCCTGGTTCTATTCCGGCATCTTCCAACTCGCCACCGCCGCCGAGGCGAAACGTTTTCTCGACACCCACCGCGTCACCAAAGCCACCGTCCCGTCGATGGCCGGCGACCCGGATGTGCAACTCTGGCTTGACCGGGTCGGCCCGGAGACCCGTGAACTGCTCGCACGCCTCCGCGAGGGGCTTGCCCGCTTGCGGGAGGATGGCTCGATCTGATTTCGCGGCGGGCAACCCGAACGGGTGATCTTTGCCAGTGTGGGTATATCGCGTAGAACCATTCCACTACCGCACGCCCCTATGATGAAAAAAACCATTCTGACCGGTCTCCTGTTGCGAGCGCATCTCCTGATCCTCATCCCGTCAAGTGTCATGCCTGCGGTGGCGGCTGATCATTCGCCCCGCGAGCGGATCCTCTTCAACCAGGACTGGACTTTCACCAAAGGCGATCCCGAAGGCGCTGCCGAGAGCCTCAACTACGAAAAACTCAAGCCCTGGCTGCTTCCCACCGCGAAAGCATTCGTCACCACCCCGCCGGCCGCTTCACCACCAGGTCCGGGTCCGGGTGAATCCCTCGATTTCGCGCAGCCTTCATTCGACGACTCGACGTGGCGGAAGCTCAGCCTGCCTCACGACTGGGGCGTCGAGGGCGCATTCGACCAGAGCCTGCCGGGAGAAACCGCGAAATTACCATGGTTCGGCGTGGGCTGGTACCGCAAGGATTTTACCGTGGACGCGGCTGATCTCGCGCGGCGGGTCTATCTGCAGATGGACGGCGCGATGTCCTACGCGGCGGTCTGGTGCAACGGGAAATTCACCGGCGGGTGGCCGAGCGGCTACGCATCGTGGCGGCTGGATCTGACGCCGTTTCTGAAATCCGGCGGCAATGTGATCGCCATCCGCCTCGACAATCCGGAAAATTCCTCCCGCTGGTATCCCGGCGGAGGCATCTATCGGAACGTCTGGCTGGAAAAAACCTCGCCGGTACACATCGAGCCGTTGGACACGTTCGTCACCACGCCGGAAGTCACCACCGCCTCGGCAACCATCGACATCAAAACGAAAATCAACAACCGCTCGACGGTTGCCGCGGACGTTCGCGTGGCGACCCGGATTTTCAAACTTTCCGCTGATGGGAAACCGGAAGGTGATGCCGTCGCCGGGTCAAGTCCCGTCGCACTGGCCGTGCCCGCCGGGCAGACGGTCGCCAGCGGGGCCACTCTCAAGCTCGCCAAGCCCGTGCTGTGGGACGTCACCGCGCCGCAGCTCTACACCGCCCTCACGCTGGTCCAACAGAATGGCAAGCTGGTGGATCGCTATGAGACGCCGTTCGGCATCCGCACCATCAGGTTCACCGCGGATGACGGATTTCACCTCAATGGCAGGCGGGTGCCGCTGAAGGGCGTCTGCCTGCATCACGACCTTGGTTCGTTAGGAGCCGCGTTCAACACCCGCGCCGCCGAGCGACAGTTGGAAATGATGCGGGAAATGGGCTGCAACGCCATCCGCATCACCCACAATCCGCCAGCTCCGGAATTCCTCGATCTGTGCGATCGGATGGGGCTGCTCGTGGTCAACGAGTTCACCGACACCTGGACCTATCCGAAAAAGCCGAATGGCTATGCGAGACTTTTCAAGGATTGGTCGGAAGCCGACTGGCGTTCCATCCTCCGCCGCGACCGCAACCATCCGTCCATCATTCTTTGGAGCACTGGCAACGAAGTGGGCGAGCAGCGGGACGCGAAACGGCATGCCGTTTCCGACAGGCTGACCGCGATCGCCCGCGAGGAAGACCCTACCCGGGGGAGCACGGTCGGTTGCGACAAACCGGACGCAGGTCATAACGGATTTCAAAAAACGATCGATGTCTTCGGTTTCAATTACAAACCGCACGAGTACAAGAAGTTCCGTGAGAAGAATCCGGAGCAACCGCTCTACGGCAGCGAAACCGCCTCGGCCGTCAGCTCGCGCGGCGAATACGCGTTCCCTGTTAGCGAAAACAAGGCGGAAGGGAAAATCGGATTCCAGATGAGTTCCTACGATCTCTACGCGCCCGCCTGGGCCGGTACGCCGGACACCGAGTTCAAGGGGCAGGACGAAAATCCATCCGTCGCGGGCGAATTCGTCTGGACCGGATTCGACTATCTGGGAGAGCCCACGCCGTTCAACAGCGACGTCACCGTGCTCACGAATTTCCACACCGCGGAAGCGCGGGCGAAGGCGGAGGAGGAACTCAAGGCACTGGGAAAGATCCAGGTCCCTTCGCGCAGCTCCTACTTCGGCATCATCGATCTGGCCGGTTTCAGGAAGGACCGGTTCTATCTCTATCAGTCCCGTTGGCGTCCCGAACTGCCGATGGCCCACATCCTGCCGCATTGGAACTGGCAGGACCGGCTCGGCGAAGTGACTCCGGTGCATGTTTACACCTCCGGAGACGAGGCGGAGTTGTTCCTCAACGGCCAGTCGCTGGGGCGCAGGAAGAAGGGGCAATTCGAATACCGCCTCCGCTGGGACGACGTGAAATACGCGCCTGGTGAGCTCAAGGTGGTCGCTTTCAAGGTTGGCAGGGAATGGGCGACATCGTCGGTGAAAACCACCGGTGATGCGGCGAAATTACTGCTCATGGCGGATCGGACGGCGATTGCGGGCGACGGGCGTGATCTCTCGTTCATCACCGCCACCGTCGCGGACAAGGACGGACTGCTAGTGCCTCGCTCGAAGCCGATGCTGAAGTTTGAAATCAGCGGCCCCGGCGAAATCGTCTCCACCGATAATGGTGATCCCACCGATCACACTTCGTTTCATTCGCCGGCCCGTGCTGCGTTCAACGGTCTGGCACTTGCCATCGTCCGCTTCAAGTCGGGTGCCGCCGGCCCGATCACCTTGCGGGTCACCAGCGAGGGCCTGGCTCCCGCCGAAGTGGTGGTGACAGCCAACGCCACATTTTAATGCCCTTGCGGCTTCTGCCTCGGCTCCCATTCTTTCCGCGAACGCGAGCGGACGGATAGAACCACGGGAATTCCGGGCGACGGATGGGCGGCGCGGTATTTGTTGACGATGTAGGATTCGTAGCTGTTCGCCATGAGCCGCTTGTCGTTGACGAAGAGCACGATGGTCGGCACCGGGATCACGCTGTATTTCTCCTCCACGGCGGCGGTGGCGTAGTAGAGCTTGAGGCGCTTGTGCAGCTTGTTGTCGATGGGCGGCGGAGTGGCTTCGAAGGCACCTTGCAGGATGCGGTTGAGCTGGCCGGTGCCGGGGATGTTCTGCGCGCCTTTTTTGATTTTCAGCGCTTCCCGCAGCACGTGATCGACGGAGCCGCCGGTTTTCGCGGAGCAGGCGACAAAGGGTGCGTAATGGAGGAAAAACAGTTCTTTTCGGACGTGTTCAGTCGCTTCCTCCAACCGAGCCGTGCGGTTGGCTCCGGGGTGGAAGAGGTCGAACTTGTTGAGCACAATCAGGCAGGGTTTTTTCTCCTCCATGATGAGCTGGGCGATCTTGCGGTCCATCGA
Source organism: Akkermansiaceae bacterium (assembly GCA_041736495.1). Classification (GTDB taxonomy): domain Bacteria; phylum Verrucomicrobiota; class Verrucomicrobiia; order Verrucomicrobiales; family Akkermansiaceae; genus Luteolibacter. The sequence continues at coordinate 16,712 of JBGSTM010000054.1, forward strand.
GCTGATGCCCGCTGCCAGATCGATGACGAGCACGCAGAGGTCGGAGCGGCGGACTGCCTTCTCGGTGCGCATGGCGGAGAAGACTTCCACGGAGTTGTCGCGCTTGGCCCGAGGGCGGAGGCCGGCGGTGTCGATGAGCGTGAAGTTTTCGCCCTCGAAAGAGTAGGGGAGATCGACCGCATCGCGGGTGGTGCCGGCGATGTCGGAGACAATGGTGCGCTCGTCCTTGAGGATGGCGTTGACGAGCGAGGACTTGCCGGCGTTCGGCCGGCCGACGATCGCGAGCTTGATGCCGACGGCTTCGGCGACTTCCGCCTCGGCTTCGGTTTCGGAAACGAGCGGGGAAATGACCGCGTCAATTTCATCGCAAAGCACACCGAAGTTGCGGCCGTGCTCGGCGGAGACGAAGACGCTGTTGCCGAGGCCGAGGCGGGTGAAATCCGAGTGGGAGCGCTCGTGTTTGTCGTCGTCCACCTTGTTGATGACGAGCAGCACGGGCGGCTTGGCCTTGCGGAGTTTTTGCGCGAGCGCCTGGTCGGTAGCAGTAAGGCCGGAGTGGGCGTCGACGACGAAAAGGATCAAATCCGCCGTTTGCATGGCGATGTCGGCCTCGATGGAGACCTGTTCGTCGAAGCCGTCCTCAATCCCGCCGCCGATGCCGCCTGTGTCGATGAGCGTGCAGGGGACCTGCGTGGCCTTGGAAGGAGCCGCGATGCGGTCGCGGGTGACGCCGGGTTGGTCGTGGACGATGGCGATCTTCCTCCCGGCAAGGCGGTTGAATAGAGCGGACTTCCCGACATTCGGGCGTCCGACGATGGCAACAGTAGGCATGGGGGAGGGATGTAGGCGGAGAACGGAGCAATGGCAAGGTCGGAGGTTTTTTTCCGAAATGGTGCCCCGGCTTGGGTGAAATTGAATGGGGTGAGCAGTCGACAGGAGTGCCACGGTGTGGACTGCTTCGACAGGTCGGAGCTTCCCCACAGGCCGACATGTCGGCCTGTGGGGAAGCGGGGACATGTCCCGCGCAGTCCGAAAGAGTGAACAGACCGTTGGGCAGTCGTTGCTTCTGGAACCCGGTTCAATCTTCGCTCGCACGTCGGAGTTCGTCGAGATCAGCGAGATCTTGGGGGCGGCCGGCGGTTTGTTTGGCGACGATGAGATCGGATTTTCCGAGATAGTGGATTGGGATGTCTTCGACGCTAGCCGTTACTGAAGATTCCCACGCGAGATCGAAATCGGAGAAACCGGGGAGCGAGGTAAGGAAATCAATTTGGCAGGGTGAAGCCCCGACGAGATATTGCAGTCCTTCTTCTTCAAAGTCCTTCTGAGTCACTTCCACAAGAGGCAGGCCGAATTCGTGGAATGCCCGCGCCACACGAGCCGCATTTTCTTTGGAAGGCTTAATCCAGAGATCAATGTCCTTGGTGTAACGAGGTTGCGTGTAGTGAATGACCGCATACGCTCCGACGATGAGGTATTCAACGTGGTGTTTTGCAAAAATGCGTAACAGATCTTTGAAGTCGGAGTTCATCAGGATGCTTTCCTTTCATGCCGCACCAGTAGTCGGTAACGAGTTCCCATGCGGCGGTGAGGCGGGCCTCGCATCCCGCTTCCTGCCATTGGTTAATCCGGTATTTGCGAGATTCTTCGAACGAAGTGAATTTCGCCTGGGGCCAGTGCGAACGGTCTTTGACGGGCTGGGTCACGGACCAGCAATAGAGGAACGGCGGCGGACCGGCAAAGAAAAACCCCGCCCTTGCAGGCGGGGTTGATTTTACCGAACGGGAGATGGCGGAGCGGACGGGACTCGAACCCGCGACCTCCAACGTGACAGGCTGGCGCTCTAACCAACTGAGCTACCGCTCCATGTCCCGCTCGGGTGGCGGAAGCTATTGACCCGGTTCCGGCAGCGCAATCTCTTTTTTAACCTTTTCCGGGTTTTTTTCCCGATGCGTTTTGAGGCTTAGGAAAGGGCTTGGACAGCGGCTTCCAGCGACGCCAGATCCTCGACGGAATGGACTTTCACGTCCTTGTCGATCTTGGAAACCAGCCCTGCGAGCACCTTGCCGGGTCCGAGTTCGAGAAAGGTGCGGTGACCCATCGCGACCAATGCCTGGATGGATTCCGTCCAGCGTACCGAACCGGTAACCTGCTTTTTCAACATGGTCCGGATCTCGTCGGGATGGTAAACCGGGGTGGCCCCGAAATTGCAGACGACGGGCAAGGAAGGGGAAGTGATGGTGACTTTTTCCAACTCGGCGGCGAGTTGATCCTGCGCGCTCTGCATCAGTCGCGAGTGGTAGGCACCGGCGACGTTCAGCTTGATCGCCTTGCGGACGCCGAATTCCTTGGATCGGGCGATGGCGGCGTCGATCCCGGCGACCGTGCCGGAAAGCACGATTTGTCCGGGGGCATTCAAATTCGCCACATCCACGTCAGCCGCAGCGGCGAGTGCGCGGACTTGTTCCTCATCCCCGCCGATCAGCGCGGCCATGGCTCCCTCGGTGGCGAGGCAGGCGGCTTCCATATACTCGCCGCGCCTGGCTACGAGGTGAAGTCCGTCCTCGAAGGAAAAGCTCCCGGCCGCTGCGTGTGCGGTGAATTCTCCGAGGGAAAGCCCGGCGGCGGCGATTGGGACGAGGTTTGGCAAGCGTTCCTGGATCAGGGCAAGCGCGATCAAGCCATGAAGATAGAGAGCGGGCTGGCAGCGCGAAGTTTTCGTCAATTCCTCGTCGGGGCCGTCGAGCATGATTTCCGAAATGGGAAATCCGAGGGCTTGATCCGCTTGGTCCGCCAGGTCGCGGGCGGTCGCGGAGGTTTCCAGCCAATCCCTGCCCATGCCCACCTTCTGAGCACCCTGTCCGGAGAATAAGAGAACGATTTGGTTCATGTCCGTCGAGTTTTAGGGAGGACCCGCGGGCGAGGAAAGAGGAATTACCATCTCACCTTGTGATCTCCTGCAAACTGGTTGAGCCTCACGCCGAAGATTGAAATCCGCCCATGCCCCAACTCCCCGTTTTGTTCGCCGCCCTGATCGTGGCGCTCCTCCCTTCCTGCCAGACGGTCCGATTTTACGGGCAAGCCGTCGGGGGGCAGATGGAAATCCTGCGGAAAAGCCATGCGAATTCGCGGGTCATCGCCGATCCGGCGACCCCGCCGCTGTTGCGCGGACAACTGGAGTCCGTGGACCGCATCCGGCAGTTTGCCAGCGAACATCTCTCGCTGCCTGGCGATGAAAGTTACGCGAAATACGCCGATCTCGGCCGCAAACACGTCGTCTGGGTAATCTACGCGGCCCCTGAGTTTTCCCTGGAACCCAAAACCTGGCACTACCCGCTCATCGGAAAAATGGACTACCGCGGCTACTTCCGCGAGCAGGACACCGTGGCGCTTGCCGGGGAGCTGAAGCGCGACGACTACGACGTTTTCATCGGCGATGTGGACGCTTACTCCACCCTCGGTTGGTTCCACGATCCGGTGCTCAACACCTTTGTCGACTACCCGGACATCGATCTCGCGGAAACGATTTTCCACGAACTCACCCACCGCAAATACTTCCGCCGGGGCGACACGGTCTTCAACGAGTCCTTCGCCAACGTCGTCGCCGAGGAAGGCGTGAAACACTGGTTGAAACACGAAGACCGACTCGCCGAGCTCAAGAAATACGAAGGCCGCCTCGTCCGCCGCCGCGAGTTCTATCAGGAGGTGGACCGCTCCCGCTGGAAGCTCGAAGCACTCTACGCGTCCGACCTTCCCGCTCCGGTCATGCGTGAAAAAAAGCAGGCAATCCTCTCGAAACTGCGCGATCAGTTCCGAGAACTCCGTCGTCGCTGGGGTGGACACGGCCTCGAAGGCTGGCTCACCGAAGACATCAACAACGGCCACATCGTTTCTTTAAAACTCTACGCCGACCAAATGCCACCGTTTCAAAAGCTGCTCGCCGACTGCGGCGGAGATCTCGACATGTTCTATCAAAAAGTCTCCAGACTCAAACTCCCATGAACTCCAAACGAACCGAACGCGACTCGATGGGTGAAATGGAAGTCCCCGCCGATGCGCTCTACGGGGCCTCCACCCAGCGGGCTGTGCTGAATTTCCCGATCTCCGGCACCCGCCTGCCGCTGCCGATCATCCATGCCTACGGTCTGATCAAACAAGCCGCGGCGCAAAGCAACGCGGAACTCGGCCTGCTCGATCCGGAGCTCGCCGGAAACATCGCAGAAGCTGCCGCCGAGATCGCCGCCGGCGAACACGACGCGCAGTTCCCGGTCGATATCTATCAAACCGGCTCCGGCACCTCCACCAACACGAACGTCAACGAAGTCATCGCCCACCTGTGCGGCCCGTCCGTCCATCCGAACGACCACATCAATCTCGGCCAATCCTCGAACGACACTTTCCCCGCCGCCATCCATCTTGCCGCAGCAAGGCGGATCCGGCGCCGTCTCGTTCCAGCCATGGCGAAACTCGCGGCCGCGCTGGACGACAAGGCCCGCGAATTCCACGGCGTTCTCAAAATCGGCCGCACCCATCTGATGGACGCCACGCCGCTGCGGTTAGGCCAGGAATTCGGCGGCTGGGCGCGGCAGGCAGCAAAAAGCGCGACCCGGGCAACGCGCGCGGTCGAGGCTCTGCTGGAACTGCCGCTCGGTGGCACCGCGGTTGGCACGGGGCTGAATGCGCATCCGGATTTTGCCCGTCTCACGATCACCCGGCTCGCGGAAATGACCGGCATTCCATTTCGCAAAGCGGAGAACCACTTCGAAGCCCAGAGTGCCAAAGACGGGTGCGTGGAGGCCCACGGCCAGCTCGCCACCATCGCAGTTTCGCTTCACAAAATCGCCAGCGACATCCGTCTGCTAGGTTCCGGCCCCCGCTGTGGCATCGGTGAACTCCGCCTGCCCGCCACGCAGCCCGGCTCGTCGATCATGCCGGGAAAAGTCAATCCGGTGATGTCCGAATCCGTCACCATGGTCGCCGCCCGCGTGGCCGGAAACCAAACCAGCATCGCCTGGTGCGGCGTTGGAGGATTTCTCGAGCTCAACGTCTCGATGCCGCTGCTGGGAGCCTGCCTGTTGGAATCCATCAGCTTGTTAGCCAACGCGGCGGACGCCTTCCGCGAGCGCTGCGTGGAAGGCATCCAGGCGGATGAGGAACGCTGCAACGAGCTCATCGAACTCTCGCTCTCCATGGTCACCGCGCTCGCCCCGCGCATCGGCTACGACCGGGCCTCCGCCATCGCCAAGGAATCCGTCGCCACCGGCCGGACGGTGCGGGAGATCTGTGCGGCCCGCCTGGATGACCTTGGTCTAATCGCGGAGGAACTTGCCGGCTTGCTGGATCCCGCAAGGATGAGTGGTGATGTAAAGTCGTCGTAGTCCTCCACCTGGAGTGCTTGAAGTCGAACGGTCTCGCGTCAACGGGAACGTGCAATCTCTCGACTGCTAGATCAGACGAAATCCGTGGGTCACGGCGCTACGTGATCAGGGAATGGCGTCAAGGACGCGAATAAGATAACTTTAAACAGGTCATGAAAACCAACCTCCAGCTTTCCGAAAACCGGGCCGGCCGGGTTTTGCTGCACCTCGCCTGCATCTCGCGGCGCGGGCGCTTCAAATGGCATCTCCAAGGAATTGCCCGCGAATTGTGCCTTTTCAAAACCTCGGGAATCTGAGCTGCGGATGAGCTCCCTGTGGGGAGCGTGGTCGGCTTGTGATGGATCATCCTTTTGCGGCGGCAATGAGCGGGGCGGTGAAATCCCGGACCGCCGCGGCGGCGTTTTGCGGGTGGAGTTCGACTTGCTTGACGATGGCGGAACCCACGATCACGCCGTCGGCGGATTTCGCGACCTCGGCGGCCTGCTCCGGGGTGGTGATGCCGAAACCGACACAGATGGGGGTGTCGGTATGTTCGCGGATGGCAGCAACCTGCGCGGCAATGTTGGCGGAGGGTGCCCCGTGCGAACCGGTGACTCCGGTGCGGGATAACAGGTAGATGAATCCTTCGGACGATTGGGCGAGGGTCTTCACACGTTCCGGCGGCGTGGTCGGAGCGATCAGGCGGATGTGCTTCAATCCCGCACCAACCGAAAGGTCGGTGTTGAGCGCGGCTTCATCCGGCGGCAGGTCGAGCAGCAGGATGCCATCCGCTCCGGCGGCGGCGGCGTCGCGGTGGAAATTCTCGAATCCATAGGTGAAAATCGGATTCAGATAGGTGAAAAGCACGATGGGCGTTTCGTGCGTCTCGCGGAACCGGCGGATCAGTTCGATCGAGCGGGCGGTGGTCATGCCGGACTTGAGCGCACGCTCGGCGGCCATCTGGTTGACGATGCCATCGGCTAACGGATCGGAAAACGGCAGGCCGAGTTCGATGATGTCGGCACCGGCTTCCGCTAGGGATTTGATGATTTCCAGCGAGGTCTCGAAATCCGGATCACCTGCGGCGACGTAGGCGACAAAAGCTTTCTGTTGGGTTTCACGGAGGCGGGCGAAGGTGGAGTCGATGCGGTTGGACATGGGGGTGAAGTGAATTAAAAAGAATTTGTTATGGCAGAATCATGAACAGCAGAATCATTTTGAAGAGACTCTGGAATGATTCTGCTGTGAATGATTCTGCTAGAATTGCGAATGGCTTAGTCCCGTTTCGCCAAGGCCTCGCAGCCCTTGATGTCGAGTTTGCCGGAGGCGAGCACGGGGATTTCGGCGACTGGCACGATCCGTTTCGGGCACCAGAGGGAGGAGAGGCCTTCGTCCAGCAGTTTGTAACGGAGGTCGATGCATTCCTGCTCGAGCGCGGGGCCGGCGATGGTGGAGAGGAGCAGGATCGCCTCTCCTTTCTGTTCGTCCGGCACGCCGACGACGGCGATGCGGCGCTCGGCTTCGGAGTCGAGGCCCAGGACTTTGTTGATGGCAGCCTCGACGGTTTCGTGCGGGACCATTTCCCCGGCGATTTTCGAGAAGCGGGAAATGCGGCCCTCGATGTAGAGGAACCCGTCCTCATCGACTCGGCCGACATCGCCGGTGCGGAACCAGCCGTCGGGAGTCAGGACTTCGGCGGACTTTTTGGCATCTCCCAGATAGCCCTTGAAGACGTTGGGGCCCTTGAACCAGATGATGCCCTGCTTGTTGATCGTGACTTCCATGTCGCTTGCAGGATCGGTGATCCTGATGGCGAGGCCCGGCAGCGGCTGGCCGACCGATCCTTGCCGGGAAGAGGGGAGCCCGACGGAGTCGCGGACGGGGTCGAGATCGGGTAGATTGACGTTGGTGGCGGGTGAGGTCTCGGTGAGGCCGTAGCCTTCCTGGGGCCGGATGCCGAATTTCTCCTCGAAAGCTTTGGAGAGCGACTGGGGAAGTTTCTCCGCACCGGTGACCACGAGCTTGAGTGATGAGAACTGGGCGGGGTCAATGCGCTTCATGTAGCCCCGCAGGAAGGTGGGGGTGGAGAGGAAGATGTTCACCTGATGGAGCGCGATGAGTTCGGCCAGACGCTTGGTTTCCAGCGGACTCGGGGAGGTGACGAGATTGACGCCCTCGATGACCGGGAACCAGAGGGTGACGGTGCAGCCGAACGAATGGAAAAGCGGCAGGCAGCCGAGGATCGCCGAGCCTTTTGCCAGATTCAGCCGGGAACCGAACTGGCAGACGTTCGCGAGCACATTGCGATGGCTGAGCACGACGCCCTTGGGCTCGCCGGATGAGCCGGACGTGAACAGGAGCGTGGCCTCGTCATCGCCGCGGCGCTTGTTGAGGCCTAGCAGCATGCCGAGAACCGGAGAGGGCAGGATTTTTGAAATGACCGCCCAGGTGATGATCTTCTTCTTGAGGGTCGGCAGGACGCGTTCGATGAAGATCAGGTCGCGGTTAGGTGGCCACGGGAACGACGAGACCTTGCGGACAAAGGGATCCGCCGTGATGAAGCGGTCGACGTCGGCCTGGCGGATGCAGGATTTGATGGCTTCGTGACCGGCGGTGAAATTCAGGTTCACCGGGATTTTTCCGGCGAAGAGCACGGCGAGGTTGGCGATCAATCCGGCCTTGCCGGGTGGGAGGACAATCGCCACGCGCGATTTGTCGGTTTCCTCCTTGATGAACTTTGATAGAACGATCGCCGCAGCGAGAATCTTGTCGAAACGAATCTCACTATCGTCCGATCCGTCGAGAATGCGGTTTTTGGATCCGTGTTTCTTCAGACCTTCGAGCAGCGTCATGGCCAGCGAACCCTTGAAGAGTGAGCGCGTGCTGTAAGCTTCCTCGTTGGCTTCCAGCAGGGCTTGCTGGAAGCCGGCGATGCTGGTGCTTCCGCTGGGTATGACTTTACCCACGGAAATCACGGCGGTGGGGAGCGATGACTGACGCTCCGTGGAGAGACAGGACTCCCGCGGGCAATCGGCGGCGACGGGCAAGACCGGCAGATTGAAAGCGCACAAGGTTTTCAAATGGGCGCTCGGGATGTGGCAAGCGGTGCCAAAGCGGACAGTGGCCCGGCCGGGGACGAAAATGAGAACGCCCCCGTCCGCGAGGTAGGGCTTCAACTGGCTGCCAGCGGCCTCCGGTGCCGCATCATCTGCAGCGAACATGGCACCCGAACCTGACTTTTCGAGATAGGAGTGGACGTTTGAATTATGGAGAGCGTGCTCCTCGACGAGCCAGGTGATTTTCCTCCCGGCAAAGAGTTTCTCGAAATGGGGAAGGAACTCGAAATCGAGCAGCCCGGGGATGACCAGGCACCCAGTGGTTGGAATGCGTTCTTTGTGAAGGATTTGAATGGAAGCGGAAGACATTTTGGAAGGTGGTGAAGAGGATTGGCTCTGAGCCCGGGTCCGCAGGGATTTAGGAGGATTTTTTCGGCGGTCGCACGGCAAATTTCCAAAAAGACCACGGTTTTGTCCCGTTCTCAGGGTTGCTCCTCACCGACTTTGGAGAAATGGGCCTTGATTTGCCGCAACTCATCCGTGGTTTCGGAGTGTGGAATAAAACCCCGCTCCCGGGATTGACGTAAGCCACTCTGCCCGCTGAGATTCCCGCCCCCGTCGGACGGCGGGTCATTGCATGGACTACACCGCGAAAATCGCAACCAACGTCGCCTCGATCCCGCGCTCGGGCATCCGCGACTTCTTCGAACTCGTACAAGGCCGCGACGACGTGATCTCGCTGGGCGTTGGCGAGCCCGACTTCGTCACTCCATGGCACATTCGCGAAGCCGCCATCTACTCGCTTGAAAAGGGCCAGACGACCTACACTTCGAACCTGGGCCTGCTCTCGCTGCGGAAATCGATTTCCCGCTATGTGGAGAAATTTTTCCACGTGGAATATGATCCGGCGAAGGAAATCCTGGTCACGGTCGGCGTATCCGAGGCCATCGACATCGCCCTGCGCGCGCTGCTCAATCCCGGCGACGAGGTGATTTTCCACGAGCCCTGCTACGTGTCCTACAGTCCGAGCATCGTCATGGCGCACGGCGTCGCGGTGCCGGTGGTGACGACCAAGGAGGATGAATTCTCGCTGAAACCCGAAGCAGTCGCCGCCGCCATCACGCCACGGACACGGATCATTTTCATCAATTTCCCGACGAATCCAACCGGGGCCTGCGCCTCCCGCGCCGACCTCGAAGGAATCGCGAAGCTCGCCATCGAGCACGACCTCATCGTGATGACCGATGAAATCTACAGCGAGCTCCGCTACGATCCCGACGAGCCGCACGTCTCGATCGCTTCGCTGCCTGGCATGAAGGAGCGCACGATCCTGCTTCACGGATTTTCCAAAGCCTTCGCGATGACCGGCTTCCGCCTCGGCTATGCCTGCGCGCCCCAGCCGATCATCGAGGCGATGATGAAAATCCACCAATACGCGATGCTCTGTGCGCCGATCATGAGCCAGAACGCCGCGATCGAGGCGCTCGAGCACGGGCAGGCATCGATGATCGCGATGCGTGACAGCTATCACCAGCGCCGCGATTTCCTGGTCAAGCGGCTGAATGAAATCGGCCTCGACTGCCACACTCCGGGTGGTGCTTTCTATGTGTTCCCCGACATCCGCAGCACCGGTCTAACGAGCAAGGAGTTCGCGATGAATCTGCTGGAACAGGAGAGTGTCGCCTGCGTGCCGGGCAGCGCGTTCGGTCCGTCCGGGGAGGGCTTCCTGCGCTGCTGTTATGCCACGGCGTTCGACGATATCCGGACGGCAACGGACAAGATCGAGGAGTTCGTCGGCAGGCTCTAACGTCCATGAGTGCGCGGCGGTCAGAGCAGGATCCCGAATTGCTCACGCGGGCGCATGTGGTTCCGTTCGTGGTCTTCATGGGATTCATGATCCTGCTGCAGCTCGTCGGCGGATTCATCGAGTGGAAACACCCGGACGCGCCTTGGTGGCGGCAGGATCCGGCGCAGTTCATCTATCCGGTCCAGACCCTCGCAACGCTCGGCGTGCTGTTATACTATCGACCGCTCTACACCTTCAACTGGTCGCTGAAGTGGGGCTTGGCCGGAGTCTTCTTTGGAGCGGTCGGCATCGGTTTCTGGTTGATGCCCACGGTGCTCTATCAGGCGTGGGGTATGAGCGGGAAAACCGAGGGCATCCTGAAGTTGCTAGGTTTCGCTGAGCGCAAGGAAGGCTTCGATCCCGGTCTTTTCGCAAATCCGGTGGCATACTGGAGCTCGTTGGTTTTCCGCTTTTTCCGGGCTGCGGTCATCGTCGCATTTGTGGAGGAGATTTTCTGGCGGGGGTTCGTGATGCGCTTCGTCTATGATTGGGAAGGGGACTATTGGAAGCAGCCGTTCGGGCGTGCGAGCTGGCTTTCCTACGGAGTCGTCACGGGACTTTTCATGCTTGCCCATGCACCGGTCGACTATGCCGGAGCCCTCGTCTACGGCAGTCTCACCTATCTGCTATGTGTGTGGAGCAAGAACCTCGGTGCCTGCGTCATCATGCACGCCACCGCGAATTTTCTGATGGGAGTTTACATCATGCGCACCGGTAACTTCGGACTGTGGTGAACGTCCAGCTTCTCCGCATCGCCATCGTCGGCTGCGGCACCGCAGGTCCTGCGGCGGCGGTCCTGTTGAAACGGCAGGGCCATGAGGTCGTCCTGTTCGAACGGGCGGAGGAGTGCAAGGCGGTCGGTGCCGGCTTCCTGCTCCAGCCGTCCGGAATGGTGGTGCTGAAGGAGCTGGGAATCCTCGGAGACGTACTCGGCCACGCGGCGAAAGTGGACCGGTTGCACGTGCTCGATTCCGCAGGGGACACGCTGTTGGATTTGAACTACCGCGAAATCGGGCAGGGGAGTTTCGGCGCGGGACTGCACCGGCCCGTGCTTCTGCACTATCTGCGCAAGGCGATGGACGAAGCGGGTGTGGAAGTCCGTTGGGGTTGGGAAATCACGGAGGTTTCTCGATTGGGAAACCGGTGGCGGCTTCAGTCGGCCGATGGCAAGGAATGCGACGGGTTCGACCTGCTCATCGTGGCGGATGGTGCGCGCTCCAAGCTTCGCGACCTCGCCGGAACCCGCGGGAGCAACCGCGGGTATCCGTGGGGGGCGCACTGGTTCATCGGCACGAACGACGGGGTTTTTCCGGAAAACGAGCTTTATCAGGTCGTCCACGGCACCCGGAAACTCGGCGGATTTCTCGCCACCGGCCGCGATCTCGATGGAGGGGAGCCGCTTGTCAGTCTTTTCTGGAGTATCCGGATTCAGGACGACGCGGCCCTGAGGCAAAGGCCGCTCGCAGAGTGGAAAAAGGAAGTTCTTGCATTATGCCCGAAGTCGCGAGGCCTTTTGGATCAAATCGAGAGCTGGGATCAGGTGCTCACCGCACGCTATGGCGACGTGAGGATGCGGCGCTGGTATGGTGACGGAGTCGTCGTCCTCGGTGACGCCGCCCACGCGATGAGTCCGCAGCTCGGGCAAGGGGTGAATCTCGCGCTTGCGGACGCCTCGTGCCTCGCGGACTGCCTCGCCAGTCACCCGCTACCGCAGGCGTTGGCATGGTATCAACGGCGCCGTCGGTTGGCGCTCGGGTATTACCAGCTTGCCACCCGCTGGCTCACTCCATGGTTCCAATCCGATTGCGAGTGGCTCACTCCGGTGAGACGGGCGTTTTTCTGGATTTCAAGCAGGATCCGATGGGCGCGGCTGCTCATGACTTTCTCGATGGCCGGCTTGGTGGGTTCCGAGCGACGGCGAGCGGGCAAATGAGCTTTTTTAACCTGAATCTCCCGGGTTGCCGGAAGTTTTTCCTGTCGATGACAAGGTTTTCCTTGTCAGGTCCGGTGTGCTTCCTCATACATCCGCCCCCGCGACAAGCGGAATGGGTAGATGCCCGAGTGGCTAAAGGGGGCAGACTGTAAATCTGCTAGCGTAAGCTTACGTTGGTTCGAATCCATCTCTACCCACCATTTTCAGAGTGAACGACTTAGGGAGCCGAAAGGCTCCCTTTTTGGTGGCTCGGAAAGGTGCTTGTCCTCACTTTGTCCTCACTTTTTAATTCCCGAATCGGGTTCTGGGTTTCGGCGAAGCCTGTTTTGGCGCTCGTATTGGAGTGGACTCAATAAATAGGCTTTTCGCATGCCTCCAAAGACCCGACAATCCCAAGTCCTAAACACAGCAGGAATGGAGGTGGCAAAAAAAGCTGGAAGGCCTCCCTCAAAACAGGCGCAAAAATACGGTGAGTATCGCAAGATTGAGGGCTTCAAACACTGCGCCGTTGATCCGTGGTGGAGTAAGTCAGAATGGAGCGATATGGTCCGTTCAAGCAAGGCCAACATGCACGCCGGATTTTTATGGGAGGCAGTTCGGCGGATGCCGGATTTCCAAACTCTGCTTGAAGGTTTTCGGCAATTATCCGGGAAGCTTCGAGTTGGGGAAGTCCCGATCACACCCGACTTAATTGAAAATGAGCAAAATTTTGTCAGGTTTATAAAGGAATTCGGTATGCTTGTTGTTGATAGTCTAGAAATTTTATTGAGTCATTGGAAACTAGATTTTGGAAATATTCCCCAAGATGCGAGGGAGCGATGGTTTGCGTGTTATCTGGCCTTTTGGAGTAAAGTCGGAGAACGTGGGAGTGTGCCTACCATCCCGGCTGAGATGCCCGTTGAAAATGAGACAGGTCCTTTTACGGGGCAGGGCCGAACCGCTTTCGACTTGCTGATCAAAATTCCCGGCGATGGCCCAAGACGTTTTGTAGATCGTCCATTACCGACCCTGTTCCTTGACGCATTCGCCGAAGTGCGGACGTCCGAGGGGAGTCCTGAGGCCTCGTTGTCTCAAGGCGCCGAAACTCCTCGGAGAGAATCTAATCTAGTTCTAAAATTCGGATTTCTAGAACGACATTTGAAGCGTCACAACATGCAACCCCTTGCACTGGCGGTGGATCTGTCGAAATCTACTGAATCAATAGTTCGAGACTTTAGACGAATTATTGAAGACAAGAGAATCTCACTTGAAATCTGCATAGCAGACAGGAGGATCAAAGTTGAATCATTCCGAAAGATTCAGACGTTAGATGGAGAGATTTTTTTGAGTGATGGCGATCCTCCCCTAACTAAGACGGTCAAAGAATTCGAAGCGTCCGCCCAAATTGACCTAATACCCCTCATCTCACAGTTTAAGCTACTTAGCTGCGATCGAATGCAAATCCCTCCAGAACGAAAAAGAAACCCTAAACCATCCAAGAAGAAGAATTAAGAGAGCCCCCGTCGACTTTCAAACAGCCAACTTCCACGGAATCAGCCAATTGAAAGGTTTGCGATGATTTCGGGAAAATCAGATAATTTCTCGCACCCGCCACAGTGCTCCATCGTACGAGGTGCCTCTGCTTTCCATCGGCTACAAAGGTATGATTGAGGATGTGCTCCGCCACGCCTTCGACATTGGTGGGGCGGGGGAACGAGTCGGTAGAGCTTTACAAGCGCCTGCTCCGCAACCTGCTTGCCGCGGGTGCAGTGGGCAGCCTCTCCAAGCTCTCGCCGCCTCGCCCATCCGGCAATGGTGTCCCACGCGATCGACTTGTGAAAAAGGCGAAAGGCGAGAAGCCGAAAGAAAACCAACTGTTGGCGGGCATGGGCATCGGCAGTTTGCTCAGTGATCAGTTGGAGAGGAATGTCGCAACAGTCCGCAGGAGCGTTGAGCAGGATGTCAGTGCTGGACTGCCGAATTGAAATCTCCCCGGATGAAACCACCCAACCACTCCCATCTTCAAGGAACGAAGAGGCAATCTTCATCACCTTAGCCGCGCACGACGCGATCGGCCTTAACGGCTTGCATTAGCAATCGGCGTGCCCACGCATCCAGTGTTCGCCGTCACCATCGGAGCAGGGGTTAAGCGCGCGTTCTCGCCCGGGACCCCTCCCAGGCGACATCGGGGATGTTATTCCAAAGCCTCTCCCTGCTCCGGTTCGAAGCCCCTGTGACAATGAAGAATTGAAATATGTGTATTCCGAGGAGGCTGGGGATCTGCGTCCCTGTTCAGTTTTGCACGGTTCCGGATGAGGCTGTTGGCCTCCAGACCTTGCTGTGCGGCGAAGAGAAATAATTCGTAGGGGCGAAACATTCTACCTGAGTCTGGAAAACCCTCTGCCACGTATTTGAGAAAGCTGCAACTTGCGGCTAATTCCGCATTGATTAAGTCCGAGGACTCGGCTGGAAAATACTGAGGGTTTTTATCTAATTCCATAAGCAGCAAATCTTTGCACTGTTGAACCTTATCTGGAGATTTGATAAAATCCACAGAGTCAGGATTGTCGATCCCGGTTTCAAGAATATGGTAGATTTTCAAGGCGAATTCTTCCACGTAAGATTGTCGCCGGGGTTTTGCGGAAGCTGTGGCTTCGAAGCGCTCTATCTTTTTCTCGATTTCTGTTTTTGCCTTACCTAAAAGTCGCTTAGCGATCTTATCTAAGGTGTTGCCAGTTCCGATTTTCCAGTCGACATCATTTAGCCGTTCGGTAACCGCCTCCGGTGAAAGTGGCGCTGCACCTTCCTCGAACATCTGGTAGGCATGAACTATTCCAGCTCCGCGGCCGGCGGCCTGCTTGATCAGCCATTTGGCTCGAAAAAGAGCTTCGAGGAATACTTGGTCATGGATTGGTTCATGAATGCCCGTGATTATTGGCCAGTCCATTTTTGGACGTAGGTTGAGAATCTCGACGGCTAGAGTTGCGATCGCCACCGGCGTGGCTGCCTCGTTTGAACCTTGAGTGGAATTTTCCGCGCTGCTGGACATCGGGTGATCCCGGAATCTCACAATTTTAGCGCAGCGCGACAATTTTTTTTTCGGACTCTCAGACTCTCAGTGCGGTCTCAGATGGTTCGCGTAAACCGCACAGCTGATTTCAGACGGGTTTCAGCACCGGGCAATAGCTTCTTTGAAATCATTCAGATTGGTCTCATTAGTCATTTAAAATGAGCCTATTGCGAAAAAATTTGCTGGTTGAAATGAATCCTGAATGGGGTCCCGTGTTGCAGTTATGAACTGCCGAGAAGAAAAAACCGGAATACGTGGATCTCTAGGAACCGCCTCCTTCGTCGTCGTCGGGCCTTGTCGAGTCCCACGGAGGATGCCCGATGGATTCACAAGGGCCACCAAGATTCGAATTCCCCTTAACAAAGCAACAATTTCCCCTGTTTTCTGCTAACACATTCACCCCGATGATCGACCTTTTAAAATACACTCCCGACCGCCTCCGTCCGACCGATACCTCCATCCGTCCCCGCTCGACCACCGAGGGATTTCTCCGCAAGCACTTCACACCTGCCAAAGACGGCACGGCCAGCATGGTGCTTTCGTTCCCAAAACTGATGCGAGCTATCATTAGGTTACGAGCCTTCAAACTCAAGGATGGCCGCTGGGCAATCACCAAAATCGAAGCGGTTCTGGCGTCGCTGCTTCACGGTCACAACGGCCGCACGATCAAGACCGACGGAGAACTCCACCTGGCCCTGACCATCCTCGTGCACATCTTGAAAATGGTCGTGCAACCCGAGTGCCACGGCCGGATCCTCCCGGGACTCGGGATCGGCAACCAAGGATTCATCAACTACTCCGAGTGCTCGATTCAGGTGCAGGATCCAGCGCATGCCTTCCTCTGCGGAAGCCACCTCGGGCGGATGAAGACCCAACACAAGCCAACCGGAATATACCTCGGTCAGAGCACGAAGATGCTCAAGCGAGAAGTGGCAGTCTCCATCTATGACAAAAACCAGCAGCTTCGTTTTGGGACCAACCATCCTGCGGGAATCGAAGGCACCCGAATCGAGGTGATTGTGAAGAAGAAACTGCGCTTGGCCAATGACGTCAAAGCCACGACGTTTTATTCAGGCAAGTCCGGCCCGGTGGTGGCCACCCTGGCCCTTCAGACCTCGTATGCGATTCTCCGCAAGAATCTGACGCAGATCATCGGCATCGGCTGGATACAGGACGGCGCCGATCTTGGCTCACTCTGCAAGAACGCCAGGATCTTGGCCAGCGCACTCGGTGAGCGCATCGGTGACCCGCGTGAGGTGCACCGGGCTCTGGAAGCCTACAGGGCGGCTGAGACGCCGTCGCCCAACACCTTTCGTGACGTCGAGACCGATCTCAAGGCCTACGCGCTGAGAACAGTGGTGCCTGATCCTCTGGCCATCGTTCCGCACAACCCCGCCGACATTCGTTGGTCGGAGGTCCACTGGCCCGAGCGTGAGGCGGAGTGGGCGAGGCTACTGCGTGACATCGGTGCGCCGACAGAGCCTGACCCGGCCATCGTGGCCGCCTGGAGCCAGACCACCTTCCTTCCTGAGAAGCCCCTGCCCATGGAACTTATCGGAGACGTCATGCCGGGACCTCTCCCATTCCCTACCGACACCCTCTGACTTCCCCTATGGAACACATACACAACCACATCACCTTTCCCCAGGGTGCTTCTGAAATCGACCCCTTGGGCGTTGAGGCGTGGACCGCGTCGAGAGGCCTGAAGCCTCATGTCGCCCTATCCTTGGCCGCCAGTGTTCTCTCCGGGATCGCGGGGCCGATGCACTCGTTCCCGCTCCCGTCCATTCAACTGGATTGGAGCGGAGTCAATCTCATCGGCGTGGATGGAGACACCAGACTCGCAATGGCGGTAGCTCAACTGACCGGATCCATACGCTCCAAACAAGACGCCTTGATCATCCGCGCCAAAGAGTTCACCGCATCTGAACTCGACGACGCCATGTATGTGCCGGGTCTCCGTCACCGCAACGCCGACTACCTCGCGCAGCTTGGCAATCCCGAACCCTCTGACTTTGACGTCCACAACACGAGCGCAGAAAGCCGCCTGGAAAGGGACACGGAGATCCGCTCCCAGTCGGTGCTCTACGACAGCCTGACTCGCCCTCGCGTGGTGCTCTCCGGCTCCCTGCCGCCGGATCTGCCCCGCGCTCTAGCTGAGTGTCACGGCGGCGTCGGTTTTGCCGCCGGAGCGGTCGAGTCGCTCCCCGCCAGCACGTCGAAGCGCAATGCTCGCATCAACCAGATCCTCGCCGCACAGCGCGGAATCATGGTCGAGCGGTCATCACGCGACAACCGCACGAAGGTCACGCAGGAAATCGCCCAGCTCGCCGGCATCCTGCGTTTCCCCAAACCGGACTTCAGCTGGCTGGTGGGTGACCGCCGGGACTTCCTGACATCGGCCATACCCATCGCCTCGGCGTTGGGAGATGACGACGAGGCAGTGGTTGATGAATACAAGGCCGCCGGATTCCAGGACCACTTCGGCAAGATGGCCGTGCGCACCCTCGCGTGCCGACGCTCCCGCATATGCGTGAGCGCAGCGTTTGGTTCCGACGAGGTGATCATCGAGTTCATGCGCCTCCAACGTGCATTCCAGCGGGCGATCCACGACTCCCCGGAGAACTGCCGGGTCCACTGCATCGCTGGGCTGCCGGCGGCGATTGCGTGGTCGCTTCTGCTTCTTGCGGGAAACGATCGCTTGGATGACTACATCCTGCATGCCGCCTTCGACGCCTCCCGCCGAGTGCACGCCGACTGCATCAGGCTCTTTTTGGAGCATGACCAGGCTGCACTGGCCGAACGCCGACTCGTGGTCGCCCGCAAGCTCGTCCTGCGGTTGGTGAGCATCGGCCCCTGCAAGCGCCGCGTCTTGGTGCGTTGCTTGGACCAACAGGCCCTGCAGCTCCACGAACCCGTCATCCAGGTCCTGATCGGATTCGGCATCGTGACCGAGGATGCCAACCGCCTTCTTCGCCTCGGTGGTGTCTCGATCCACCGGTTGACCGCCAGCAACCTCATCCAGGCCCCACCTCCATGAGCACAAGCTCCGAACTGTCACCGATCCTCAGGGGACTTCTGCTGGTTGCCCAGGAAGTCAGCGTCACCCACGGCATCCCCGTAGAGGCCGTCCTTTTCCAGACGTTGGCCCACGGCTCTGCGTTGGCGGGACATCTGATCTCTTCAAAACCGGTCGGCAAACAGTCGCTTCCGGCCAAGTTCTCTGCGTTGTTCCTCACCGGTGATTCCCAAATTCCAGCTTGGATTAACGACGAGCTTGCGCACTTGCAGCGTCGCCAAAACGAAATATTGCAACCGGCAAAGCCAGTCATCCGGATTCCCGTACTCCGCCGTCGCAAACGCGCCATCGCGGCGTTGAATCCCGACGACGATCACGCGGGTGACGAAGTTGGCTACAAGATCGACCTTCTGAAGCGCAGCCATGCCTACCGCTACCTCCACGTCGTAGGGGGGAGAACAAGCCCGCCCACTTCCAAACGAATCCCGTCCATGGCGCTGCTGGCATCAGGATATCCTGCATACCGCAAGATCCTCGCAAGCCGCGGAAAAGCGGATGGATACGCGGCCAGAATTGATGCTGGCCGGGCAGAACGCTCCAATGTCTTCGGTTGGATCGCCAACGCCGACTGGGAGCGTCTGACCCGCGAGGCTGGCTCCCACTCCCTCTCCAAGCTCGGGTGGACTGTCGGTTGCCCGGCCAGCTCCTACTGCCCTGACTCCCAGGTAGCGTCGAGGTTGGCAGGAGCCGCGATGCTGCAACGCCTGGAGATCGCCCGCTTCGGCGCGATTCGTTTTTCCTATCAGCCATGCGTTGATGCGAAAGCCCTGCTCGACCGTCAGGTCGAGCAGGGCTTTGAGCTGGCCGCCACATTATCGGCGGCGCTGTCCGGGCACGTGATGCCTGATTCATTCCTGCCGTGGCACCTGTCCGCCATTCTAGCCGCTCTGTGCTGCGATGGAAAAGGCGAGGCGGTCGAGCGCTCCATCCACCAAGCCACTCGCGTCGGAATCGCAATCGCCGCTTGGGTGGCCCGCCAGCATGTTCATCGTTTTCGTCATGCATTCCCGGCCGATGCCGACGGCTTGTTCACCGGACAAGATCTGAGCGTCTATCGCTTCCTCCGGAATCAGCCCGCAAGCGTCAGGGACTTTCAGCGCCGCCTGCGCAACGTATCCAATGACTCCTGCCTCCGTTCACTCCAGCGGGCCGTGGCGGCGGGTTTGGCCGTGGAGACATCGGCGGAGCGCTTTTCGGTTGTTCCTTTCCCGTCGCCGGGGGGAGAACTGTCGGAATTTCTGTCGGAATTCGACCCCCAGCGGATTTTCCCCCTCGGCGACCCGTGCCTTTCCACTGACGGCACTGACAAGACGACCCTGTCAGCCACTCCTGCCGGTTTCTGTGGTTCACCCCCCAACCTGACATCGCTGCCGTGAGAACACATGAAACATCTGTTTTCACACCGACAGGCCTTAGCCTGATCGGTTCATCAAAGAAGCGGTTCGTGTCCCCAAAGAAGACCTACCAAGTGGAGGCACCCCACGATAGTGGGGATGGATCCACGCAGGGGGGATTCTTTTCAGGGGACGAACCCGCGACGGCGGCCCTTCACCTGCTCAGTGTTTCACCCTCTCCAGTCTGGCTTCCAACGGTCAGAAGGTCGCCGAGTCCCCTAGCATGTTGTGACTTGATGAGGTTTCGAAAGAACCTAGAGACACCAAGAAGCAAGAAGATCGACATAGAGCTATCGATCTCTAATTTATATTTAACAGAAAATCATGGGAAAATGGTTTTTGGCATGTAGGTCATTTAGGGTGAGTGGCTTGTAATTCATCTAACATGATTTTGGGCTGTGTGGAAAACATCGGCCGTTTTCAAAGCCCCACCCCGTTTGACAAGTCTGAAACCGACGTGCTAGTCGTCCCACCCGCATGAACAACTGGCGACGATTTCCCATGTTCGAAACCAACCGGATTTTGCCCACGGCAAACTGTGTGTTCTATTAACAATAATATAATAACTACCATCCTCACTCCCGGAACCTACCCCCAAATTCACCAATCCACGGCCGCGGTTGTGGCTCCGCAGAATTCCCAGTCGGTTCCGGGAAACCTTCCGTCACGCAACCCCGATTAGCACCTTACTACCCCAAAAAAAATGATAGATTCCGTCCCCAAACTACTCTTGACGTCCAAGCGCCTCCTCCGGATAGCGCTGATGGCGTTCCTGATTGTGATCCCGTGGCTGCTCACGCTGGCGGCCATTGCCCCCGCCCGGAGGCCGTTTCGGTTCCGCCGGCGACAGGGATCACGATCTTTTCCCTCTCTGTGGCCCGACTTCCCATGGTGGGAGCGATACATTCGCCGGGCCGCAGAACAGTAGATAGAAAGTATATCCAATATATGAAATACACATCCATTCAGTGGAGTCACAGTACTATCAACCCCGTTATGGGCTGCCTAGGCTGCGAGCTCTTTCCTACTCCGGAACAGTTGTTCCGGTTCCTTGAAAGAGCTTTCGGCCAGCTCGGCCAGAAGATTGATAGCCGCAAGCTGTTCAAAAAGCTGATTGCCGCCTACTACGCCAAGATCAGAAATCCTGGACCTGGGCATCTAAACGAAATCACCACGACCAACATTTGGCACCTGCGTGAAGTGTTCGCCGAGCAGATCGCCCGGGAACATGGCAAGGAGGCCGGACGTGTCGCATTTGAGACGATCAAGGAGCGGATGAAGTGCTACGCAGCCACGTTGCATCTCAATCGCGCTGCTAATATCGTCTCGCCAGACCGGGGACTTAACTCTGGCTACGCCCCTACCTTCGAGCAGTTCACCGTCTTCAAAAGGCGCGTGGAAGTAGCGTCGAAGTGGAGCGATCTGGTCGGGACGACCGATTCCAATCGTCCCTGGCTAAACCTCCTTCCCCGTTTGATATTTCTATCAGACATGGGAGACGCACTGTGCAGCAAGAAGTTGTTCCCGTTCCTTGAGGGCGAGATGTCGCACATCACGTCGGAGCAGGGACGCCGTCACCTCTGGCTGTGGCTCACCAAGCGTCCGCAGAACATGAAGGCGTTCGCCGATCGTATCGGTGGCTTCCCGGACAACGTGGTGGCCATGACGACAGTCACCAGCCGCAAAACCCTCCACCGCGTGGACAAGCTCCGCCAGGTGAAGGCTGCCTGCCGCGGGTTGTCCATCGAGCCTCTCTGGGAGAATTCCCCCCGAGGAGCTGAATCTCGCCGGCATCGACTTTGTAATCGTTGGTGGAGAATCCGGTAACGCTGATCTGACCGCCCCGTTCCACTTGGAGTGGGCTTACGTGCTCCGTGAACACTGCCGCCGCAATGGTGTGGCGTTCTTCATGAAGCAGATCGGGCGCAAGCCGTTCTGGAAGGGCAAGCCGTATCCGGTTTCCGACACCCACGGGGGCGACTGGGCCGAATGGCCAGCCAGCCTCCGCGTGCGCCAGTTCCCGGCTTACTTCCGCAACTACCGCGGCAAAACGGCTATGGAAATCCCTGCATAGTTGCAAAACGTGAAGAATCCCATCACCCCGAACGACGATGAAGCAGGAACAAACTGAATCTGACTCAACGATCCAGATCACGTTGGAAACGCATGAGATACTAATCATGGAGCGTAGCATCTCGAAGCTTGTGGCATACAGGAATACGACCCGGAACGAGATTATGGCTCATGCATTATTGCATGGGATTCTCCTCGCGCTGCAAGCGCTGACGGCTTCCGTGGCACGGGAACCAATAGTTCAGGAGGCAATCCGCAAGTTGAAGCTCGAAGAGCCCATTTCAACTGAGGAGATCGACGCAATTTGGTTCGCTGCCCAAGAGGGGCATTTGGAGGCGAAAATCGTCATGGAGGACTTCAAGCGCTTCGGGCGTTCGATCGCCAAAGAATAATCCGTCCTGCAACTGTAACCACAAACAGGCCCGTGCTGTCGTTTGGCAGCGCGGGTTTTTTATTTGGTGCTACCCAAGACTTTTCAATGAACTCTCAGAATTGGACGGTCAACCGCTCGAAGGTGTCCCGCTGGGAGCTGGTGAATGATCCCTGGGGGCTGGCATTTGTGGTCTGGCTACCGGTGAGCCGTCCCGAGGCGTCGCGGTATTGGGTGTTGGGGCCCGAACCGCTACCTCTCCGAGTATCGGAGCTGCCTTCGATACGATCGCTGGCGTTGCGGTAGGTGGTGCGGGACGAAGCTCCCGCGGTGGGCTGGGTGGATGCCGTGCCGATCAGTTGCCCGCTGGCGTCGCGATAGTTTGTGCGGGTGCTTCCGCCTGCATGCGGGCTCGTTGTGGCGGTGCCGATGATCCTGCCCGAAGCGTCACGCGTGGTGGCTTGCACGGTGCCGCCCGCGCTTTTTTGGCGGTCGATGATCTGGGCAATCCGGCCGGAGGAATCACGGACGACCTCCCGGCAGGTCTGGGCCGGGGAGGCGGCTGCAAGGAAGAACGAAAACAGAGCGGGGAGGAGGATTGCCAGGCACTTGTCCTTGCCGAATGAGCCTTGCTTTCGGAGATCTGATTTTTTTTCGGCAAATGACATTTTGTGCTTTTTAAATGATCCGCGAGGAAGCGAGTGGCCGCTTTTGCATCTCCGCTACGTGGACAGGGCTCGAAAGCATGACGGAACATGGTGGGGGGCGGCGCGAACGCGGGGGATCAAACAACAAACTTTGCATCACCATCCTCAGATCCTCCCGGAATTTTGCATCACGCGTCTCTGCCTTTTTGGGATGCATCGCCAGCTTGCTGCCAAAAAGCCGCCAGCTCGCTGATGACAGCGGTCGAACAACGATGAAAACGGATAAACACGAAACCATATCGATACCAGGGCAAGAGCCCTGGGTCGGCCTCGAAGCCGCCTGCAACCACCTAGGAATCTCGAAGGTAACCATGCGGCGGTGGATCAAGGGAGGGCACATGACGCCAAAGCGCACCCCTGGGGGAGAGTTCCGATTCCGGCTATCCGAGCTCGATCAGCTCCTCAGCTAAGGCCACCAGCCACATCACAATATAACCAATAGCACCGCCGCCAACACAAAAAATGACTAAACGATACTCAAACCACTATGAATTTCAAACCCTCCACCCTAACGGCCTCGCCCCCGAGCAGCAACGACAACGAAGAAAAATCTTCCTGAAAAAATCACGCCACTGGGCCACATGGTTCGGCGGCACCGCGATAGTGGCAGCGCGGAGCATTGCCTGCCTTATACAATATAAAAAAGAATAAAAATGAAACCATTAAAATCGAAAACAATAACGGCTAATCACATCAAGAAATCAAATGAGAAATCATTCCCAAATAGCGAATGTGAAGAACCGACGCCTGCGACACTCCAAGAATTAGCCGACGAAATCGTCGCTTATTTTGCACTGAATCCGATCCCACCGGATTTTGATCTTCGCATCATCCCATACCACGGCTTCGTTGTTAATACTGAAATACACACTGGTGATGGAGACCTGCAACCTATTGAATCCATGACAAAAATTAAGGCATTTCAATGCGACGGCTCCGTTCTTGGTTCCTTCCTTGTGGCAGATTACGAGGAAGATGCATACATCTCCGTGGATGACCTTGCCCGGATCACCGATCTGAAACGCGAACAAATTCACGATTTCATCGAAGCGGATGCATTTGCATTGCTCCGTCCTTCTGATGGAGGCGACAACGTGGACTTTATTCAATGGCCTTCTGGAGCATTGCTGTGCATCCCAAGCAGTAAAGGGCAAGGGCGGTTTCAGATTGTTAGCGAATAAAAGTTAGATAGTCAGAGGCGGGGATTCGTTCAGTCTGGTTTTACAACAAACTGACTGTGAGTAACAAATACCACCGCCTCTGTGCGGAAAACCGTAAAGTGATCGCCAATA
>JBGSTM010000055.1:0-9823 GCA_041736495.1 Akkermansiaceae bacterium
GCCGTCGAGGGCATCATCTACGTGCAGTCCCACCAGACCGCGATTTCCATGGGAGCCGCCCGCGCCGCCGCGCTCATCGCCGCGGCGGATCACGGGCTGCGCGTCTTCGAATACTCGCCGAAGAAGGTGAAAATGGCTGTCGTCGGAAATGGCAACGCCGATAAAAGACAAGTCGCCTTCATGGTCCGCGCCCTGCTCGGACTCGCCGAAACGCCGCCGTCCGACGCCGCCGACGCGCTCGCCATCGGCATGGCACACCTCCAAGCGTCGGATCCGCTGAAAGCCAAACTCCTCGAACGTCGCCTCGTCTAACCGTAGCTGCGGTTTCCAACCGCCAGCCCTCTACCATTCATGCTCAAGATCCTCCATCTCCCCGAGCCCATCGATTACGAAGCCGGACTCCGTCTCCAGGAGCAACATGTGGCCGCCATACTCGACGGCACCGGCGGCGACACCATTCTTTTGCTGGAGCATCAGCCTGTTTACACCATCGGCCGCCTCCGCGACCAATCCTCCCTCCGCGATCCCGCCTCGCTGCCTTTCCCCGTCCACGAAATCAACCGCGGCGGGCAGGCGACCTATCACGGCCCCGGCCAGTTGGTCGGCTATCCGATTCTCGACCTCAATCCGCGAGGCAAGGATCTCCACGAGCACCTCCGGAAGCTCGAAGACGCGCTGATCCGCGCTTGCGCCCGCTTCGGTGTGAACGCCGGCCGCCGCGACGGCCTCACCGGCGTCTGGGTGGAAAACCGCAAACTCGCGTCCATCGGCGTGGGAGTCAGGAAGTGGATCTCCATGCACGGTTTCGCGATCAACATCACGAAGGAAAGCCTGCCGCCGTTTTTCGCCATCACGCCGTGTGGCATCGATGGCGTTTCCATGAGTTGTTTGGAGAACGAAGCGGGTAGGGGAATAAGCGTCGCCGAGGCCTCCCAAGTCATCGCCAAAGAACTGATCATCGGTTTCGAGGGCTAGCAGTGAGGGCTGCTCCTTTCCGGACTGCGCGGGACATGTCCCCGCTTTCCCAGTGGTCGACATGTCGGCCAGTGGGAAAGCTCCGACATGTCGGAGCAGTCCAGACCGAAGCAACGCTTTTGCCCTACTCCTTGATATCAATGATCGCCCGCTTGCGCTTCGACTTGATCCAGCGCTCGTATTGCTCCGAGGTCTTTTTCTTGCTGACGCGTTGCTCGATCATCTCGCGGATCTTGTCATCCAGCGGCGGCGATGGGCCGAATACGATTTTGATCGGTTTGACGATCGTGAACCCTTGCGGATCGAGCAGGGGACCGACGACTTTGCCAACCGGTGCTTCAAAAATGATGGAGGCGAACTCCGGAGACAGGTCGGGCCGCGGGACGTTTTCCTGCATACCGCCGTCCTCGGCGAAGGCATCTCTGGAATGCACCTTGGCGAGTTCGGCGAAGTCCTTGCCCTCGCTGATTTGCTTCGCGATGTCTTCGGCCAGAGTGAGCTGGGTGTCCGGAGTGGCCAGGGGGTTTTGCGGGTCCGAGGCGGGAATGAAAATTTTCTGGAAGCTGATGACGTCCTTGCTCACGTCGCGGAGCGTGGACTTGATCTCGGCGTATTCCTTCTCGACCTCATTGGGAAGCGGCGGCGGCGCGTCGGAGAATTGCTGGGCGCGCATCGCCTGCACCACCATCTTCTCGCGGGTCATCTCGCGGTAACCATCCATGGTCAGGCGGCTGCGTTTGAGCTCCTCGCGGAATTTCACCTCGTCGCCATTATACAATTCGCGCATCTGGCGTTTGATCTCCTCGTCGATGAGGTTGGGCTTGATGATGGCCCCGAGTTGCTTGAACTCGTCGAGAATGATTTGCCGGTCGATGAGTTCCTGGATGATGTTTGCCTTGGATTCCTTGAACTTCGCCTCGAACTGGGGCCCCCGGCGCGGGAACTGGGTGGCCAACTGGGCGAAAACCGGGGACAACATGAAGGCGACCTGGTTTTTCGTAATCACCCGGCCATTCACCTTGGCGGAAATTCCGTTCACCTCGATCGGGCCGCTCGGGCGTGTCATCGATGGGGCAGGAGGAGCCTGCGGAGGCGGTGTCTGCTGTGCGGAAACTCCTCGGCCTGAGAGGATTGCACCAAATATCACCAATGGCAGGGCGAAACGCGGATTCATGGAATAGTAGGGATAAATCAGAAGTTTTGCAGCAGGGTGACCGCTTCCGTGAGTTTTCCCCGGGGACTCGCGGATTGCAAGCGGGGAAACCGCCGACCTTCAAGGAGGATGTAATCTCCATTTCGGTGAAGCATCAGCCGCTGTCCGCTGATTTCCACCGAGGCAATTCCTTCGGCAGCGGCGAGTGCCTTGATCCGGGTGATTTCCAAAAGCCTGGCCGCCGCCTCCGGGATCCGGCCGAAGCGGTCGCGCCACGAGGCTTCCAATGCGTCGATGGCTTTCAACGTGCCGGCTTCGGAAATCTCGCGGTAAGCGGTGATGCGGACCTTGGTTTCCTCCAGCCACGCGGCCGGCAGAAACGCGGGCAGCACCAGGTTCGGATCTTCCCGGGCATAAGCCGTCTCGCTGAAGACGATGAAGTCCGCCTTGAAACTCGTTTCGCCGCGCGGCGCGTCCTTGCGACCTTTGAGGCGGTCCACGGATTGTCGGAGGAGCTGACAATAGAGTTCGAAGCCGATCTGCGAGATGTGGCCGGACTGCTTGGTGCCTAGCAAATTTCCCGCGCCGCGGATTTCCAGGTCCTTCATCGCGATTTTGAAACCGGAGCCCAGAGCGGTGTATTCCTTGATCGCGTTGATGCGTTTGCGCGCGTCGCCCACGGTCATCATGTCGCGCGGCAGCAGCAGGATCGCGTAGGCTTTTTCTCCGGCACGGCCCACGCGGCCGCGGAGTTGATAGAGGTCCGCGAGGCCGAAACGGTCGGCGCGGTCGATGAGGATGGTGTTGGCGTTCGGGATGTCGATGCCGGTCACGATGATGGTGGTGGCTAACAAGACGTCGGCCTCGCCCTTGACGAAGGCGTGCATGACCACCTCCAGGTCGTCCTTGTCCATCTGACCGTGGCCGATGAGCACCTTGGCTTCGGGCACCAGCTCGCGGATTTTTGAAGCCATCATGTCGATGGTCTTCACCCGGTTGTGCAGGAAAAACGTCTGCCCGCCGCGCTTCATCTCGCGGCGGATCGCGTCGCGGATGATCCGCTCGTCGTAGGCGCAGACCGTGGTGGAAACCGGCACCCGGTTCGGTGGCGGGGTGTCAATGGTGGACATGTCGCGCGCGCCCATCAGCGCCATGTAGAGTGTCCGCGGGATCGGCGTGGCGGAAAGCGTTAGGACGTCCACCTGGCGGAAGAGTTGTTTGAATTTCTCCTTGTGAGCCACGCCGAAGCGTTGCTCCTCATCGACGACGACCAGCCCGAGATCCTTGAATTTCACATCGCCGGAAACCAGGCGGTGCGTGCCGATCACCAGGTCCACCGAGCCGTCCGCCAGTCCGGCGATGGTTTCTCTAACCTCCGACGCCGTGCGAAACCGGTTCAACAAATCGATTCGGATCGGATAGTCCGACATCCGCTCGCGGAAGGTCCGCCAATGCTGTTCTGCCAGAACCGTGGTCGGCACGAGGATGGCGACCTGCTTGCCACTGGTGATCGCTTTGAACGCGCCGCGGATCGCAACTTCGGTCTTTCCGAATCCCACGTCGCCGCAGATCAGCCGGTCCATCGGGCGGGTGGATTCCAGGTCCAACTTCGTCTCGTCGATCGCGCGGCGCTGGTCGGTCGTCTCGGTGTAGTGGAATGATCGCTCGAACTCCCACATCCACCGCGAATCCGGGGGATGGGCGAAACCGACTTCGCCCTGCCGCTCCGCCTGCACCCGCAGCAACTGCGCGGCATAGTCCATGATCGATTTCTCCGCCGCCTTCCGCGCGGTCTTCCATGCGGCACCGCCGAGTTTGTTCAGCTCCGGCGTCTTGCCGCCGAGGCCGACGTATTTGCCTACGAGATGCGCCTGCTCCAGCGGCACGCCGAGTTGCACGCCTTCGCGGTATTCCAAAACCAGCTCGTCGCCTTCGTCTCCCTGTTGGATGCCCTTGAACCGGCCGATGCCATATTCGTAATGCACCACGAGATCGCCTTCCTCCATCTCGTCGATGGTCGCGCGGGCTCTGGCAGCCCTGGCTTTTTCCAACAGCGAACGCCGCGGCCCGCCGGGCGTGCGGTAGCGGCCAAAGAGCTCGGATGAGGAAAGCACCGCCAACTTGGAAATCGGCACGGTGAAACCTGCTAACAATTCGCCGCGGACCGGAATCAACCCGAGATCGCGCTGAAGATCTTTTCCTGCCAGTTCGGCGAAGCGTTCTTCCTCACCCCGGTTGCCGAATACCATCGCGATGTCCCAACCGCCGCGTTTCCAATCGTTGAGCTGGCGGAAAAAATTTTCCCGCCGGGTTTCCTCCAGCACGAAATCCCCCGCCTCGAAGGTCCCCAGCGGGCTGCCATAACAGGCGAGCGTGTCGTCCTCCGTGCTGTTAAACTCCGCCGCGCCTTCGAGGATGCGCACGTCGGGTTTCTCGATTTCCGCGCCGAAGGAAATGATGAGATCCGTCTTCCGCCGATAGTCGGCCACGGTCGCTTCCGACGACGGCTCGGCGAGTAACAGATCCGACTCCAACAGCTTCGCGGTCGAGGCTTGCGAATCGAGATCAAACTCACGGATCGATTCCAGATCCGTGTCGAAAAACTCGAGCCGCAACGGTTTCGCCGCCTGCCAGGCGAACAGATCGAGAATTCCGCCGCGCACCGCGAACTGGCCGCGTCCGGTGACGGTGGGGACGCGTTCATAGCCGTGGTCGGTTAACGTTTGCGCGAGTTGAACGGGATCGAGTGCGGTTCCCGGTTTGAGTGGAGTGCGGCTCGCGCGCAGCGCCTTGGGGGAGGGGGCCTTGCCGGTGAACGCATCGCTGCCACAAATCACCGCGCAGCTTTCCGAGCGGGCGAGGATTTCCAACACCGAAAACCACTCCGCCGCCGACTCCGGATCGGCGATCGTGCCATCGCCCGTTTCCACGGGGCCGTCCGGCAACACCAGTCCGCTCACGCCCCAGAGTTCCAGCTCGGAGGCCAGCCGTTCGCGATGCCGCGGCATGTCGGAGACCAGCCACAGCCGCGTTTTTTTCCTGTCCTTCGCCGCCAGCGTCACGACTGCTGCTAGAAATGCGTGTGACGCTTCCGCGGACTGATCGAGCACGACCTCGCGATCACCATTGGCAAGAGGGGCCAGGCGTGCGGCGAATTCGGGCTGAGTCACGGCGCGCCGGAGCCAGCCGTGAGTGGAATCGTCCGTGTGGGACACGCGGGAGCCATAGTGCGGATATTTCATCCCCACAAGCGGGATTCCGCTTTCCGTTCGAGGGTTGCCCCGCTGGGAGAAGCGTGCAACCTTTGTTGATGCGTTGGTTGAGGCTTTTGTGGATCCCCTTGTTTTTCGCCGGTCACCTTCGGGCGGCGGAATCGATCGTGGAAACCCCTGCCGGGACGCCTCTGATTGAGCGCAATCTTTCTTCTCTCAAAGCCGTCATCGAGCCGCTTCAAGGTGCGACCACCGAGCTGGACAAGCTCCAGCGCGAATTCGGCCAGGCCGCCACTCCGGAAGCGAAGCGGGAAATCCAGGTCCGCATCGATTCCGAGCGCGAGCGGGTCCGCCAGCTTCGCGGAAATTTCCAGGACATCCTCGGCGGATCGGAAGCCGCGGAATACGACGAAATCGTCACCCCGGATACCACGCTCCAGAATCAACTTGGCGAATTGCTCCAGCCCATCGTCGGTACGCTGCGCGAGGCCACCTCCACTCCGCGCGAACTGGAAGCACTGCGCAAATCCCTCGACACCTGGACCGAGCGGAAGCGGAAAGCCGACATCGTGGTGAACCGCATCGGAGTGGTCACCGCCCGGAATACCGATCCGTCCCTCGCTCCCGAACTGGAAGAAGCCCGCCGCATGTGGACCGGGCGCTCTGCCGAAGCTGCCGGTCAAATGTCCGTGCTGCGCGCGCAGATCGACGAGCGGGAACGCCAGCAAAAACCCATGTGGTCGACACTTTCCGGAGCGTTCGGCGACTTCTTCCGCAGCCGCGGGCTCAACCTGCTGCTGGCTCTGTTAGCGGCTGTGGCCGGTTTCATTGCGGTGCGCCGGATCTACGCGTCGGTTCGGCGTTACACCCCGGTGCATCGCCATGGCAAGGGCAGTCTCACCAGCCGCATTTCCGACGTCCTCTCCTTCGCCCTAGCGGGTTTGGTCGCAATCATTGGCATCATTCTCGTGTTCTACGTCCGCGGTGACTGGCTGCTGCTCACTCTCGTCGTGGTCATGCTTGTCGGCGTCGCGTGGGCCGGCAAGGCCGCCCTGCCTCCGTACATCGAACAAATTCGCATGATCCTCAACCTTGGATCCGTCCGTGAGGACGAACGGATCATCCATCGGGGGCTGCCGTGGCGGGTTGCCTCTATCGGTTTTTTCACCACCGTGACCAACCCGAGCCTGCAAGGCGGCGTGCTGCGCATCCCCATCAGGGATCTGATGGACATGACGTCCCGCGAGCCGGATCCCAAGGAGCCCTGGTTCCCCACCGAGAAGGACGACTGGGTGGTCCTCGCCGACGGCACCTACGGAAAAACCGTCACCCAGACACCCGAACAAGTGGTCGTGCTCAAACTGGGTGGAAGTTTGAAAACCTATCCGACCGGCGATTTCCTCGAACAATCCCCCGAAAATCTTTCCCACGGATTCCGGGTTTCCTGCACCTTCGGCATCGACTACCGCCATCAGGAAGCTGCGGCGGAAAAAATTCCAACGCACCTCGCCCAAGCGCTAACGTCCGCTTTGGTAGCGGATGTCGGGCGGGAGGCCGTGCGATCGGTCAAGGTCGAGTTCTCCGAAGCCGCGGCCTCGTCGCTCAACTATCGGATCCTTGCCGACTTCGACGGCTCGATGGGTGCGCGCTATCAGGCGCTTCACCGAAAAATTCAGCAGGTCTGCCTGGAAACCTGCAACGCCCATGGCTGGGTGATCCCTTTCACCCAGATCACCGTGCATCAGGCAGAGGTCCCAGCTGGACAAGCCGCTTCCGCTGAAATTGGTAATGACCATGTCTGACACCGTGGCGATCCTCGGCGAAACCTCGTGGACCCGAATGAGCGAAGGAATTGAAAAAGCGAAAGCCCGCCTCCGCCGCGCCACCGGTCTCCTCGAAGCCGCAGGTCTTCCTTATGCCGTCATCGGCGGAAACGCCGTCGCCGCCTGGGTCTCCCGTGTTGACGATTCGGTGGTCCGCAACACCCGCGATGTCGATCTCCTCGTTCGACGTTCAGACATGGACGCCATCGTCGCGGCGATGGCCGGGGGAGGCTTCATTCATCGCTCCGCCTCCATCCTCGGCGGAAAGGGTCGGATCGAAATGTTTCTCGACGGTCCCGGAGCCAAGGCGCGTGACGGAGTCCAATTGATTTTCTCCGGCGAAAAGGTGAATCCCGAATCACCCGAACCCTCACCCGATGTGGCGGACATCGATGACACTCATTCCGAATTCCGGCTCATCGATCTCGACGCACTGATCACCATGCAGCTTACGTCAAATCTCCGGATAGACCGGGTCCACCTGCGCGACATGATGGAAATCGGCATGCTCGACGAAAGCTGGCTTCCCCGCGTTCCCATCTCGCTGCGGGACCGGCTTCAGGCGCTTCTCGACGATCCGGACGGCTGACCGAGGCCGCGGTTTCCAACCGCCAAGCCCCCCATTCAAAATGCGCTGCTCCAAAAACTCCGTAACGAATTCCGCGGATTGCTTATGAGGTGGGTATGGACACAATGCCCGGAAACGATCGGATGCCTAACCCGCCCAAATCTCCGCTCGGCGGACTCGATCCCGAGGATTTGCTCAAACAAGGAGTCGCTGACGACACTTTGATGGACGGCGCAGCCACCTCCTTCAACCCTCCGTCCATCGACGAACTGGCGTCCGTTTTCCCACAGTTTGAAATCCTCGAACTCATTGGCCAAGGCGGCATGGGTGCGGTTTACAAAATCCGGCAAAAGGATCTCGACCGCATCGTCGCCTTGAAAATCCTGCCACCCGTCATCGGCAAGTCGCCGGAGTTTTCCAACCGCTTCACCCGCGAGGCCAAGGCGCTGGCGAAGTTGAATCATCCCGGCATCGTTACCCTCCACGAATTCGGGCAACAGAACGGGCTCTACTTCATCCTGATGGAATTCGTGGACGGCGTGAATCTCGCCCAGCTCATGAAAACCGGCAAGATCTCGCCTCGGGAGGCGCTTGCCATCGTTCCACAGATTTGTGACGCGCTGCAATTCGCGCACGACCAGGGCATCGTCCACCGCGACATCAAACCGGAGAATATCCTGCTCGACCGGTTAGGACGCGTGAAAGTCGCCGATTTCGGCATCGCAAAAATCGTCGGCGACGTGACTCAGGCATTCCTGCCTGATCTTCATTCGCCGCCAGCCGGCCTGTTCACCGAAGCCGGAAAAATCATCGGCACGCCCGCCTACATGGCTCCCGAGCAAGTCGAGAATCCTTCCGAGGTCGACCACCGCGCGGACATCTACGCGCTCGGCGTTGTTTTCTACCAAATGCTCACCGGCGAGCTGCCCGGTAAGCGTCTCGAACCGCCGTCGCAGAAAGTCCGCATCGATGTGAGACTCGACGAGATCGTTTTGCGGGCAATGGAGAAAGAACCGGATCTGCGTTATCAGACCGCCCATGAGTTCCGGACTGTGGTCGATGATGTCCAATCGCCGGCGCACGCATTGCCGCCATCACTCCCTCTGCCGTCGCCCAAGCGCGGCTTGTTGCGTCGTTGGTGGTGGGTGTTTCTCATCATGTTTCCAGTGGGGCTTTTGATAGGGCTCGCGGCAGGTTCGATTTGGGTCTACATTGCACCGAAGCAATACCAAGCGGAGACGGTGATCGAAATTGGTGCTTATGGTGGCACCCAGCCGACGATTACACCCACTTTCTTCGGAAGTCAGTTCGAAGCTATCAAATCGCGAGAGTCATTGGTGACCGTCGCCGAGCAGCTGGACCTGCCCAACAAATGGGGAATCAGCTTGGACTCCACGGTCCAAACCGTGAAGGGCATCATCGTTACTCAGAATATCCGTGGCACCGACCTGATCAGCATCAGCGCGCGTCACACCAACAAGCAGGATGCCGCCGCCATCGCCAATGCGGTCGCACTGAACTATCAGCGGAGCTTTGATGGAAAAGTGATCATTCATGAAATGGCATTGGTACCGACAACTCCCGTGTCGCCGAATATCGGGCTGGTGCTTTTTGCCGGCAGTCTGCTGGGAATTGTTCTTTCTCCGATTCCTGCTTTCATCCTGATTGGGATTCTGCAACGAATGTTTCCCGACATCAGGTCAGACTCTCCATTAAAGGTGACCCGGGAAGCTGTTGCGGAGAATCGCGTAGCTGAACCGCTGAATGCCGCGCGTGTTGATTCGTTCGCTGTGGTCTCCTTTGTTCTAGGTTTGGCCTCCTTGATTGTTGGACCACTTGGATCTCTGCCTGCGATCATTTTCGGACATGTCTCAATTTCAAGAATTAAGGCGAACCCATCGATTGAAGGGCGAGGCTATGCGTTGGCGGGCGTCGTGCTCGGATATATGACACTAGTGCATCGTCAGCGAAGTAAAGGTCATATTACGCAACTCCGGTTTGCTGTGCTGTTTGAGTTAACTTGATGATCTTGCTTAGTTTCTCCGGCCCTTTGGTCCAGGTAAATGGTCCGCAGGTGCGATTGTATGTTTCG
>JBGSTM010000131.1:0-12184 GCA_041736495.1 Akkermansiaceae bacterium
CAACTCGCGATGAAGTCCGAAGCGGAGATGCTCAAGTATCGCAACTTCGGCAAAAAGTCCCTCAACGAAATCAAGGACAAACTCGTCGAACTCGGCCTCGGCCTCGGCATGTCCTTCGAATCCTCGCTGCTCTCCGGACCCGCCGCTGCCTCACGCGGCCCGCGCCTCGGCGCTGAAGACGAAGCGCCGGTCGGCCTTGCCGACCTGATCGCACAGAACCTGGACGACTAACATATTTAAATAGAAACGGAAGCAACCGATGAGACATCGCAGCAAAACAGTTAAACTCAAACGCAACGCCTCGCACCGCCGGGCGCTGCTCTCCAACCTCGCCATCAGCCTGATCGAGCACGGACGCATCAAAACCACCTTCGGCAAAGCGAAAGCGCTTCGTCCGGTCGCGGAAAAGCTGGTCACCCTCGCCAAGCGCGACGACCTGCACTCCCGCCGTCTGGCGATCGCCTTCCTTCACCAGAAGGACACCGTGCAGAAGCTTTTCTCCGAAATCGCTCCTGCCTCGAAGGACCGGCAGGGCGGCTACTGCCGCATCACCAAGCTCGGCGCCCGCATGAGCGACTCCGCACCGATGGCGATCATCGAGTGGGTCGACCGCGTCGCCGCCGCGGATGAGGCACCTGTCGAGGAAGTCGCCGCCAAGGAGGAAGCTCCCGCGCCGAAGAAGAAAACCGCCAAGAAGAAGGCTTCGGAAGAAACCGTCGAAGTGGCAGGAGAGTAACTTTCTCCAACAGATTCCCAAGCCGCCTGCGTTCACTCGCAGGCGGCTTTTTTGTGGGACTGTATCGATTTTCAACAAGTGACCTGTGACTCGATAACGAGTCCAGCTTCATGGTCTGAGGCAGGTGACATCCCGTGTCAGCGCTCTCCCCTGAACAGGGGATGGCACAAGATCTTTAGTGACATGCCCGCACCTCATCACTTAGAGATGTTTTCGACGACAACGCGGCCTCCACCCCCCCGCGCCTTTTTCAGATGAATTCACCCAAAGTCCTCCGGTCCGTCCTCGCCTTCGCCCTGCTCTCACTCTCATCCCAAGCCATCGCCGCCCCGGACGATCTTGACGCTGCCTTCATGGCCACCGTTGGCACCGGTTTCAGCGAGCCCACCCAGGCAGTTGCAATCCAAGCAGATGGAAAAATCCTCGTGGGAGGAGTCCAAGGCCGTTTCCAAGGATCCGCGGTCGATACCTGTTTCTGGCGCCTGAACTCCGATGGCACCCTGGACACCGCCATCACTCTGTTCGGCGTCGCCTCCGGTAAAACCGAAATCAACGACATCGTGATCCAGCCCGATGGAAAAATCCTCCTCGGCGGCACCTTCGACACCTACGACGGCGTCGGTCGCGCGAACATCGTCAGGCTTAATTCCGATCTAACGATCGACAGCACGTGGACGGCCACCGGCCTTTCCGGCAGCACCCGCACCGTCATCGACATCGCTCTCCAGCCGGACGGGAAGGTCATCATCGCCGGTGGGTTTACGGTGGTCAATGGCGCCGGACGCAGCGCCATCGCCCGTTTTGAAGACGACGGTGCGCTTGATGCGACCTTCTCACCAGACACCGTCACCTACACTTACCAATCCTCGAATTACAACGGTACGATCAGCTCCGTCGCCATCCAGCCGGATGGAAATCTAATCGTTTCAGGAAACTTCTCCTCCATCGGCGGCAACCCGTCCGGAAACATCGCCCGCCTCACTTCCACCGGTGCCTACGATCCCACGTTCGCCGTCGGCAGCGGCATCGATTTCCTGACTAACAGATCCCTCATCCTCCCCGACGGACGCATCCTCTTCGGAGGAAACGGCGGCAGTTTCCAAGGTCTCAGGATCCCTTCGCTTGCCTGCTTCTTCCCTAACGGTCAACTCGACCAGACCTTCCAAACGAACCTCGGCGCAGGCCCCAACGGCTGGACCGGCGGCGTACTCCAGCTCACCCCCGAAGGCCAGATTCTCGTCGGCGGGATTTTCACCGAGTGGAATGGCACGCAGACCGCCTCCATGGTGCGTCTCGATCTCCAGGGAAATCTCGATCCCACCTTCACCCCCACGCCAAACGTCGGCCGCGGATCATGGGGTGGCCATTTCTATGACGCCGCCTTCGAGACCGATGGCAACATCGTCGGTGTCGGCTGGATCAGCCATACCGATTTCTCGGAGAACGGCGGCCCAGGCCTGCAAATCAACGGCACGGAGGTCTACAACATCGCCCGCTTCGAGGGCAACCTGCTCTCCGGCCCGGGAACCATCGCTTTCACCGGCACCGCCACCGCAGGCCCCGAAGGCGGCAGCGTCACCATCCCGATCACCCGCACCGGCGGTCTGTCAGGTGCGGTTTCCGTGACCGTTTCCACGGTCAATGGCAGCGCCACTTCGCCTGCTGACTTCACCGCCTACTCGGGCAGCGTTTCATGGGCAAATGGAGAAATTGGACCAAAAGCCATCACCATCCCCCTCGCTGCTGACGCTCTCGCCGAAGGCTCCGAAACGTTCACCATCACGCTTTCCGCCGCGACCGGTGGCGCATCCCTCGGGGCGAACGCCACCCACACCGTCACCATCGCGGACGCACAATCCACGCCTCTCATCGTCACCCAACCCGTCTCCCGGACAGCCGTTGCCACCGAGTCCACGGTATTTACGGTCCAGGCACTTAGCGCCTCCTCCCTGTCCTATCGATGGCAAAAGGACAACGTGGACCTCCCCGGGAAAACCTCGTCCTTCCTCGCCCTCACCGACCTCAGCCCGTCGTCCGCGGGTGACTACCACGTCATCGTGACAAACGCAGTCGGCGACACCAACAGCTCCGCCGCCACCCTCACCATCACTCTTCCTCCCGGCTACCCCGATCCCAGCGCCAGCTTCGGCGCACTCAACAGCGATGATTTCAGATCCATCTATGCCTTCGCCCAACTTCCAGACGGCAAGTTCCTCGTCGGTGGAAGTTTCAACAGCTACGGCGGCGCTTCCGCTGCAAGAATCATCCGCCTCAACGCCGACTACACCCTAGACGCCACCTTCACCATTCCGACCATCCCCAGCAACGGCTCGGTTTATAAAATCATTCTCCTCCCTGACGGGAAAATCCTCATTGGCGGAAATTTCACATCCGTTGGCGGTCACACCACGCGCTACGTCGCACGCCTCAACGCGAATGGCACCGTCGACACCAGCTTCGCAGTCGGCGGCAACTCCATGGTCTTCGGCACCCAATCGCTCATCGCCACCCTCCCCGATGGCACGATCTACGGACTCAACAACACCGCCTTGGTCCGCCTCCTGTCGAGCGGCGCCTTTGACACAAGCTTCACCTCCGCCGTCACCGGCAGCCAGATTTTGGGACTCTCCAGCGGCAAGCTCCTCGTGATGCGCAACGTCGGAACCTCGTCCCCGTATTCGAGCTCACTGACGCTCGTGAATCCGGACGGCACCATCGATCCATCCTTCGACAACAGCGCCCGTTTCATCAAAACCTCCGGCGGTAGCTCGCTCAAACCCATTTCCCAGATCCGGGAAATGTCCGATGGCCGCATCCTAGTCGCAGGCACCTTCACTGAGCTGGATTCCTTCTCCTCCACTCTCAACGGCGACAAACACCGCGTCGCCATGTTACTCCCCGACGGTTCGCTCGATCCGTCGTGGCAGATTTCCAACAGCGGCTCGGACGCGCTTGAGGAAATCATCGGACTACCCGACGGCTCCGTGGTCGTCTCCGGCCTCACGACCGGGTTCAGCCAGTTCGACGGCGAATCGCGCTCCCAACTGTTCCGCATCAGCCCGGACGGCACCTACGACTCGACCTTCAAATTCCCCGCCACCACCAACAACTTTCTTAACTCGCTCAACGCCCTGCTCCTCCAACAGGACGGCCGCATCCTCACCGCCCGCGGCCCCGTGGTCAATGATTCTCCCAGCTTGATTTCCTTGGCGGAAACCTCCGTCTCCGCCATCGAGACCGCGCCATCCGCCACCCTCACCGTCCGCCGCCAGTTCGGTTCAAACGGTCCTGCCAGCGTCACCTATCAGACCACCGCGGGCACCGCCATCGCCGGCACGGATTTCACCTCCACTTCCGGTACCCTCAACTGGGTGGACGGCGATGCCACGGACAAAACCATCATCATCCCTCTCATCGACAACGCCACCATTCAGGGTTCCCGCAGTCTCACCGTCGCCCTCTCCGCGCCCACCGGTGGCTCGCTCGGAAAATCCACCGCCACGATCAAAATCATCGATGATGAGGAACCACCGGTCATCACCGTGCAGCCGATTCCCCGCATCGCCTATGTAGGCGGCGTCACCGAGTTTTCCGTTTCCGCGACCAGCGAGACAACCCTCTCCTATCAGTGGAACAAGGACGGCGCGCCGATCCCCGGGAAAACCCTCGCCACGCTCACCATTGATCCCGTTTCCCTCGCCAATGCCGGAAGCTACTCCGTCACCGTCACCAACTCCAGTCCGAGCATCCTCTCAGCGTCAGTTCCACTCACCGTTCGTCCGGACCCCGCCGCGTTGCTCACAACTCCGGTCCCGAACAGCACCCTCAACACGGTCCTCGCGCTTCCCGACGGCTCCGCCCTCATTGGCGGTGCTTTCCAGAACCTTTTCAACGCCGCCGGTGATCGCTTGGCCCGCATCACCGCCGCCGGAACCGTGGACACCGCTTTCAGCCTGAACGTCAACAGCACCGTTTACACCCTCGCCCGCCAACCTGACGGAAAAATCCTCCTCGGCGGCACCTTCACGACGTTAACCGGCGCGTCCGGTCTGGGGAAAATCGCCCGTCTCAACTCCGACGGCACCGCAGACACCATCTTCAACGCGAATGTTGCCGGCAGCGGTCCGACCTCTCAGATCGATTCCCTTTCCGTCGCGCCTAACGGAAAAATCTATGTCGGCACCGCCAGCAGCACCTATCCCGGTGCTAACGGCCCTTTCCTCGCTCGTCTCAATGCGAACGGCACTCTCGACACCACCTTCTCCTTCTACGGAGGCGGCGCGATCCGCCAGGTCCTGCCTCTCCAGGATGGACAAGTGTATGTCGTCGGCAGCTTTTTCAACTATCAGGGCATCGACGGAGCGAGTTCGCTCGTCCGTCTCAATTCCAGTGGCACGCTCGACCCCTCCTTCAACCGAGGCACCACCAACTGGAACAACATCACACAGGCTTTTGTGGATTCTCAAAACCGCCTCATCCTCACCGCCAGCTCCTCCATCTTCTCCGGCAGTTCCATCGCCCGCATCCTTCCCGACGGCTCGCAGGATCCCACCTTCGGCACCAGCACCCTGCCCATCACCAAGGCCGCCATTGCCCACGACGGCACCCTCATCGCCACTTCCGGGACCAACCTCTTCCGCTTCACCAAAGAAGGCGTGCTCATGAGCCGCCCCACCGGTTTCGCCACCTTCACCGGCACTCCCGTCGCCCTCGATGTCTCGCCCGACGGGTCCATCTGGCTGGCCACCGGCAGCTCGCCCTATGTCCGCCACTACGCCGGCCACCTCAGCGAGATCGTCATATCCACCCAGCCTCAACCCCTGACAATCGATCCCGGCACCACCGCCAGCTTCACCGTCACCGCCACCACACCGGGCAACACCACCTCCTATCAGTGGTTGAAAAACGGAGTTCCCCTCGGCGATGGCGGTAACATTTCCGGCTCCACCACGGCCAGCCTATCCATCACCTCCGCCAGCGATGCGGATGAGGCAGCGTTCAGCGTGCTCGTCACCAACACCACCAGCGGAGCCACGATCACCAGCGCTTCCGCCTCGCTCGTCGTTCTCGGCGCGCCGGAGATCCTCGCCATCACACCATCCTCCGCCGCCGAAACCTCGGAGCCATTCACCATCTCCGTCACTGCTCGGGCGACGGGCTCCCTCAGCTACATTTGGAAAAAGGACGGCGACGTCCTCTCCGGAGAATCCGGCCCCTCCATTCTCATCCCGGACCCCACCTCCGCAAACGCTGGCACCTATCAGGTCACCATTTTCAACGGCACCGATTCGATTGAGTCTCAGGAAATCGTCATCTCCGTCATCATACCCACCGCCGGTCTCAACCCCGCGTTTCCCTCCCTCACCTTCAACTACGACATCTACGCCGTGCTCGATCTGCCCGACGGCCGCACGCTCGTCGCCGGAGATTTCACCACCGTCACCAGCGGCACCACCACCGCGCTTTCACGCCTCGCCCTGCTCGATGCCTCGGGAGCACTCGTCACCACATTCACCCTCGGGGCGAATTCCACCATCTTCGCCCTCGAACTCGATCCTTTCGGTCGCGTCCTCATCGGCGGTGGATTCTCCACCTTCGGCGGCCAGAACAAGGCCCGCATCGCCCGCCTCACTCCGGACCTCACCCTCGACAACACCTTCGGCAGCTCGACCGGCCCGAATGGCAGCGTCAATTCCATTTCCACCCTCGCTGACGGCACCGTTTTCCTCGGCGGCGGATTCTCATCTTTCGCCGGAGACAGCAATGGCCGCTACGTCGTGAAACTCCTTCCCAACGGCTCCTTGGACACCTCGTTCGTCGCTCCCTACCTTGGAAACGGCGTTGCCCAAATCCAAGCCCTCCCCGACGGCAAAGTCATGGTCGGCGGGCCGTCCACGCTCAGCACCGGCGGCACCAACAGCAGCTATTTCGCCCGCCTTAGTGCCGATGGCAGCCACGACACCACCTTCACCGGCGGTGCCTCGCAAGGCGTCACGGCGTTCAGCCGGCTCCAAGACGGAAAATGGCTTACCGCCGGCAATTCCGGCAGCATGCGCCGGTTCACCGCGGAAGGAGCCGTGGACGGCACCTGGACAACCACCGCTTCCGGCGTCATCCAGACCATCAATCAGGACGCCAGCGGCCGCATTTACATCGGCGGTGATTTCATCTCCGTGAACGGCAGCCCGTCTCCCCGATTTGCCGCCCTCGATTCCAATGGCAATTTCGACGCGAGCTTCGACGTCAGAACCGGAGCAAACAACACCATCCTCACCCAGCGCGCCCGCGCCCTCGGTGGCCGCTGGATCGCCGGCAGGTTCACCCAGTATCGTGGAAAAACCGTCAGCCGCCTCGCCCTCCTCAATGGCAACCCCATCGATCTGGCCATCACCGCCCAACCGCGTGAATCCGCCGTCGAGGCCGGTCAGACCATCACTTTCTCCGTCGCCGCGCTCGGCACCTCACCGCTCACCTATCAGTGGAATAAAAACGGAACACCACTGACCGATGATGCCCGCATCTCCGGCAGCACCACGCCCGATCTAACCATCACCGGTGCCACTCTTGCCGACGAAAACCTCTACACCGTCACCGTCTCCAACCCCACCTCCGGAAACAGCCTGCTCTCCGTCCCTGCGGAAATGGTCCTGCTCGCAGGACCGGAAATCACCTTCGCCCCCGCCTCCGTCACCACCGAGGCCGGGCTCACCACCATCATCAATGCCGCCGCCCGCGGAGCCGGAACACTCAGCTACTCCTGGACCTTGAGCGGAACCCCGCTCACCGACAGCTCTACGATTTCCGGTGCCTCCACCCCCAAAATCACCCTCCTTCGCCCCCTCGCCACCGATAGCGGACCGCTCGTGCTCACCGTCACCAACTCCATCGACAGCGCCAGCATCACCATCCCCCTCAACGTCACCCGCCCGCCTGTCTCTCCGGACCGACTCCTGTCCGTCCCGACGTTCAACAACACCGTTTGGGCCATTTCCCCCGGGGCAAGTGACATCGTCGCCGTCGGTGGTCAATATACCTCCCTCACCACGACATCCGGAGCATTCCACTCGATCAACGGCTTCAGCATGATCGATCTGTCCACCGGTCTCCCGGATCTTGCCTACCCGTCCCTGGCCGCCTCCGGAGCCAAAGTCGGCACCATCGCCCGGGACCCCAACGGCGACATCCTCATCGGCGGCAATTTCACCACCATCAAGGAAGGCGTCACTACCCACACCACCCCCGGAAGAATCGCCCGCATCAAGGCGGACAAAACCCTCGACACCGTCTTCAACACCAACATCGGCACCGGGGCTAACAACGACATCCTGAAAATCATCGTCCTCGACGACGGCAAGCTCCTCGTCAGCGGCTTGTTCACCTCCTTCAACTCCGCTGCCGGAACCAACGGCATCGTCCGGCTTAATGCCAATGGCACGGTCGACACCACCTTCACCTCCCTCTCCACCGGGAACATCGGCGACATGCTCCCCACCGCCGGCGGGAAAACCTACATCGCCCTCTATTCCCAATATGGCGGTAAATCCTACCTCGCCCGGATCAACGCGAACGGCACGGTGGACACCACCTTCAACTACAACTACTTCAAGCGCCCCACCAAGCTCATCGAACTTGCGGATGGCTCGCTACTCTCCTTCGGAAACTTCCCCTATGTGGAAAAGATCAGTTCGACCGGCATTTACGACAACGCCTTCCCCAACACCAACAACAGCGTCGCCATGGCCACCGCCTATCAGGGAGGGATCCTGTTCGCCGGAAACTTCGTCACTCATGGTGGAAACCCGGCCAACGGCCTGGCCCTTATCGACGCCGCCGGAACACTGGATGCGGACATCGCTCCGGCCAGCGGATTCGCCAATACCGGTACAATCTACGCCATGGAAACGGACGCCAGCCACCGCATCTACCTCGGCGGATCCTTCACCACCTTTAACGGCCAAACCGCCACACGCTTCCTCGTTCTCAACGGCAAGGACCCGTCCTCAGTCGATCCCTTCGAGTCTTTCACCGCCGGCCTGCCCATTGGAAAACGCGGCCCCAATGATGATGCCGATGACGACGGCCTGTCAAACCTGCTCGAGTTCGTCTATCGACTCGATCCCGCCTCCAACAGCTCCGGTTTCTCGACCCAGCGCCCCGCACCCGCCGACATGACCGGTGCCGCACTCAACAC
Source organism: Akkermansiaceae bacterium (assembly GCA_041736495.1). Lineage (GTDB taxonomy): Bacteria > Verrucomicrobiota > Verrucomicrobiia > Verrucomicrobiales > Akkermansiaceae > Luteolibacter. The sequence goes on from JBGSTM010000131.1 coordinate 8,928, forward strand.
CGCCTACCCCGGCTCCACCTTCCAGGCGGGCGAGACCTACGCCCTTTTCAAAGTCCTCGAACCCAAGGATCTCCGCGGCACCACCCTCACCGTGCAAGCCTCCACCGATCTATCAGACTACAGCGGAGCCCTCACCGCCATCCCGCTGGCAAGCACCTCCTTCTCGGCCGACTACAACGAAGTTACCTACGCCTACTCACTTCCCATCTCCGTCGCTTCGCTGGCCTTCCACCGCATCCGGATCACAAGGAATTGAACACAGGGTGACTCATCCCTGCGTCAGACACACAACCGGGCCGGCAGCTGCTCAATGCACCTGCCAATAGTAAGAATTTTCTCGATGGTGCCTCCACCCGCACCGGTTCCATCGTCACCTCATCCGGATCCAATTACGCTCTGTTAGGCGATGGGACCGGGACTGGAAACTCAAATGGCGCGCGCACCAAATTCACCGTGGCGACAAATGTTCCCGAGCCGTCGCTGACACTTCTTACGCTGTTGGGCTCGCTCGCCCTGCTCGGGCGCAGACGTGATTCGTGAACCGAAAAATCCGCATGGTGCCCGGCAGCTGGCAAGTCCACCGGAAGGGTTTACAACTAACATTCTGCATTGGCCGCGCTACCAACCCGCATTCCTCACACGGCGGTTTGGAGCAGGCGATGTGGCGGCAAAGGGAGTGGGTGTCCCGGGCTGAAGATTGGCGGATGACGCGGCGGTGGTGCCCGTGAGGATGGTGCGGCCATGGCCGGATGAAGCCTGCCGCGCCGCTGCCTCCATCCACCCGCCGTTGGCCGTTGGATACAGGACGGCCACGCGACAGGTTGAGATAGGGGTGGGGGCTGATAGCATCACGGGAGTCAGGAATGAATTGCTTTGAGCTGAACGCTGTTGAAAGAGCCGGTGGACGGTTCAAACCGTGGAGAATTGGGATTGATGCCGATCATGCCTGGAAATCGAGCCCGGGATTCATTCCGCCAGTTCTACCTTGAGTTGATAGAATTTTCGGGGGGATGCGGCGGAGTCGGTGATGGTGTAGAGATTCATGGAGGCGGTGCTTCCGGCTGGGGTGGGGGCGGGTCCGCCGTTGATGACTGAAGCGGGGAGGTCATTGAAGGAGATCGATGTGATGGTGACGCCGGTCACATACTTGGGGATGCCGAAGGTCCAGACGAAGGCTCCTTCATCCAAGGTCGTGGTGTAGATACAGGGGGTTCCCGATGGCCTGCCGAAGGAGTATTCCAGCATATCCACAATTCCGTTGTCATTCTGATCCCCGGTGGGGTCGGTGGTGAGAAAACCCTGTTCCACGGACCAATCCGCGTAGCTCAGGGGTGGGACCGGAGCGGCGATGAAGTCCGATAGTACGACGGCGTTCGGGCTGCCGCTGCCGGCGCCATAAGTGACCAGAAAGGTGCCGAGGCCGTCGGAGGTGGCGAGGCGGGATCCACTGACGACATTGGTGAAGCTTCCGGCGAGCGGCTGGCTGCTGGTCAACACGGTGAAGGAATCCGTCCCGGTCAGGTGGCAAGCGAAATCATCGATCACTTTGGTCGTTAGAGTGCCGCCGAGGGTCGTGAGGCCTTCCGATTGCGCGAGTAGGTCGTAGCTTTTACCCTGAACGGTGCCGCCAAGCTCGATTTCGATATCGGAAGCTCCGGTGATGGTGAGATCACCTTCGATACTGAGTTTTCCCGGGGTGTTGCCGGGAGTGATGTAGGAATTGTTCACATTGACATTCATGACGATTTTTCCTTCCCCGGAAATCGTCGCATTGTTTTGGTAGATTCCAGTCCTGGCCTTGAGGATGGTGGAGTCCACTCCGCTCGGTCCGGTGTCCACCGTGCCGCCGTTTACCGTGATGTCGCCGGTGACCGTGATTTCCGTGCCATCTCCCTTGAGAATGATGATCGTGTTATCCACCGTCAGGTCGTCTCCCATGACGATTTTGTTGCCATCGCTGACCGAGATCCGCCCGCCGGTCTGCACATAAGCGCCTAACACGGATATCTGATTTTGAGAGCCATAGCTTTCGATGGTTCCGCTTCCGCTGTAGCCCCCGGCAACATTGAGAACCGAATTTCCGTATAACACCACCTCGCCTTCATTGACGAAGTTTCCGGCGATATCCAGCTTGGGAGTCCTAACCCATGGGTTGCGATTCATCGAGATATAGCCATTAGTGGCATTGGTGAAGTTTCCCGTAACATTCATCTGATAGCCATCCTCGAGGGCGAGCGAGCCCTCATTGCGGGAGAAGAATTCCATCGCATTGCCGGTCGTATTGTTCTCATCCCGGAGCACGGCATTGGTTCCCCAGAAAAGCAAGTATGCCTGGTTTGTTCGGATATCCGCTCCCTCCCACTCCATGATCGACTGGTTGGGCGCTGAATAGTCCCAAACCAAATAGGCCCCTCCTTCCAAGGTTTTGGTAGAGGGGTTGTAGTTGGCATTGGTTCCGAGCGACAATGTGCCATCTTGAATCGAGATGGAGCCGTTGCCGGAATAGCTGCCGGAGACCGTGAAAGTGCTGCGGTAAATCTGGAGGTCCATGCTCCAATCCAAGAACAGGGAGTTGATCGTCAAAGGATCGCCGCCATACTCGACATAGAGGTAGACCGGGTTGCCTTCTTCGTCCACATGCGACGGCATTAGGACGTCCGAATTCTCGTCAGGCGGGTAGCCTTCAAGCCAGATGGAACCTTCAGACCATTGGAACCGTTGTTCATCCACCGGATTCTCAATTTGGAGGGTGAACTGGTCCGCGACCGATGGTGTGGCGATTGCCGCCAGGAATGTGATCGTATGGATCCAGGTCAAATGGGATTGGCGAAGTTTCATGGTGTGTGATGAATTTTGAATTGCTGATGGTGAATGTAGGATGTGCGAATTGAGAATGCAGCCTTTCAGTCAGGCGATTGGAATTAAGGTTGTTTGGAGAACTTATAGAAATACTTGCCAGGCGGATTGGGGGAAAGGTGGATGTAATGCATGAGCGCACCGGTGCCGACCCCGGTGTCCGGGAGGTTGTCGTAGTTGACGAAGTCACTGGTGCCGCGGACTTGATGGGCCACTCCGGGTTGAGACAGGTAGTCGATGGTCGTGGTGCCGGTCGCCGAGGCGTAATGGATGCCAATGACTTTCAGCTCCCCGCCGGGGACGCCTTCCACATTCACTTTGAGCGTCTTGCCGACAGGATCGAAGACGAGTTCGTAGCGAAGTCCTAGTGGCACGTTGTTGAGCACGGGCGTGCCGGTGGC
>JBGSTM010000160.1:0-5384 GCA_041736495.1 Akkermansiaceae bacterium
GCGCGGAATTTATTCCGCGCGAAACCTCCAATTCTCGCGCGGAATAAATTCCGCGCTCCAATTGTCATGACTCATAAAGGCATTCACACCCGCGGTTATCTCCCGCATTGGGATTTCGCGGATTCCGTGCAGGCGATCACGTTCCGCTTTGCCGATTCATTGCCGAATCAGTTGGTTAGAGAGTGGAAGCAAGAGCTGCGCGAAGCGATCAAGAGCAAGGATTCTCAAATATCACAAAAGGCCCAGGCCGAGCTGCAGCATCGAATCTCCCGCCACGAAGATGCGGCGCACGGTGCTTGTTTGCTCGCCAAAGCGGATCATGCGGAGGTGGTGCAAGACGCCCTCATCAAAGGTCACGGCACCCACTACAAGCTCATTGATTGGTGCATCATGCCGAATCACGTGCATGTGCTCATTCGGCTGACGGGCGATGTCGCATTGGGGAAAATCATCAAGGATTGGAAAGGGCCGACTGCGATTGCGATCAATCGGCTGGAAGGACTAACCGGTTCGCTTTGGATGGCGGAGTATCATGATCGGTTCATCCGCGACTTGGATCATCTTCAGAACGCTCAGGCGTATATTCGGAACAATCCAGTGAAGGCGAAACTTTGTGGGAAGCCGGAGGAATGGCCGTTCTCGAGTGCGGGCCGGAATTGGAGCGCGGAATCTATTCCGCGCGAAAATTCCGATACGCGCGGAATAAATTCCGCGCTCCCGGTCTCGGGATCCTCTCTAAACGGCCACCTCCATCTCCGCTGCGAGAACCGTGAGGATGGCGTGCCTTATATCTCCCAGCAAAGTTTCCGCGCGCCGGTGCATCTCAGCAAGTCCCACGTCGATCACGGGCACCTCGTCCAGAGCATCGTCAACCCGACCGCAGGATTTTTCGACGGGGATCTGTTGGAATCCAACATCCGCGTCGCCGCAAGCGCGAAGCTGGTGCTCAGTGCGCCGTCCGCCGCACGGGTCTATCGGACGCGGTCGGGTGCGGCGGCGGTGAGCTGCCAGAAATTCACGGTGGAGGAAAACGCCTCGCTGGAATGGATTCCCGAGCCGTTCATCCCCCACGCCGGAGCGCGGTATGTCCAACGCACGGAAATCGACCTCCACCCGACGGCGAGCCTGTTGTTTTTCGAGTGGATCGCACCCGGCCGGGTGGCGATGGGTGAAATTTTCGCTTACCGGCATCTTCGCTGGGAGCTGGATCTCACGCTCGGTGGAAATCTCGTCGCCCGCGAGCGCTACGACCTCACTCCGGACGATGACAGCCTGGCGGCGCTGAAAGCGAAGTTCCCCGCGGCGCATTATCTCTCGGTATACGCCGCCGGGGCGATGACGGAAAACTGGCCCGCCCGGGCGCTGGACGCGCTTTCCTGCGACGACGTCTATCTCGGCCACGGCCCGCTCACTGGCGGCGTCCATGTGATCCGCGCGCTTTGTCGCGACAGTCTGGCGGCCCGCCGCTTGCTGGAAACGCTGCGGCTGGAGCTTTACTCCGCCGCCGATCGGAAGCCGCCTTCTCTGGGGCGGATTTTCTTCTGAATGGAATGGAAAAGGCGCGGACTCGTTTCCGAAGTCCGCGCCTTATACATATCCCCTCACGCGGGGATAGCGACTATCTGTGCAGACCGGTTTCCCCCCGGAACCCTGCCTGCATGTGCGCTGCGTGAGGTTGGTCGGAGACTAATTATTGCTACGGACATGTAAACAATAAATTTTTATTAAATTAATGTTTTCCGCCCGGATTTATTGAAAAATAGTGCTTGAGCGCTTCGATCGAACCATGGGCGTGGGAAGCTTGGGTGATCAATCCGCCGGTTTTACGGACTTTTTCCTTGATCGCTTCGACGGAATTGGCGGGGCAAGCGGTCATGCCGGCGTGGATGGGATCGAGCATTTCCAAGTCGTTATGACTGTCGCCGATGGCAAAACAGCGGGCGGCGGGCAGGCCGTAGTGGCTGGCGACCTGGCTCAAGCTGCTGCCTTTTTGAAAATCCCGGTGACCGAAGCGCAGGTAGATCGAGTTCCGCTGCCAAGAGAGGTGCGGTTCGGCGGCGGTGAGTGGTTCGATGCGGTCGATAATCCACTCCATTTCCTCCTCGGTCTGGGAGATGACGCCGGCGGGTTCGCCGTCCATTTCCATCCACTGCGCGCCGGTGTGGGCTTCGATCTCGTGGCGGATGTGTAGCAGCAGCTTGCGGAGGTGCTTGAAGAGCGCGTGGATTTCCTTGTCGCAGCGGTTGTTCCAGATGGCGTCGGGAATCCAGCGGCCGTTTCTATCGGGGAAATAAATTTCGCGCTCGCGGGCGACCACCCAGTCCGGGATGAACGGGAAGCGGCTCTCGACGAATCCCTCGACCGAATGCAGCAGCGAGCGGCCGGTGTTCACTCCCCAGACAATGCCTTGTTCCTCCCTCAACTTCCGGATGACCTCGAAGAACTCGACCGGTACCGGCGGGTTGCTTGCAACGTGGTGCAGGGTGCCGTCGAAATCGAAAGAGAGGATTGCGGTGGGCGAGGGGGGCGGCGGGAGGGCGGTCATGAAACGTTAGATCAGCAGGGCGATCTGCTCGCCCGGGCCGTGCACGCCCTCGATGAGGATGCCCTCGACGTCGGCAGTCTTGGACGGGCCGGTGCACCAGATGATGTTCGGGCTGTCGCCGAAGGCGGCGATGGCGTCGGGAATCGTGCGGAGGATCTCCGAGCGTTCCAACACGGCGACATGGACCCACGGCGAGAGCGCTGCGAGGCGGCTGGACGTGCGGTTATCGTCGATGATGACCGTGCCGGATTCCGCGATGGCTCCGGTGGCGCGGGTGATGCCGAACTGATAGTCGTCATATCGGTCGCGATGAAATTCGGTCTCCACGGTGAGCCCGGCGGAGGCGAGTCGGCTGCCGATCGCGTCGTAGAGCGCGGGATCGCAGTAGCCGTGAAGTTGCTTGGTTTCCTTGAGGAAATCAATGAGCTCGCCGACGGAGTTCATCGTCTTGCCGTTCACGTATTTAAAATTGCGCGAAAAGATTTCCCACAGGTCGTTGCCCTCCAGCTTCGGCAGCGAGTGGACGAGCGACATGTCATAGTCCGGATAGGCGGCCTTGGTCTTCAAAGCGGCGTTGGCGGTCTCGATTTTGGCGAAGATATCGGCGCGGGACATGGGTGAATCAGTTGGCGTTGGCGAGGGCTTGGTCGAGATCGGCTAGGATGTCGTCGATGTGCTCGATACCGACGGAAAGCCGGATGAGCTCCGGCGGGATGCCGGCGGCGAGCAGTTGCTCCTGACTGAGCTGCGAGTGGGTGGTGGTGGCCGGGTGGATCGCGAGTGACTTGGCATCGCCGACGTTGGCGAGGTGTTTGAAGAGCTTGAGGGTATCGATGAATTTCGTGCCTGCCGGAGCGCCGCCTTTGATGCCGAAGACGACCATCGAGCCGCCCTTGCCGCGGAGGTATTTGTCGTTGAGCGCGGCCTGGCTGTCGCCGGGCAGGCCGGGGAAGCGGACCCACTCGACGGCGGGATGCGCTTGCAGGTGCTTGGCGACGGCGAGCGAGTTTTCACAATGCCGCTCCATCCGGAGTGGCAGGGTTTCGATGCCTTGCAACGATTGCCAGGCGTTGTCTGGCGAGAGGCAGGCTCCGAGGTTGCGCAGCGGGCCGGTGCGCATTTTCAGAATGTAGGCAAGCGGAGCCAACGGCGCGGGCAGGTCGTGGCCCCAGCGGAGGCCGTGATAGGAAGCGTCCGCCTCGTCGAAAAGCGGGTGTTTGCCGCCGGCCCAGTTGAATTTTCCGGAGTCGATGACGATGCCACCGATGCTGGTGCCGTGGCCGCCGAGCCACTTGGTGAGCGAGTGGACGACGATGTCCGCGCCGAACTCAATGGGCTTGGTTAGATACGGCGTGGAGAAGGTGGAATCGACGATGAGCGGTAGGCCGTGGGCGTGGGCGATTTTCGAAATCGCCTCGATGTCGGAGATTTCAAGCGATGGATTCGAAACCGACTCGCAGAACAACGCGCGGGTCTTGCCGTCGATGGCGGCGGCGAAATTTTCCGGGTTGTTGGAGTCCACGAATCGGACCTCGATACCGAGGGGGGGCAGGATGTTTTTGAACTGCGTGTAAGTGCCGCCGTAGAGATTCTGCGCGGAGACGATGTTGTCGCCGGCTTGGGCGAGATTGATGATCGAGTAGAAAATCGCCGAAGTCCCGGAGGAGACGGCAAGGCCAGCGGCACCGCCTTCGAGCGCCGCGACGCGCTGTTCGAGCACGTCGTGGGTCGGGTTCATCAGGCGGGTGTAGATGTTCCCGAGTTCGCGCAGGGCAAAGAGGTTGGCGGCGTGTTCGGTGCTTTTGAAAACGTAGGACGCGGTCCGGTAGACCGGCACGGCGCAGGCCTGGGTGGTGGGATCCGAGGAATACCCGGCGTGAAGGCAGAGGGTTTCGAGTTTCATGGGATGTGGGTCGGTTTGTGGTTTTTCATCCACTTGCGGAAATCGCCGCCGTGTGAATCCGGCAGGGTGCGCTGGCCTAACCAGTCTTGCAGCGGCTTGATCGGGGCGACCTGGATGGGCAGATGGTTCATCGCCTTGGACATGGTCATCGCGGTGCGCCAGAGCGCCGGCGAGGTGGCGAGCACGGCGAACGGCGACATCGGAATGGCGGCCGGCGAGTGGATGTGTTCCTGGTGCGCCTTGTCGCGCAGGCGGAGAAGCAAGTCCGGGATCGGGATGTCCACCGGGCAGACTTCGTTGCACGCGCCGCAGAGCGATGAGGCTTTCGGCAGGTCGGCGAGCTCGGGGAAACGGCTGCCGAAAAGGATGGGTGATAGAACCGCGCCGACGGGGCCGCCGTAGGTGGAGCGGTAGGCGTGGCCGGATGCCTGCCGATAGACCGGGCAGACGTTCTGGCAGGCGCCGCAGCGGATGCAGCGGAGGATTTCCTTGCAGTTCGAGGCGAGCACGTCGGTGCGGCCGTTGTCCATGAAGACGACGTGCATGTGCTCGGGACCGTCCGGTTGGTTGGCGGACTTCGGGCCGTTGATGAACTCGGTGTAAACGGTGAGCTGCTGGCCGGTGGCGGAGCGGCCTAGCAGATTGAGGAAAACCGCGAGGTCCTTCTCCTGCGGGATGATTTTCTCGATGCCGATGAGCGCGATGTGCACGCCAACGGGAGCCATTCCGAAGCGGGAATTCCCCTCGTTGGTGACGAGCGCGATGCGGCCGGTGTCGGCGCAGACGAAATTGCCGCCGGTGATGCCGGCCTGCGCCTGCATGTATTTTTCCCGCAGATAGACGCGGGCGCGGCGGGTGATCGTTTCCGGATCGTCGTTGTAATCGGCGGCGATGCCCTCGCGTTGGAAGGTCCTGGCGATTTCCCGGCGGTTCTTG
>JBGSTM010000198.1:0-3776 GCA_041736495.1 Akkermansiaceae bacterium
CCCTGTTGGATATTGCCACCGCCACCTTCACTTCCATTGTTCCTCTCGGGGAAAAGGACTACAGCTCCCTGCTCGCTGACTTCAGCGATCAAGACGGAGGAGTCAATCTAGCAACTGGCAAACCGGTCTTCGGACTCTACACGCCGGACGCCATCGCCTCCTTCAGCGCGGGTGGAAATACCTACTACATCACCGCCAACGAAGGCGACGACCGCAATGACTTCCTCACGGAAACCACCACCGTCGCCAACGCCGGATACGTTCTCGATCCCACCGTGTTTCCTAACGCCGCCGCTCTGAAGGCCAACACCAGCCTCGGCCGCCTCGTCGTTTCCAACTCCCCCGGACTCCGCGGCGACACGGACAACGACGGCGACATCGACCGCATCCTCTCTTTCGGCGGACGCTCGATCTCGATTCTGGATTCCAACGGCACCCGCATCTATGACAGCGGTGACCTGCTCGATCAGAAGCTAACCGCCATCGGTTCCCCCTTCTTCGATGACGGACGCAGCGATGCGAAAAGCATCGAGCCCGAAGGCGTGACCATTGGTGAAATCGATGGACGCACCTACGCCTTCGTCGCCCTTGAGCGCGCCCGCAGCGTCGCGGCCTTCGACGTCACCAATCCCGCCGCACCGGCCTACGCCGGACTGGCAGCCAACGCCACGGATGCGAACCCGGAAGGCATCACCTTCATCGCCAAAGCCGACTCCCCTAACGGCCAGCCGATGATTGCAGTCACCAACGAAACGAGCAACACGCTCACCTTCTACTCCGTGGCTCCCTACACGCTGCAAGTCCTCCACCTCGCCGATGCCGAGGCGGGCCTGCTCGCCTCACAGACCGCGCCGAATCTGGCCGCTCTGGTGGATGCCTTCGACGGCACCTATCCGAACACACTGATCCTGGCCGGTGGTGACAACTTCATCCCGAGCCCGTTCCTCAATGCAGGAACGGACCCGGCGCTGAATGCCGTCCCGTCCATCGCCAAGACCGCCTTCGCCCGCCCGGACATCGCCATCCACAACGAAATCGGCGTGGAGGCTTCCGCCATCGGCAACCACGAGTGGGACCTCGGCACAGCGGTCTTCACCGACGCCATCCGCCCGGATGCGCCATGGATCGGAGCGCAGTTCCCCCACATCTCGCTGAACCTCGACTACTCCGCGGACAGCGCTGCCAATGGCCGCTTCGTGGATGTTCCGCTCAACGGAACCACCACCCTGGTTCCCGAGTCATCGGTGAACAAAAACAAACTCGTTCCCACCGCGGTCATCACCAAAGGCGGTCAGAAAATCGGCCTTGTCGGAGTGACCACCCAGCTCATCGAAACCATTTCCTCACCCAGCGGAACCGAAATCAAAGGTTTCCCCACGGGTGCGGGACCGAACGGTGAGATGGATGACATGGACCTGCTGGCCTCACAGATCCAACCCTACGTCGACGAGCTCGCTGCGGAGGGGGTGAACAAAATCGTACTGATGGCCCACCTCCAGCAGATCACCAACGAGCAACTGCTCGCCACCAAACTCAGTGGTGTGGACATCATCCTCGCCGCCGGGTCGAACACCCGTCTCGGCGATGCCGACGACGTCGCGGTCGCCTTTCCAGGCCATGGTGCTGACTTCGCCGGACCCTACCCGATTGTCACCGCCGGAACCGACGGCAAGCCGACGCTCATCGTGAATACCGACAACGAGTTCACCTATCTGGGCCGTCTCGTGGTGGACTTCGACGCCTTCGGACAAATCATCACGCCGGAACTCGCCAACCGTGTCGCAGTAAACGGGGCCTATGCCTCCACTGCGGCCAACGTCGCCGCCGCATGGGGGGTGTCCGAAGCCAACCTGCCCACGACGGCATTCGCCGCAGGCACCAAGGGAGCCAAAGTCATGGCCATCACCGATGCCGTGCAAGGCGTCATTAGCCTCAAGGACGGCACCGTTTACGGCATCACCAACGTCTACCTGGAAGGCGAGCGCTCGTTCGTCCGCAGCGAGGAAACCAACCTCGGTGACATCACTGCGGATGCGAACTCGAACGCCCTCCGCTCCATCATTGGCGGCACGGCTCCCATCGTTTCCTTCAAAAACGGAGGTGGCATCCGTGCCCAGATCGGCGCGGTTTCAAGCTCCGGTGGAAGCGCCCTGAAACTCCCGCCACCCGCCAATCCGGCAGTCGGCAAGCCGGAAGGCGGAGTCTCACAGCTCGATATCGAAAACGCCCTGCGCTTCAACAACAAGCTCATCGCCTTCGACACCACACCCGCCGGATTGAAGACCCTGCTCGAACACGGCGTCGCGTCCTGGCCGAACCAAGGTCGCTTCCCGCAGGTCGGTGGAGTCGCCTTCTCGTGGGATCCAAGCCTGCCAGCCAACAGCCGGATCCTTACGATCTCGCTCATCGGCGAGGACGGCCTGCCATCCGCCGCGATCTATCAAAACGGAGCCGTGGTGTCGAACGCGCCGGCCACAATCAAGGTGGTGACCCTGAATTTCCTCGCCAACAACGGCGACGGTTATCCAGTGAAGGCCAACGGCGAGAACTTCCGCTATATTCTAGCGGACAACACGCTCGGACCCGCACTTGACGAAGGCACCGACTTCACCATCGCCCCGCAACTCCCGGGAAATGCCGTGGGTGAACAAGCGACGCTCGCCGCGTTCTTCAGCTCGAAGCATCCGACGGTCGGCACCGCCTACAACACCGCCGATACCGCAGCAGCACTGGACTTGCGAATCCAACGCACCAATGTCCGCACGGATCTGGTCCTGCCCTACACCGCCGATGAGGTCTTCACCCTCAACGCGTTCTCGCCCGGAATGCTCGCCATTGGCCGCAGCCCGAGCCTGATGCTCACCCAGCCGGACCTCGCTTCGGCCGTGGGAGCGACGCGCACGGCGGGACAAACCGACGTGACCTCGAACCCCGCCGCCTTCAGCCTCTACACCGCCGGTTCCATCCAGGATCTGCGCGGAACCGGGAACCTGCTGATCCAAGCTCAAGGACCGACGGTCACGCTGACGTTGCCACTTCAGAAATCGACAACACTCGGTGGTTGGATCGCCGCGGATGAGGATCTCGAAGCGAGCTTCCCGAAGACCGAGGGCAAGGAATTCTATCGCGTGATTCTCCCGGATTGATCCGCTCCTAACATCGGATTGCACAAAACCCCGTCCGGTCCTCCGGGCGGGGTTTTCTTATCGAGAGGCAATCACTCGACTTTCAGCCAATCGACTTTCAGCGAAAACGGCCCCTCGCGTTTGTCCCCGATCAGGAAACTCATCTCCTCGACCTGCGAAAGATTCGCAGGCGGTCCGTCCAGGGCGTCCCCGTGGTGGCTGGCCTTCAAATCGGCGAATCGCAGTTCGACATCCGTCCACTTGTCGGCGGTAGTTTGGAATTGCAGGCTGTAGGCGATGCGTGATCCGCGGTGGAGCGCGTCGGTCGCAAGTCGCAACTGGTAGGTCCGGCCATCGCCCATGACCCGGAGCTTGACTCCCTTTTTACCGCTCGAATCATAACCGAGATTCTGAATGCGAACCTGCGCGAATCCGCCTTCGTTTTTCAGCGAGAGGGAGCCCGTGAATGCCAAAACGCCGTCACGCACTACCGCGCTGCCTTTGGATACACCGCCCATCACGTTGTCGTTTTCCTCGGTCCACTGAGGTTCCGCCGCATCACCGTCAAATTTCAGGTGAACCTCAGACTGGCGTTTGGCACCATCGCCAGCCGCAACGGAAATGGACGGGCAAAACAGCAATGCACCCAGC
>JBGSTM010000215.1:0-4563 GCA_041736495.1 Akkermansiaceae bacterium
ACGGCGGGCCTGTCCGGCCACCGCCCGTCTTTTGTTACTTACGCCATGGTCGGACTCATCGTTGTATTGGTATTCATCATCATCGACCTCGACCGCCCGCGCCGCGGACTGATCCGGATCAGCCAGGAAAGCATCAACGAATTGCAAAAATCCATCTCCGTAACTGCCGGCGAGCTGGAAACAAAGCCTCGGAATTGAATTCTTTGCAAAGGCTCCGACCATCCTCGAAACCCTCAAACCTCCGGGAAAACTATCCGCCACCCTCGTGCCGGCGGCTCAGCCCTCGCGCTTTCCCTGCTGGGACAGGCCCAGGAAGTCACGCCGGAAGAGGCGCGCGCCATCGCCAAGGAAGCCTATACCTACGGCTAGGCGAACGACTGCCAAAAGCTTGATCAACCACCTCCATGATATCCGTCCAAAATCGGTTTGACCAAAATCTCGCAACATCCAGAACAGTATCACTTCATTTAAAAGCCTCCGACTGATGATCCACCAACAAAATTCCTGCCGTCCATCCGCCCCGCGAATCCGCCCCGCACTCGCGCTGCTTCTCATCGCTCTGTCGGTCGGCTGTGCCTCCAATTCCACTTGGAACGGCCAGCGCCAGGCGGACCGCAAGGAGCGGATGACGCGTGGCTGCGTCTTCTACTTCGACGGCGCCGGCGGCGGCACGAAGAAGTCGAACTACGCGGCGGGTGTCGTGGAAGGAATGCTGGAAGCCGGCTACAAGGGCGCAGGAGAGATGGTCTCCTGGCAAACCGGCAGGGGGTTGATCGCGGATCAGAATGCCAGCGTCGCCTTCAAGCGGGAGAAGGCCGCGGAGGGAGCGGTGAAAATCCAGGCCTACCAGAAAGACCATCCCGGCGCGCCGGTGGATTTGCTCGGGTTTTCCGCAGGAACGGCTGAAGCCATCTTCGCACTTGAGGTGCTTCCCGAGACGGCCCCGGTGGAGAACCTTGTTTTGCTAGGCACATCCATCAGCCACGACTACGACCTCACCGAGGCCCTCAAGCGGGTGAAAAACAAACTGTATATCTTCACCTCTCCTAACGACCGGATGCTCAGCAAGCTGATGCCGCTCTCAGGCACCGCCGACCGCAAGTTCGACGACCCCGGCGCGGGGATCAAGGGATTCGTCCTGCCCGCCGGAGCGTCCGCCGCCACGCGCAAGCTCTATGCGGACAAGATCGTCACCATCCCCTATTCCAAGGACTTCCGGAAGGATCAGGACCAGGGCCGCCACTTCGACAACGTGAAAAAGGAATTCATCCGTGACGAGGTGGCTCCACTGCTGATGGGCAAACCCGCCGACTGAAACATCAACCCGCCCTATCCCCTATCCAAACTCCATGACCACCCGGATCACCACCACCGCCGTCGCCATCCAGCTCCTCTCGGTGTCATTGCACGCCGCCACCGTCGCCACCTCCACCGGAGACGAGCAGGCGAAACTCGCCATGCAGTTGAACAACCCGGTCGCCGCACTCATCAGCGTGCCGCTCCAGTCGAACTGGGACTTCGGCATCGGCCCTAGCGACGCTTATCATTATAAGCTCAATGTGCAGCCGGTCGTCCCTATCAGTCTCAACGAGGACTGGAACCTCATCTCCCGGACCATTCTCCCGGTCATCGCCGCGGAGTCACCCGCGCCGGGAATTGACGGTGTCTCCGGCCTCGGGGACTCCACCCAAAGCCTTTTCCTTTCCCCGCAGAAACCGACCGGTGGCATCATTTGGGGCGCGGGTCCCGTCATCCTGATTCCGAGCGCGACAGACGATCTGTTGGGACCCGATCAATGGGGTGCCGGTCCAACCGTCGTCGCGCTGACCACTTTCAGAGACGCCTCGTTTGATATCCTTGACGAAGCGGCGGGCCTTGCGAGGTCCATTTGGTTGGTGACGGACGCACCTTCGGGATTCACGCGGCTGGCGGCGGCGCGGGAAGTTGGATTTACTGGAATTGAACCCGCAAATGCAGTTTGACCTCAGCCGCACAACATTTAGAAATCCAGCGCTAAGCCGTGCCAAAGCATCCTATGCAAAGTCATCTAGGAGCCCCTGAAATCATCATGTTCGTGCGCCACGGTGAAAAGCCTGGAGAAGGCACCAAACCGCACGGCGTCAATCATCACGGCGAGCACGACGGGCATTCGCTCTCGGTCCAAGGCTGGACGCGGGCCGGCGCGCTGGCAGGACTATTCGCCCACGCCCCCTCTAACGCCCATCCCCATGTGGTGAAACCCGCCCGCATCCTGGCCACCCGGCCGACCGAGGAAGCGAAGAGCAAGCGGGAGCTTCACACTGCCGCGCCCACCGCCAAACGCCTGAAGGTGGAAATCGAGGACTCCCACACCCACGGGCACGAGGAAGATCTTGCCAAGGTGGTGCTCGCCCGGCCCGACCCGGTCCTGATCGTCTGGCATCACGGCACGATGGCGAAAATCGTGCGCCATTTCCCGCTGGTGAATCCCGACGACGTTCCCCACCGCTGGCCGGACGAGCGCTTCGACCTGATCTGGGTCCTTGTCCGCCAGCCGGGCGAGGAACTGGGCTATCGTTTCATCGCCATCCCGCAAATGCTGCTGGCCGACGATTTGGAATCCGTCTGAGGCCTCATCCTGAATCCAACCCAATCCATCATCGAAAATCATGTCCAAGGAAAAAGACAGACCCACCATCGGAACAGATGGCCTTGCGTTGCCCGTCATGCCACCTGACCGCGACGTCCGCGTCTGGGCGAAACTGGTTCGGGTGATGTTTTACACACCCGGCTTCATGGCCCTGCTACTCCTCAAGACCGGCGAACCCACAGGCTTCGGCATCACCGTCGAACTGCTCATGCTCTCCAGTGCGGCCGCTGTCGTCGCCGGTCTTTTCATCGGTGCCCAGGTCGTCGGCGGTGGTGGCGATGTTTCATCCAAAATCGGCCTCGCAAGTGGGGCTTTGGTCATGGAACTCCTCAGTGCCATCCCCTTCCTCTGTGCAGTGCCCCCCTTGTTCCACCAACTCGCCAGCAGCACGCTCCTCCACACCCAGGCCCCCGACGCGGTCGAGGTGTCGCTGGGGCTGTCCGAACTCCTTCCCGCCGTCGCCATCCTTCCATTCATGCTCTACCAGCTCGCCGGATTCGGCACCCTGCACTACATCGTGCCCAAGTCGGTGAACTGGGTGCTGAACCTCGGCATCTTCGGCTTGATCGTCGCCAGTTATGCGGCCAACCGCATGGCCAATTTCGGATTGGAGAAAATTTTGGTTGGCATCCTGGTCCTTATGATGGCGACCACCGTGACCTATGGAGTCCTGAAGCTCCGCCAGATGCAAAGCGCTTACGAGGCGCGTTGTCCCGCGACCGTGAAAAGAAAAAAGGATAAAGAAGAAAAGAACGGGGAAATCTGAACCGCCGCACGATCCGAGGCTGCCGGCCGTCTCACTCCATGAAGAGCCGGAGTCGCCGACAACCGACTAACACCATGAAGCCGCATCCGCGAATAGGAGGAATCACCCATAGGATCGGCGTGTGGAAATTTTCTTCGGTGGAGCTTCTTGGAATGTTGATCCTCTTCATTTTCTCGATGCCCTTTGTGGAAGAATTTTCAAGCGTGACGTTTGTTGAGCCAACCTTGCTCACCCTACTCCTGACCTCCGCGCTACTTGCAGTCGGCGGACGGCGCCGAATCCTCGTGTTCGGGCTTTCGCTGTTGATACCTGCGATTCTTTTTCGATGGTTTCATCACTTGTCTCCGGAACTTTCCTCCCCTGTGGGATTCATTGGGTTTGGACTGCTGTTCATTGGATTCGTAATCGCGAATATCCTTCACTACATCATGCGCGCAACAAGGGTGAATGCGGAGGTCATCTGCGCCGGGATCTCGGTGTATCTTCTCATCGCGATCATGTGGGCAATGGTATACAAGCTCCTTGGAGATGTAGATCCCCGTTCATTTTACTTTGCCAACGTGCCGAATACTGAACAAACGATGACGAATGCCAATTCGTTCTACTTCAGTTTTGCCACGATTAGTTCGGTCGGCTATGGCGATATCACGCCGGTTTCCAAAGTTGCCCGGATGTTTGCGGTGATGGAAGCAATCACGGGGCTTTTCTTCATGGCGGTCCTGATTTCAAGGTTGGTATCTCTCTATTCGCCAAAATCCTCCGAGCCAGGCCAAAAAACATGAAATACCTTTCTATTGTTTTCACTACCCCGGGGCTGGTCAGTTGCACCCAGTTCGCAACGATCAAGGAGATTGAGCCGGAGCGCGTTGGATTCCGAAGCAAACCCACCGCAGCCGTCGATACACTCGAGCGATCCGTTTCAGCGGCTGAAGCCGCACTGCGGAGACTTGAGAGGAATCCGTTGGATGTCGAGGCTCAGGCCGACTACAATTTCGCCGTGTCGCGGGATCATCGGCACCTTGCGTGATGCAGGCCTGAAGCCATGGAACGCACCCGTTCGCAAGGTGCTATCGATTCCGCCTCCTAGATTGACGCCAATCGGCAAACGGTCTAATCCGTCGCACATCGAGAACCCTCAGGCCGTCCCGGCGAGGCGGTGGTTCAGGGC
>JBGSTM010000233.1:0-26762 GCA_041736495.1 Akkermansiaceae bacterium
GGCCGCGTGATCACCGAGGCCGAGCAAGGAGCCGGCGGTCCTAACGGCCGCCCCGAGCATCCGTGCGTGGGCACCGCGACGATGAATTTCTACAACCTCAGCCGCGCCGTGCGGGGACTCATCGCCTACACGAAGGAATTCGCCGGACCGGACCGCAAGCCGGTGCTGGTCTTCGCCCATGACACGCGGCATTTCTCGCGCGATTTCGCGGAGTTCTGCGCCAAGGTCTGCGCGGATCTCGGCTGCGACGCCTATCTTTTCGAGGGCGCGCGCTCCACGCCGCAGCTTTCCTTCGCCGTGCGCGAACTCCGCGCCGACGCCGGCGTCGTCCTCACCGCCAGCCACAATCCGGCGCATGACAACGGCTTCAAAGCCTACTTCAACGACGGCGCGCAGATCGTCGATGCCCACGCCGACGGCATCATCAAGGAAGTGAACGCGATCACCAGCGAGTTTTACGAAAACGCCCCCGAGCGCGGCACCATCACCATCCTCGGCGCGGAAATGGACGCGCTCTATGTCACCCGCCTCAAGACCTTGCTGCTCAAGCCATCACTGCTGGAAGACGCGTCTACCAGGATCGTTTTCACCAATCTCCACGGCACCGGCGGGCACATCAACGTGCCGATGCTCCGCGATTTCGGCTTCGAAGTGCTCACCGTGCCCGAGCAGGACATCGAGGACGGCCGTTTCCCGACTGTGGATTCACCGAATCCGGAAAACGGCCCCGCACTCCAAATGGCCATCGATCTGGCAGAAAAATCCGGTGCGGAAATCGTCATCGGCACCGATCCGGACGCCGACCGCATGGGCGTGGCGGTCCGCGACGCCGCGGGGAAAATGGTTCTCCTCACCGGAAATCAAATCGGTTCGCTGATGGCCTGGTACCGCTTGAAAACCTGCTTCGAACTCGGCTGGCTCACCAACGCGAACCGCAACCGCGCGGTGCTCGTCAAAACCTTCGTCACCACCGAACTCCAGCACGCCATCGCCGATGGCTTCGGCGTCGGCATCGTCGATACGCTCACCGGATTCAAATACATCGCCGGAAAACTCCGGAAGTATGAAAACGCCATCCCAGCCGACAAGCGGGGCGACTACCGCTCGCTCACCGAGGCCCAGACCCGCGCACTGCGTCTGGAATACTCGCGCTTCTTCGTCTTCGGCGGTGAGGAAAGTTACGGTTACCTCGGCTCCGACGCCGTCCGCGACAAGGATGCGAACGGCGCGGCGCTGATGTTCGCGGAAGTCGCCGCCTACGCGAAATCCGTGGACAAGACGCTGCCGGAACTGATGGACGACATTTACACCGAATACGGCTATTATCTCGAAGTCGGCAAATCCCTCGTCATGGAAGGCGCGGACGGCGCGGCAAAAATCGCCGCTCTCGCGAATTCCTACGCCGAAAATCCGCCCACCGAGGTCGATGGCTCCGCTGTCCTGCGCGTCCGGGATTTCGCGAAGCAGGACCTCTTCGATCAGGAAGGCGACCTGCTGCCGAAAGAAAAAATGCTCTTCGTCGATCTCGAAGACGGCCGCTCCTTCGCCGTTCGGCCGTCCGGCACCGAGCCGAAGATCAAGTTCTACCTGTTCGGCAAAAAGGCCCCCGGCGGCGACCTGGCCGAGGCGAAAGAATGCGTAAAAGCAGGCCTTGCGACTCTCTGGAGCTGGATCGAAACGGACGCCGGGCAGCGCTGAGGAGCCTTGATCGACCCGGCGTTCACCCTTCATCGGCAGGCGGACGCGGAGCACAGAGTCGAATCCCTGCGGAAATTTTGTTCGACAATTTATTGCAAAATTATGCAATTAGTTCGAAGGTGTTGCCGTAAACCCACGGCCAAGACCACCGATAACCCCATTCGATCCGATGAAAACCCATGCTCCAGACTCATTGAAATCCCCTGTGTTCCGCTCCATTTCAGGAGTTGCGGTCGCCGTGGCCATCCTTTCCTGCACCTCACCCCAGACCTCCACGGGCGAAATCATCGCGACCGGAGCCGGCAGCTACACCACGACATTGCCTGACGGCTTGAATCCGCTGCCGGAGAGAATTTTCAAGACCGCCGACGTGAAAGGCCCGACGGTGACCGGCCAATGGTGGAGTTCGCTGCTGTGGCAGGAATTTTCCAACAACATGTTCGCCCACCCGCTGGGCATGATCTGCACGCCACAAGGGTTGGCCATCAGTTATCCGGGCTCCGGCCTGGTCGGCGGCAAGGACGCGATCATGGGCGGAGGAGTGACCAAGGACGGAGATTTCCGCATCGAACTCTCGGCGGGTTCGCTGTTCAAGGTCGCGGAATGCGGCGGTTATTCCGACTGGTTCGTGACCGCGGCATTTTCGGCGGGTGAGGCGTCGATCAAGACGAGCTTCGGCCATGGCAGCCCGTTTGTGTATTCCACTTATGCCGGTGGAGAGCCCATTTTGCGCTGCGCGATGCCACCGCGGGTCTGGTTGGGAACGGCGAAGGATTCGGTGTTAGGGGTGACCATCCGGGGAAATCATTATGGGTTGTTCGGCCCGACCGGATCGACCTGGACCGGCCTCGACAGCGAGGTGCTCACCAACGTCGCACCGGGAAAACCTTATCTATCCGTGGCGCTGCTGCCGGATGACAAGCCGGAGACGCTCGCCCTTTTCAAGCGCTACGCCTACAACCACGTCATCGACACGCAGGTCGACTATCAGGTGATCCCCGGCAAGATCAAAGCCACCTACAGCTTCAAGACCAAGGCTCTGGAAGGTTCGGAGACCGGCACGATTTTCTCACTCTATCCGCACCAGTGGAAGAACACCGCCGCCAAGCTGACGGACATGAGCTATAAGTCCGTGCGGGGTGAAATGAAGGTCGGGCAGGGCACGCAATTCATCACTGAAGTGCCAGTGCAGGGAGTGCTACCGATGTTTCCGGCAGAGGGCATCAGGGACAAGGCCCGCATGCTTGCCTATTTGAAAAAGGAGGCCGACAAGGCTCCTGCCGATTTCGCGGATACCTATTGGGACGGCAAACTTCTCGGACGCCTGGCCACGCTCAGCGGCATCGCCGAAGTGGCAGGTGCGCCCGAGCTGCAGAAGGTCTTCATCGACGAGTTGAAACGGCGTCTGGAAAACTGGTTCACCGCCTCGCCCGGTGAGACGTCGCCCCTGTTTTACTATAACGCCACCTGGGGTTCGATGATCGGCAGCAAGGCGTCCTACGGCAGTGACAATCCCCTCAACGACTACCACTTCCACTACGGTTATTTCATCCGCGCGGCCGGTGAGATCGCCCGTCTCGATCCCGAGTGGGCGAAGAAATGGGAGCCCATGGTGATGATGCTCATCCGCGACATCGCCTCGCCTAGCAGGACCGACGAGATGTTCCCCTACATCCGCTGCTTCGACAAATACGCGGGCCACTCGTGGGCATCCGGCGATGCGAACTTCGCCGATGGAAACAACCAGGAGTCCTCATCCGAATCGCTCAACGCCTGGTATGGCATGATGCTGTGGGGCGAAGCCACCGGCAACAAAACCGTGCGCGACACCGGCCTGTCGCTCTTCAACATCGAGCGCACCGCCGTCGAGGAATACTGGTTCGACGTCTCCGGCACGAACTTTCCCAAGGATTTCCAGGAAGTCGCGCTCGGCATGATCTGGGGCGGCAAGGGTGCTTTCGCCACCTGGTTCTCCGGCGACATCGACTGCATTCACGGCATCAACTGGCTGCCATTCACCCCCGCCTCGATCTACATGGGCCGCCATCCCGACTATGTGAAAAAGAATTTCAACCGCATCGTCGAGAGACGGAAGGAAGGAAACAATTTCAACAACGGCTGGGGCGATCTGGTCGTCATGTTCGGCGCTCTCAACGACCCGGCACCGGCAGCCGCCTACATGGACAAGATGCCTGACTGCAGCCTCGAGGGCGGGAACACCCATGCCTTCATGTATCACTGGATCGAGACGCTCAACACGCTTGGCATCAACGACACCGGCATCATCGCGGACCATCCGTTCACCAATGTTTTCAATCGCAACGGCGCAAAAACCTACGCCGCGTATAACTTCGGCGAGGCACCGCTGAACGTTGCATTCTCGGACGGCACCAAACTCGTTGCCAAACCCAAGGCGCTGACATTACAAAAGGCCAAACCCTGAAGCCATGCCAGTCCGCCACAGCAGAAACAAGGTGGAGGATTTCGAAATCCACACCTTGGCGAGTGACGCTGTCTCGCTCTCGCTCGCGCCGGAACTCGGAGGAAGAATCGTCTCGTTGAAAGACCGCATTTCCCGCCGCGAGTGGCTGGACGGCTGGGCACCGGCTAACAAACGCCGGATCTGGCAACCGAAGGATCCCGCCAACTTCGAAACCGGACCGGGGGCTGGAATCGACGAGTGCCTGCCCACGGTGCTGCCGTGCAGGATCGGCCGCAAGTCGCTGGCGGATCACGGCGAGCTCTGGAACCAAGTGCCCGAACTCACGGTCGATCCGAAGGGCGGGATTTCCTGCCGATGGATTCTCAAGTCCCTTCCGTTAGGTTTCGAGCGCCGGATTTCTCTTATGAAAAACGGCTTACGTCTCGACTACCGCCTCGAGAACCGGGCGGACGCACCGACGCCGTTTCTCTGGGCTTTGCATCCATTGTTCAGTTGGAAGCGCGGCGATCAGATCGTCAGCACCGAGAAGACCTGCCTCAGCCCCGGCGGTGAGGAAATGCTCCCTTGGCCGGGCAACGACCTCTCGCGGGCCTATTTCCCAAAAGGCGTGACGCCCGCCGCCAAGGTGTTTCTCGGCCCGCTTTCCAAGGGCCGTGCTGCCATTCAGGCTGCGAACGGTGCCCGGCTTTCGCTGTCGTGGCCGTCATCGCTTTTTCCCTACGCCGGCATCTGGATCACCCGCGGCTTCTGGAAAGGGCTGCACCACTGGGCCATCGAGCCGACCAACGCGCCGGTGGACCGCTTGTCCGACATTCAGGAGCATTCTGCGGTTTCACTGCTTGCCCCGCACGAGGTGAGGGATTGGACTGTCGACATCAGATTGTCATCGGAACCATCATCATGAATCTCCACTCCACACTGCGCGCCTTTCATCGCAAAATCTCGCCCTGGCTGTTGCCTTCCATCCTGCTGATCGCCGCGACCGGGCTGACCTATCGGATCGGCCGGGCCTGGTTCGGCATGGGCAAGGAAACCGGGGGAAAAATCCTGCACCTCCACTCCGGCGAGTGGCTCGGGGTCAATGGCTCCGTGATCTATCTCTTCATCGTCGGCGGGGTGCTGGTTTTCCTGGTTCTCTCCGGCCTCTGGATGCTGCTCGCTTCAAAAAGCCCGAAGCCCTCGGTCCGCAGAACCCACCGCATCCTCGCCATCGTTTTCTCGCTGCCGCTGCTGCTTAGCGCCGTGACCGGCATTGCCTATCAGGCGGGAGGAAAATGGTTCGGCGCGGAAGAAGGCACCCTCAAGCTGCTGATGTCGCTCCATCAGGGCACGTGGCTGGGGAACACCTGGAGGCCTTTTTACATCCTTTTCCTCGGGCTTGGCCTCATCGGACTCTGCCTAACCGGATTGCGGATGGTTATCCGGAAAAAGCCAAGGAAACAAGACCGTCTCTCTGATCCCGCGTGAAAAAGAAACCGAGGAAAGTCCGGACGGTGAAGTCCCCCGACGCCTCCACCGCCGATGCCATCCGGGACCAGACTCGTTCCTCCGGACGCCGCCGGTGGATGCGCCTGGCAGCCGCCACGCTGGTCCCGCTGTTACTGCTAGGCGTGCTGGAGCTCGGCCTGCGCTTGGCGGGCTTCGGTTACTCGACCCGCTTGTTTCTCCCCCGCACCATCGGCGGCGAGAAGTTTCTCATTCCTAACGATAAGTTCACCCACCGCTTTTTTCCACCCGCGCTGGCCCGCGCGCCGCTGTCCGGCAGAATGGCCGCGCAAAAGCCGGAGGGGACCTATCGGATTTTCCTGCTCGGCGAGTCCGCCGCCTACGGTGATCCGGATCCTTCGTTCGGGGTGGGCCGCTATTTGGAGGCGCTGCTGGAAGCGCGTTATCCCCAAACCGATTTCGAAGTCGTCTGCGCGGCGATCACGGCGATCAACTCGCATGTGATTCTCCCCATCGCCCGCGAATGTGCCAGACACGACGGCGACCTGTGGGTCGTCTACATGGGGAACAACGAAATGATCGGCCCCTTCGGAGCAGGCACCGTCTTCGGGGAAAAAGCCCCGCGGCTGGCATTTGTTAGAACTGTTCTGGCGCTCAAGACCACCCGTGTGGGCCAGCTGGTGGATCAGATGGTCGCAGGCATTCGCGGCGGATCATCGGCTCCGGAATCGTGGGATGGCATCAACATGTTCAGCAAGAACCAGCTGCGCTACGACGACCCCAAACGGCTGCGGGCCTACGAAAATTTCAGGACCAACCTGGCGGATATTCTGAGCATCGGGAAAAACGCCGGCGTCCCGGTCGTCCTCAGCACGGTGGCCGTCAATCTGCGGGATTGCTCGCCGTTTGCCTCGCTGCATGCCGCCGCACTGAATCCTGCCAGGCTGGCCGAGTGGGACCGCCTGTTCAAGGAAGGTATGGCGCTGGAGGCCGGCGGATCGTTTCAAGCCGCCCTCGATGTTTACGCAAAAGCCGCAGCGATCGACTCCGATTTCGCCGAGCTGCAGTTCCGCATGGGCACCTGCCAGCTCGCCCTGAAGGACCATGTCAGCGCGCTGAAATCCTTCGAGTTGGCGAGAGACCAAGACGCCCTTGCCGTGCGGGCGGACACGCGGATCAACCGCATCATCACCGAGGCCGTGCAACCCGGATCCGCGCTCGGGGTGGACGCCGTGCAGGAGTTCTCCCGCCACGCCCCGGATGGGATTCCGGGCAAGGAGCTGTTTTACGAACACGTCCATTTTACCATGGCAGGCAATGAGTTGCTCGCGCGCCTCCTTGCCGCAAAAGTCGTGGGGCAGCTGCCGGCTTCGATCACCGCGAACGGTGGCGAACTGCCTGAGGAAATCGAAGCCGAAGCCTGCAAGCGCCGGCTGGCAGCGACCGTTTGGGATCAAAAACGGGTCTGGGACGTGGCGCTCGGGCGGATTTCCGGAGCACCCTTCACCTCACAATCCAGCCACCCGCGTAATCTGCAATATTGCAAGGACCGCATGAAAGAGGTCGATTCCCGAACAACTCCCCAGTCACCGGTCCAAGACCAAAAAATGTATGAAGCAGCACTGGCAGCCAATCCGGACGACACGCTGGTGAGATGGAATTACGCCCAGTTTTACGAACGAACCGGGCGTCTGCCGGAGGCCGCCAAACAAGGCATCCTGATTTGCGAGCGCCTGCCGCATGCATCCTGGCCTCTCTATTTCACCGGGTCCGTGATGGCCCGGCTGGGAAAAATGCGTGAAGCCGCAGATTACCTCCAACGTGCGCTTCGGATCACCCCGGATTTCCCGACCGCGCGCATGGAGCTGGAACAAATTCAGCGGACTCACCCTTCCGCGGTGAAGGGCGGCAACTGAGCTTCCTGCTCCCCGGCGATTTCAACGTTCCAACTCTTTGACAAACCGCGCTTTCCACCTTAATGCAAATATATGCAATTTTTGGTTGCGGACCGCTCATTCGCCTCTTAGCTTGCCACCACATACGGCGGCCGACCGCTGATCAAAAACCCAACCTCGGATGCGCGAATCATCCACCTCAAGCCAGCAAATCGACAGGACGGCCTGGCAGAAAATCGGAAAACCATGAAAACCTCATTCAAATCAAAATCCACCCGATCCTCCGGATTCACGTTGGTCGAGATGCTGGTCACCATCACCATCATCGTCGCGCTGGCCGCGCTGGTCATGGTGGGGACAAAGAGATTGCGGGAAAGTGCCGACACCGCAACGACGCTCAGGCGGATCACCGGATTCGCGCAGGCCAACGCGATGTATGCGATCGATCACAACGGAGAGTATGTTTCCGCCTACTCTAGAGACGAAAACGGAGTGCCAGGGCTTCCGTGGTACATCAATCCCACCTTCCTTGAACCGTTGATAGGTGATATTCCGCCCGGGGTGGAGCCCGAGGAATATGAGGGCTATGATGGTCAGCCAGAGCAGGTACTTGATCCAAAAGTGATCAGGGCCAAGAAAAAAAACTGGAGCCGCATCGCCGCCAGCTTTGCCTACAATCAGGAAAACATGCTTGGTGGTGGCTTCGACGACAAGGCAAGCAAGCGCTATCACACGACCATGTCAGTCAAAACCCCGAGTTCGACTTTTGCGTTCATCACCGCCACGGATTGGGTCGCGAATTACGGAGGCCGCTATCTGTGGAAGAAATCACCGGTCGAAGGAAAGACATTTGATAGCAAGATCGCCTACCGTCACCAGAACAAGGCCGTGGCCGCGTTTTACGACGGACATGCCGAGACCATCTCCATGAAGGACATGCAGCGCATCGACAAATACGGCGGCATCAACAATGTCTTCTGGGGTGGCACCCGCGTAAGCGGCCAGTGAGCACGGATTTCTAAAACATCCGGTCAAACTCGCGGCTGCTTTTCGCTTTCTGCCAGTAGGTGGTTAGTTCAGGCTTTTTCCTGAGCCGGAGCAGATCCTTTCCTAGCAGACGCAGCATCAGTCCCATGGGGGTGACGATTGCGAAAAAGAACACGGTCAGCAACACCTTGCCCATGACCTGGCCGATCTGGAAACTAACGTTCATCCCTCCGCGGTAAAATCCACGGAACGAATGCGGTCGGATCGCAGCGACGACTACAGCGAGAACAGCCACGCCCGCCGCCCCGAGGCAGACTGCGGCTGGCAGCAAGCCTTTCCACCAAAGCATCCCGAGCACGCCGTTGAGCGCCACTCCGATCACGGCGGTGAACTTGATCCATTCCAACGGTTTTTCGGACAGGCGCAGCATTGATGTTAGTCGGGAACGGGGTGGAAGGAGGGTTTCACGCCGGCGTGGGGTTGGGCGGCGCGTTCCAACAGGAAATTGCCGATCGCGAGATAGTCCATCTCCGTGTTGACGAAGCAGCGGTAGGCATCGTCCGGACTGCAGACGACCGGTTCGCCGCGCACGTTGAACGAGGTGTTCATCAGCACCGGGCAGCCGGTTTTCGCCTCGAACCGCTTGAGAATCGCATGAAAAACCGGGTTCTGCTCCGCC
This sequence comes from Akkermansiaceae bacterium, assembly GCA_041736495.1. Classification (GTDB taxonomy): domain Bacteria; phylum Verrucomicrobiota; class Verrucomicrobiia; order Verrucomicrobiales; family Akkermansiaceae; genus Luteolibacter. The sequence continues at coordinate 9,149 of JBGSTM010000233.1, forward strand.
GTGACCGTCTGCACGCGGGCCGAATAATCCACGTGGGTGACGGCCGGCAGGTGCGAGCGGAGTTGCTTGAGCCGCTCCATCCCGGACGCCGGCGGCGGCACTTCTAACCTCTGCCGCGGGTGGACCGGCGCGACCAGCAGCATGTAAGGAGAATCCACCTTCAGCTCGAAGAATTCCGCCGCGCGCTCCAGCAGGACCGCGGGGGCGAACGGACGGAAGGACTCCCGGAACTTCACCTTCAGGTTCAGCACCGATTGCATCTCCGGCGACCGCGGGTCTCCCAGAATCGACCGATGGCCGAGCGCCCGGGGGCCGAACTCCATGCGCCCCTGCACCCAGCCGACGATCTTCTCGTCCGCGAGCAAATCCGCCACCGTGTCGAACAAGGTTTCCCTGTCCATCTTCCGATAGACCGCCTGATGGTCGCGCAGCACGGCTTCGATTTCATCATCCGTAAACTCCGGCCCGAGAAACGATCCCTGCATGGAGTCCGGCCGCACGATCTGCCGCGGCTGCGGGTGGTCCTTGTGCATGTGCCAGACTGCCAGAGCCGCGCCGAGCGCGCCGCCGGCATCTCCGGCGGCGGGTTGGATCCAGATGCGTTCGAAGATTTTTTCCCGAAGAATCCTGCCGTTGGCCACGCAGTTAAGCGCCACGCCGCCGGCCATGCACAGGTTTTTCAGGCCCGTCTCGTCACGCGCGTGTCGCGCGAGGCGCAGCATGATTTCCTCAGTCACCTGCTGGATCGACCGCGCCACGTCCATGTGGCGTTGCTCGACCGGAGTTTCCGCCAGCCGGCAAGGACCACCGAAGAGCCGGTCGAACTTCGCGTTGGTCATGCGCAGGCCGTGGAGGAAATGGAAGTATTCGAGGTTCAGGTGCAGCGACCCGTCGTCCTTCACATCGACCAGATGGTCGTAGATCGCCTCCACGAATCTCGGTTCGCCGTAGGGTGCCAGGCCCATCAGTTTGTATTCTCCGGAATTGATCCGGAAACCGCAGTAAGCGGTGAATGCGGAAAATAACAGACCTAGCGAATGCGGGAATTTCAACTCCTTGAGGATATCCAGTTCATTGCCGCGGCCGACGCCGATCGTCGTAGTCGCCCACTCCCCCACCCCGTCCACCGTCAGCACTGCCGCTTCGTCGAAGGGCGAAGGGAAAAAGGCGCTGGCGGCGTGCGACTGGTGGTGTTCGGTGAAGAGCACGGGCGCTTCAGTCCGCAGCCCGGGCATTTCGTAGCGAAGGGTGTTCGGCAGATTGAGTTTTTCCCCCAGCCATCCCGGCAGCGCCCGTGGAAATGTCAGCCAACCGCCCGGCGCCACTGCCAGATAGGATTCCAGCAGGCGGGTGAACTTGATGATAGGCTTGTCGTAGAAGACCACCGCGTCCAGATCCGCCTCCGTCAGACCGGCTTGATTGAGGCAGAAGGCGACGGCATGGCGCGGAAACCGCTCGTCGTTCTTCTTGCGGCTGAACCGCTCCTCCTGCGCGGCGGCGATGATCCTTCCGTCTACCAGCAGCGCCGCCGCGGAGTCGTGGTAATACGCGGAAATGCCGAGGATGCGCCTCATCAGATCGATCCAACTACATGAACGGATACATCAGCGGTGCCAGCACCGAACCGCCGGTGAACACGATCACCGCCGCGAGCAGAAGGAGGATGACGACCAGCGGAACCAGCCACCACTTTTTCTCTTCGCGCAGGAACAACAGGAATTCTTTGAATAGCCGCCACATGGTTGCTGTGAGTCATCCGGGTTTTGCGGTCGGGTTGGAACGAAAAATGGATTTCCGACCGGCTCCCGGGAGCGTAGCCACCCCCCTTGTCATGACAAGGATTCCTTGCTCACCTCTCGATGCGGAATCCCGAGCAATTTTCCAACAGCGGGATCTTCACGGCAGTCAGGTTCTTGATGTGGTGCGCGACATTGGACTCCTCGGCGATTTCCTTGATGAAGGATTCGACCTCGTCCTTCTCGCCCATCACTTGCAGCTCGACGCTGCCGTCCGGCAGGTTCTTCACCCAGCCGCAGACTTCGAATCCGCGTGAGAGGTCCTTGACGGTGTAGCGGAAGCCGACGCCCTGGACGCGGCCTTCGAAGATGACTTTTTTGGCGATCATGGGGAGGGTTTGCTGCCGAGTGCGGCGGCGGTGGCGGCTTCGGAAGTGTTGAGAAAGCGGAGTCGCGTGGGCGAGAGGCGGGTGAGCTGGAGATGACGTTTTTCGGGCGAGGCAATCGACTTGCCGAGTGTCGCGGACTCCTCCTGACCGGCCATCGCGGCGACCAGATCGAGTGCGACGGCTTGCAGCCGGTCCGCAGCTTCGGCGTTTGCCATCTCGATGTCCCACAGCACGGCGGAAGATGACTCGCCGTCGGGAAACAGGAGATAGCGGTCGTTTTTCCAACTGGATGCGATTTCCAGCGCGGCCCCCGTGTCGCCCATCGCCGCGAGCCAGAGACGCAGGCCGAGCTCGCCGCCGGTTTCGGTGAGGAAGGGTTCTTCGGGGACTTCCGGGAGATCCAGCGCCATGGGTTCCGTGGCGGGCTCGGCCGGGAAAAAGATCGCCCGCGTCGTCTGCGGCGGGATGCGGAATGCGGCATGAAGCACGTCGTTGCCGCGGATGTAGAGGGTGTCAGCGAAGGACTTTCCGTCAGTGATCGGGAAGGTCGGGAGGCCTTGGAGAAACGGCGGGAGGCCGGCCATGAGCTGCGCGGCCTCGGTGTTTTCCTTCATGGGCATGAAACCGATCGCCCGGGCGTTGGCCGCATAGAACCGCGCTTCGGAACCGGCGGCGGCTCCCTGATGCAGCGCCTCGCGGGCGCGGGCGGCGTCATCGCCTGGATACGCCGGAGCCGGTGGAAAATGCTGGTTGAAAAGGATGCGGACGAGGAGACGGAGTAGTGCTGCCTGGTCCGGGATGTTTTGCACGTCGAAGCGGTCGGTGACCCAGCCCTCGCCGGTGACGTCGTCGAACCAGCCCAGCGCGCCGACAGCGCGCACCGCGGTGAGCTGGGCTAACAAATCATCCTCCGGTCGCAGCCAGCCGATGTATTTGTAGGATTCCTGCCGGTCGTCGACCCCGGCCGGACCGAAGCGGCTCTCGATGGCGGCGGCGATGCGGTCGCGGAGTTCCTCGCCCGCGATGCGGTGGACGACCGGACTTGATAGAAAGCGCAGTCCGAATTCCTTTTCCACGCGGTCAATCATTTCCTGCGGCACGGCCAGTTCTCCCCCGCCTTGGGCGAGGGAACGCAGCGACTCGTTCTCGCGCTTGAGCATTTCGTTTTCCTCGCTGGCGATGCGGAGCTGGTCCTCCAACCCGGAAATGTCGCCGCTTGCGCCCGTAGACCGCCAATGAAGGCCCTGGAGGATCCCGGCAGCTCCGATGGCACCGCCGAGAAGCCAGGGAAGCAAGGTCTGGGGAGATGGCACGACGAAAGGAAATCGTTGACTCAGCGCTCCCCTTGCTTGAAGGGATTCCTTTCGAGGGCGGAAGCCTTCACGCCGAACACCTGCTCGAAGGTTTTCCCCGGAAGGAGGTTGAAAACGATGGGCGCGCTGCGTTTGCCCTCGGCGTCATAGAGATAAACCACCTTTTGCACGGGAAGCTCCTTGCCGTTGTTGGGATTCAGGCGTTTGACCTGCGAGTCGAACATCAGTTCCTCGACGAGCAGCCCGGTGACCTTGTGGTAGCCGTAGGAGACCTTGAACATTTCCCGCCCTAAGCCGTCCTTGATCTTGCAGCCCAGTGGATTTCCGTCCGTGTCCATCCGGTAGGTGGTGAGCATGGAAAGCACCCCGTTCGGCGAGACGGTCTTCTTGGTCAGCGTGCGGCTGTCGGGGCTGCGGATGAAAACCGCGCGCGAGCCGTCTTCCATTTTCATGCAGCGCACGTTCGGGCCGTCGACGGTCTCGATTTCGCTCGCAAAGCAGGAGACGGAAAACAGAAGTCCGGCGGCGAGTGCGGCGATATTCCAAGTTGCCAGTGGGTTCATAGGGCACAAAGTAGGCATCTCCGGCGGACGCTGCAAGCTGCCAATTGAACGATGATTTGGAAAACACGCCGCGGGACCCTCGATCTGACGCACCGGGGACAAGTGATGGGGATCCTGAACGTGACGCCGGATTCGTTTTCGGACGGTGGCGAGCACGTCGGGCTTCCGGTCGCGCTCGGGCACGCCCGCCGAATGATTGCCGAGGGCGCGGGCATCATCGACATCGGCGGGGAATCGACCCGGCCGGGCTCCGAGCCGGTGCCGGAAGGGGAGGAAATCGCGCGCACCGTGCCGGTCATCGCGGCGCTTCGCGGTGAGTGGGACGGGTTGATTTCGATCGACACTTCCAAGTCAGCCGTCGCGGAGGCCGCGCTCGCCGTCGGCGCGGACATCGTCAATGACGTGAGCGGACTGATGGCGGATCCGGCGATGGTGGGCGTCTGTGCACGCTACGGCTGCGGGGTGGTGGTGATGCACATGCAGGGCAATCCCCGATCGATGCAAATCGCGCCGCACTACTTGGACGTCGTCGCGGAAGTGGCGGAGTTTTTCCGGGAACGCTTGCGGACGCTGGTTGTGGCGGGGATCGATCCGGCGGCGTTGTGTTTCGATCCCGGCATCGGCTTTGGAAAAACCCTGGAACACAACCTGGCGTTGCTTCGCGGGCTGGACACACTTTCCATCGACGGGCGTCCGTTGCTGCTAGGCGTTTCCCGGAAATCGTTTCTCGGCAGGATTCTCGGAACCCAGGACCTGCAAGCCCGTGAATGGCCCACGGTCGCGGTCACGGCAAACGCCCGGGAAAAAGGCGTGATGCTGCACCGCGTGCATTCCGTGCGTCCAAGTATCGAAGCGCTGCGGATGACCGAGGCGATTCTCGGAATTTCCGCAGACGCCGGATGACCCTCAGTTCTTCGGTCCGGCGGCAGGTTTGCGGCCGACGGCGAAGCGGTATTTCGCGACGGCGTCCACCACTCCGGTGGCGAGCGCATTCTGGTAGGCTGCGTTTTCGATCAGCCGCGCCTCGTAGGGGTGGCTCATGAAGCCGCCTTCGAGCAAAATCGCGGGATGGCAGACGCCGGAAAGCACGCTGAAGCGGGCCCGCTTGATTCCGCGGTCCAAGGTGTTTTTTCCGAGGCGGCGGAGGATGGATCCGTGGACGGAAGTGGCGAGCGCGATGTTTGCCGAATCATGCTCATTTCCGGCGCGGGTCTGGAGGTCGGCGGGTTTGAAGTTGGCATCGTAGTGGGGGACGCCGGGAGGTGAGAGAGTGAAGGTCTCGATGCCGCGCGCCGCGCTGCCGCCCGAGTTGAAGTGGATGCTGACGTAGATCGCGTTTTCCTTCACGGCGTTGGCGAAGTTCACGCGCTCCTGAAGTGAGAGATACTCGTTGCTTTTGCGGGTCATCACCACTTTGAAGCCCTTTGCCTCAAGTTGCTTTTTCACGAGACCGGCCACCTTCAGGTTGTAGTTCGCCTCGGTGCCGTAAGGGTTGGTGGCTCCCGGGTCCTTGCCGCCGTGGCCCGGATCCAGGATGACGGTCCGGAAATCACCGGCGTTCTGGATGAAATTCGGGCGCAGCACGGGGTCGATGAGTTTCGCCAGATCGATGCGGGAAACGTAGATCTTGTCGCCGACCGTGGCGATGTCGTGGCTGAAGACGAACTTCACGTTGTTCATCAGGCACTCGTTGCCGCCGATTTTGAGGTTCATTTCCACCTTCGCATTTTCCAGCACGATCGAGCGGCCGACGCGGGACATTTTCGAGAAATTATAGAACTTCTTGATGCTCTCCACGGAAACATACTCGCGGCCGTCGATTTTCGTGAGATCCCAACTGGCGGAAGGCTCTGCGGATCGAGCGGTGCCGCACATCGAAACCGCCGCGAGGATCATCGCGAACGCGCGGCTGAGCCAGGTGACGGATTGAGGGATGGGTGGAAACATCTGCACGGGTTTGGCGAGCTTGTAGCAGCTATAAAAGCGGATGACAACCGGATTTGTCGGCTGGAAAAGGAGCGCTCGACCGCGATTTTGGCAAGCACCGATTCCAGTGGCCAAGAGGCTGCTTAGATTTTCAGAATCGCCTCGGCAACCGCATTCTCCATCCCGGCATCCGTCCGGATGAAGATTTCCTGAAGACCCTTGGCGGACTGGGTCACCGCTTTGAGGCCACCGGACACTTTGCGCTGGACCTTGAGGCCGCCGGTCGGGATTCCCTGTCCGAGGGATTTGCCACCGTAGGATCGCCCGATGATCACGCCGACGACGCCCTCCATCGCCTCGATCTTGCGCATGACCTGATGGCACTCCTTGGATGAACTTTGGTGGCGTCCGCGTGAAGGCATGGTTAAGATGAGTCGGGGCGCGGCGATGATAATGGGATTTTCCGGACAAGCGCGGAAAATCTGCCGGATTGGATCAAAGCGCTGGGCAACCGTTTCGTCACCGGCGCATTGGCAAGGCCAGATGCCGCTTGCCAGTGGCGGCGAAAATCGCGTTCCCGATGGCCGGGGCAATTGCCAGGATCGGAGCCTCGCCCGCCCCGGCCGATGCCAGGTCGGTGCGGTTCACCAGCACGACCTCGATGGGTGGCACGTCGGAAAACCGGGGCACGCGGTATTTTGAAAACCGGTCGTTCAGGATGCGGCCGTCCTTGAAATCGATCTGCTCGAACAACGCGCCGCCGATGCCCATGACGATGGAGCCCTCGACCTGCGCGACGACATGGTTGGGATGGACAATCGCCCCGCACTCGAAGGCCGCGACGATGCGGTGCAGTTTCGGCACGCCGTCGATCATTTCCAGCTCCACACAGGTGGCGATGTAGCCGCCCTTGTCGATTCCGCAGGCAAGACCGGAACCCTGTCCGTCGCCGTCCTTGCGGTTTTTCCAGCCGAATTCCTCCGCTGCGGCTTCGAGCACGGCGCGCAGGCGGTCATTGGTTAGGTTCTTCAATCGAAACGCCAACGGGTCGATTCCGGCCGCATTAGCGAGCTCGTCCATGTGGGTTTCGCGAGCGAAGCAATTCGCCACCGCGGCCAGTCCGCGATACGATCCTTGCCGCAGCGGGGAATCACTGCGGTGGCTTTCGATTACCGGTTTTGAAACCTGATAGGGCGTGTCGATTGCCGCGCCGCCGGGATTGTAGGTGTGGTGTTCCCATGCGACGAGTCGCCCGTCCGCATCGATGCTGCTTTTCAGCTCCATCACGCCTGCCGGACGAAAATACGCCCAGGTGAATTCCTCTTCGCGCGTCCAGACCAGCTTCACCGGCTTGCCCGACATTTTCGCAAGGCGGGCCGCCTCGATGGCGCACTCACCGCTGTGCTTGCCGCCGTAGCCGGAACCCGTGTCGGGCACGATCACCCGCGCCTTCTCCGAGGGCAGGGAAAACTCTCGCATCAGCTCGTCCTTCACACCGAATGGGCGCTGGCTGCCGGTCCAAACGGTTAGCTTTCCGTCAGTCCATTCGGCGACGGCGGCCCGCGGTTCCAGCGGCGCATGCGCGATGTATTCCACCGTGTAGGTTTGTTCTATCCGATGCGCCGCTGAGCCCGAATCGTTGTTGGCCGGGGGTTTCGATCCGGGCGGTTTCAGTTGGTCGAAAAGTTCGTTGTTGGAGATTCCGCCGCCGCCGTCCCACTCCGCGCGGATCGCTGCCAGGGCCTTGCCTGCCAGATCCGGATTGGCAGCGGTCACTCCGATGAAATCGCCGTCTCGGTGGACCTTCACACCGGGAATGGCTTCGGCTGCGGACGTGTCGGCTGATATCAGTTTTGCGCCGAATGCCGGCGCGCGCAGCAACTTGCCATGCAGCATTTCCGGACGCCGGATGTCGCTGCTGTAAAGATGGGCACCGGTCACGAAGGTTTCGCCATCGGCCTTCGGCACGTTGGTCCCCGCGATTTTCCAATCCTCGGCGGCGGTCGTCGAAACGCGGTCATCAATGGTGGCAACCATCTGCTTGCCTTGGCTGAGCGCGCCGTAGGAAATGGTCCGGTCGCCATCCCGCACGCGGATTTTTCCGTCCGCCGCCGCCAGTTTTTCGCGATCAATCTTCCACTCTTCGGCGGCCATCTCGATCAGCGTTTCGCGTGCGGTCGCGGCCGCGCGGCGCAAATAGGACGCCATGTCCGGCGTGGTCCGGCTGCCGAAGGTTCCCGCGTCCCAAGGCACCAGATCCGTGTCGGCCATGACCATGCTGACACTCGCCATCGGGACTTTCAGTTCCTCCGCGACGACCATTGCCAGCGAGGTCCGGATGTTTTGGCCGACCTCCGCCTTTCCGGTGAAGACCTTGACCGTGCCGTCTTCCGCGATGTGCAGCCAGGCACTGAGCTCCTTGGGTTTGGCTCCGCCACTTCTTCTGCGTGGTTGTTGGGCATTTGAAGATTGGCTGAAAACCAGCACCGCCACGCCGCCGCCGAGCATCTTGATAAATCGCCGGCGGTTGAAGTGCGGGATCGATTGGCTGACATCGGACGCTTTCATTTGGCGGCTTTTTTCAGGTTCTCCGAAGCTATGTGAATCGCCTCGCGGATGTTGTTATAGCCGCCGCAGCGACAAATATTGCCGTCCATGGCTGCCAAGATCTGAGCGTCGTCCGGAGCCGGATGCTCCTCTAGCAGCGCGACCGCAGAGAGGATCATGCCGCAGGTGCAATAGCCGCATTGGAACGCCTCCGCATCGAGAAACGCCTGCTGCACCGGATGGAGTTTGCCGTTTTCCGCCAGGCTCTCGATGGTCCGGACTTTCCTCTCGCCGACGCTCGCCAGGGTTTCCAAACACGAGCGCGATGCCCTGCCATCGATGAGCACGGTGCACGCTCCGCACTGACCCTCGCCGCAGCCATATTTACAGCCGGTCAGCTCAAGATCGTCCCGCAGGACGCTCAGCAAGGTGCGCCCGGATTCGGCGTCGGTCGCCACCTCTCGCCCGTTGATGTGGAGTTTCGAGTTCATGGAAACGGCAACCTTGCCGAGGTTCCGCGGTTTTCAAATAGGAATCAGCCGCGTGGTTTTTCCACGTCGCACTCTTCGACGACCTGCTCCCAGGTGAAGGGTTTGCTCAGCATGTCGGCGAGAAACGTGTTTTTCGCCGGAAGTTTGGTCACGTGTTCCAGCCGGTCGAATCGCTCTAACCGGCTGAAAAGCACCCGCCGGATCTTTTCGATAGGCACCGTTTTCACGCCGTAGCCAGCGGGATCATTGGCGGACCAGAATCGCACGTTCGATTCATCGGCACCGAGAAAGACGACAGAATGCCCGCGCTCTTTTCCGCCGATTTCATCGGTCCACCAGATCTTCATGAAATCTCCGGATTGCGCATCTTCATAGGAGGTGAAATTCCGGCCGCACTTGAGTTCCTCAAACAACTTTGCCGTTCCCGGGCCGTTGGCATTCCATCGGCCGAACACGCTTTCGCCGTCCTTCACACCCAGCTCCGCCAGCCGTTGCACCGCTTCTGGTGAGAGCTTGAGGCTGCCGTTTTTCCGCAGCATTTCGACCACGCGCAGGAATACCATGTAGGTGGCTCCCGAGCAGAACGATGATTCCGCCACGTTGAGGTCCTGCCGGATCGTGCCTTCCTCGACTTTCACACTGGCTGCCAGGCGATCCACCGCCGCCTGCGAGGCGTCGTACCCACCGCCGGCGGGCATCGTCTTGACGGCGGCGAGCACGTAGTTGTTCAGCGCCGGGCGTTCCTCCGCGGCGGCGGGACACAGGCTCGCCAAGCCTAACATGGAGACTAACAGCTGGCGCACGGGAAATGAACTAACGAAGGATTTTTTCATCAAAGCGGGTGATTTTGATCTGACCGTTGCGAAGGGCGAGCGTGAGTTTCAATGCGGATTTGCCTTTGGGCCGGCCGTAGTCGTAGGAGTAGTCGAGCGTCGCGGTGGCATTTGTGGGATTGATGACATTCACGTTGAAACGGAGGACCTTGTAAGTGCGGTTGGGAAATTTGTCGATCAGCTCCTGGCGGTCCCGGCGCAGGTAGGTGGCGTCGGCAGGTCCGTCCTTTTTATAACAATAGGAAACGGATGGAGCAAAATCCGCCACCCAGTCGCCCGCGTTGTTGCTGGCGTTGTTGGAGACCCAGCGGTTGATGAAGGCGTCGGCCGTCGCCTGGTTGATGAATGCGGCGGCGGCGGGTGGTTTGGCACCGGGCAGGCGCGCGTTTTTACGGACGGTTTCCTCATAGGAGGTGATCACCCAGTTGCCGCTGGTTTTGCTGAGCGCCAGGGTGTTGATCGAGTTTCCACCCGCGAGTTTGGCGCCCCGGTATTGATAGTGATAGCTGACGACCACGATCGCCTGGCGGAAATTGTTGAAATACTGGCAGGTAGCGTCGCCGAGGATCTGATAGTCGCGCGACGGATATTTGTCGATCAGCTCCTGCCGGTCCCGTAGAAGGAAGGAAACGGGTGTGCCGCCGGGTTGTTTCCAATAACAGTATTTCGGCATCGAGGCGAAATCCGCCGCCCACGCCTGCGCCGAGTTGCTTTCCTGGTTGTTGATCCAGCGGCGGAGGAAGACAGAGATTTCCGTATTCGCCTGCGCCACGCCGGACTGCGCCTGGGGGGAACTCTGCGGAACGGCCGTCGCCCCGTTAGCCAGCGCCGCCTCGCTCTCCTCGCGGATCTTGTTGATTTCCTCCTGCATGGTCTGGTGGTCCTGCTGGTTCGGCATGACCACGCCCGCGTTCGAATCGCCGGTGGCCGGAGTGGCCCCGCTGAAAGTGTATTTCCGGAACGCATCCGCCGCGCCGTCGAATTTCACCCACGGTTGTTGCGCCGAGTTCGTCTGCTTTTTCACATGATCGGAGACTTGGAAAAACGCCTCGAAACAACTGATGCCGGGCGTTTGGATCACCGAGGAAAAGATCTCGGTAAACGGGCTGTTCACGCCGCGTCCATCGGAAGCCGTCTGGCCCGGCCCGGCGGCATACATGATCAGCGTGGACTGCGGAATCCGGTCCACCACCGCCAATCCACCGGAGCTGCGCGGCGCGGGTTGGCCGTCCAGCGGCATCGAGCGCGCTGCGGCTTGGAAAGGATCGTTCCGGCAGCAATCGAGGATCACGACCTTCGCCTGGATCCGGGCCTCGGCCATTTTCCCGAGAACCGTGTCCAGCCGCACGTGGTAGCGGTCCGGATCCTGGCGGGTGGCGAGTTGTCCGCCGATCGGGCAAAGGTAGTTCGTGCCGTTCACTTCCATGCCGTGGCCCGAGTAGAAAACCACGCCCAGCGACGGGCCCTGACCCGGAGACTTCAAGGCGCTGAGTGCCTTCTCCGTGGCCACCTTGCTTGCGTCTTCCAACAGAATGACTCGGAATCCGAGTTTCCTGAATGTCGTCGCGATCAACTGCGCGTCCGACCGGGTGTTTCGCAGATTCGGCCGCTCGTTGATCGGCTTGGAAGCATCGTAGTTTCCGTTTCCGATTACCAGAGCCACCCGATCCGCAGCAAAAACGGATGGAGAAAGGAGACACATCGCGAGCAGCGCGAGACAGGCACCAAAACGTTTCATCCTTAACAAGGTATCGATTCGCCCGGATGTGGGAAGACGATAATCGAATGGCGATGGCGGGTGGTGGTGGTTAAAGGCTGTCGTCATCGGCCTCATCCCCGAATTGCAACCGCTTCCTTAGCTCACGCCCGCATCTCACGTCTTCCGCGTCGTCCAGTGCGTTCCGAAGCCATGCGAGTTTGCGCTGAGCAGTTGGCGGAACCGGACCGATCAGTGTGTCGATGATCGTGGGATTTCCCTCGCGGTCCCGCACGATGTTGCGGTGATGCAGATCGCCGATGAGCCACCCATTAGAATTCAGCCAGATCACGGCGACCTGCCGCTCCAGATTGGTGAAAAGCGGAACAATCCCGCCGATCGCCTTCGTGGCGATCTCGCGATCCTTCTGATAGTCCTTGTAAGGGAATGCCAGCGGCTGCTTCGCGATCAGGAAATCGGCATTTGAAGACAAGCCGACGATTTCCGTGGGATGTCCGCCCGCCTCGTTCAGAACCGAAAGTTTTTCCAGAGTGTCCACCAAGCGAGCCGGAAGAAGCTGGATTTCAAAGCGATCACTCTCCGGTTCCTCTAGGGCTATTTTCCTTCCGAGCGAGCCGCCTTCTCCGAGAAAAAAGAATTTATAAACGACGTTCCAGTCATCATCTCGGTAAGGGTACGCCTCGGCAGCGCTACCAGAAATCCGAGCTCAGCATCCCATCCTCGTCATGATGAATGCCCAGCCGCTCCAGAGGGATTAGCGGGACGCCCTTCTGTTTGGACTTTCGGGCAAAAATGGCATTCCAAACATCAACCGGAAACGATTCCCGGGATGGAGCGAGCTGAGCTGCTTCCAGGATTCCGCGCGTTCGCTCTCGGTTAAGGGCAGTGCAAGCTGCTCGCTGGTCGGCGGTGGGGCGGAAGAAGTCGATGGCCGTGGGACGCCGCGTCCGGAAGTCAATGTGGAGTTGGGTTGAGGAATTTCCATCCAAAATGGTTTTTGCGAAATGATCGGGAGAAATTGGAGCGTCGTTTCGGAGGTAAAACGACTCTCGACCGTATAAGCGAGGCCTGCTTGGAGGGCAAGAGCGCAGTTCCTCCGCTCGCATCAAGGAAGCCCGCGACCTCATCGGCAGCCTCAACAATTTTCCGCCGCAACCCTGACATCCATGCCGAGCGGCGTACCACCTCCCGCATCCATCGGACAGGTGGAAGTGGTGCGGGAGAAACCGCACCACCAGTGGTCATACCCGCATGAGTCTGGAAACAGATAACAGGAAATAGTAGCTCCGGCGTGATCGCAGGGGCTGTTTTTATTGATCCCAAACGTTCCGAACTCGCAAAACGCGTCGGCATCGTTCAGAACATAGCCATGAAAACCAAACAAGTTCCCTTCGACATCTACATTCCCGCCACCACACAGAAGGCGGCCGTCAAGGTGGATACCATTCTGATCGAGATCTACACCGACGACTTTGGCAACGAGATGGTGACGACCGAATCCACCAAACTCATCGATAAGACCCAAGCCCACTACATTTCAGATGCTTTGCATAGCCGTCCTGAATTTGGGGAACGCTCATAGTAGGGCTTCCAGACCAATCTGTTGCCGCTCTTGAATTTCAGCCTCCACAGCCGCCCGTACTTCTTGGTAAACATTTACATCAACACCAAGAGCCTCGAATGAGACAACGAGCGTGAAATTTGCTGTCTCGTCATCTCGGGTACTCCAGCCTTGATGCCCCCTTACGATGACTCCAAACATATCCGGAAGTTCGTAACTACGAGCAATGGTCCAGTCTTTTTGGACCGTCCCATTCTTCCTACAGACGCCGTTAGTTTGTCCATTTCGACAAGTAGCATTTCCCAGAACCCAACTAAAATTGCCGTCATTGGTTTCGTCTTCTCCACCTTCAAAGTCTCTGAGGACGCGAGTACGGAATTCATCAAACGGTTCTCCATGCTTACTAGCCCCCCAATCCAACCAGACACCAAGGTAACCGCGACGTGATTTACGGGTTCGTCTCGGTTCGGCAGCGTACGACAACGTCACATCGATACGAACGGCAAAGTCCTCTCCTGGGCGTCGCATGGATTCAGGGATGGGAACCCCAAAAACCAATCCTTCTCGGGCATGTGCCTCGTAGGTATCCTGTGATATAAGCGTAATGCGGTGTTCCGTGTTCTCCGTAGCACGCGCGCGGTCGGGCACCCCGTATCCGATGGATCGAACAATAGCCGGACGATCCTCGACCACTGCCTGCTCCGCCCAGTCCGGCCATCGCGCCGAATTGATAATAAGTGCACGGTATAAAAGTGGAGACTTTTCGGGAAAAAGCGCCGCAAGTTGACCGGCTATGTGAGTGATTTTAGGGGTTGCAAATGAGGTGCCCACAGCATCGCTTGCAAAAGGAGGGCCGCCTCTACGGGTAGATCGGACTGTTTCTGGACAGACTTCGGGTGGGGTCGAGAGCGCCGGAGGATTTCCTGAATCCGCCACGTAATCGCCGCCAAACTCTACTACTTCGGGTTTGATACTGTCCCAGAGTCCGAAGCCCGTTCGACTAAATGAAGAAGGAAGGTAGGATGGAGCGACTGACCGACGGTCACCGTCCTCGAAATATTCTCTGGAAATGGAACCAACACATATAGCTTGCAAGCTTTGGGCCGGATTAGCCACCCTACTTGAGGGTTCACGAAGATATTCGGGGTAGAATCGCTCGGCCTCATAATGATCAAGGATACCCGGTGAGTTCACCGCGCCACGTGGGTCGATATTTCCAACGGCCTGAACAAAAAGCACATCATGATGGTAGCTTAACCAGTCGATCGCGGCGGCCCAAATGGACATGCGAGTTGTGCGGCAAGCGCGGTTTCCTGCGATCGAATGCTGGTAAATGCGAACTCCACTGTTGAGCAAATAATGTTCCACTATTGTTTGGAGGAGTTGCGCGGGAAAAAGCCTTTTTGGCAGATCATTGTTGTCATCGAGAACCCGTGCATTAACCAGCCAGAAGGGCACCTCGTGGGAACCTGTTGAGGGAACAAAATCGGAATACAGACATGCCCCTGCTACACGAGTTCCATGACCTCCACCTCTAACGTAATCAGCGACATCGTCATCGGATTGGTCGGGAAGGAAACACTTGGAAATAGCTGCGTCAATAGCCGCAGCCAACCATCGGTGGTTTTCATGAATGCCACTGTCTATCACGCAGAGCCGTGGAGCATCGAAGGGCGGGGCCAGTAATTCAAAGTCGTCGCCTACTTCAACTTCTGTCTCGGACGAAACAGGAAGGCTAAACTCATCCGGGACCGTTACTTCGAAAAGACTAGGAAAGTTAGTAATCAAGTCGAAGAAGCCAGCCCCTCTCATCCGAATCCGCATCGAGAAGCTATCGGGAAAATCGACGGTTTCGTGCTCTGTGATCCTCAAAATCTCACCTCCATAGTGAGCAACCAAGCGCTCGATCTCAGACTCCCGCTGGAGCCTCTTTTCATCCCAAGCTTGGTAAAAAGCATCTAATGCTACTTGGTGTTCGGCCAGTTTTCTTGCTTTCACTTCTTCCCGAGTTCGCGAAGTAATACCTCTCGGCTTCGGCGGTGGGTTGAAGGAAGCAACTTCGATGGATACATCCAACATCAAGTCTTGGTATGGCTGGAATGGCCATTGTGCCATTAGGTCGTCTCCAATAATTCGCTGGATTCGGTTAACTGAAGTATGATCCCCATCGATATCTAAGATACTAGCCATGGCTCCAGATCCATAGACTTCATTGGCAAAGTCATCTGCCAAATCGATGACGTGCTGTAGATCGAGATCTTCGGTAGAAACAATCAAAAATCCATCTTCATACTCGGCAACGATTTCCAAGTTCAGCTTTTTGGCCACAAAATCCATTATTCGTCCATCCTGATCGGGAATTTGAAGCACGAACGGAACTCCGCCACTGATACTGGGTAAATTATTCTCTTCGCGGGCTGCTAGACCTTCTTTTGCAGATGTTGAGAAGCCTTGGAGTTTTTGCTTAAGGTCAGTCGCGTGTTGTGCGCGGTTCGCCTGGTTCCTTGCTACACTCGGATTGGAACTCGGACCGGGCTGCAGCACTGCTCGACCTCGATTTGTTTCGATCAACGAGACATGGGGGAACTGACTCTGATGCATGGATTTTAACTGTGGCGCTTCACTTCTGTCGCAGCATCTTGTAAGTCTTTAATTCCAACTGCCTTTCGATTTTCAAGAACACAGCGCTTAGCTGCATTCTGAGCAATACGCTCAACCTCACTGAAGCTGAAGCCATCGAGACTTCCTGCGAAGTCTTCGAAGACTACTCCAGGTTCCACTTTTAGGGCAGACAATGTGGTTTTAAGCAATCTTGCAATCTCAGTAATTCCTGGTGTTGGGACCTCAACAGCTTCATCGAAGCGGCGGTAAATTGCTTTGTCGAGGGATTCGTAATAGTTGGTGGCCGCGATGATCAATCCATCCCCTCTATAATCTTCAAGAAGTTGCAAAAGCATGTTCACTACTCGTGAAACTTCACCCACGTCATTCCGCTCTCCTCGTGATCTAGCAATCGTGTCACACTCGTCTAAAAACAATGCGCAGGGTTGTCTTTCAGCAGCTTCGAAGACCTTTCCGAGGTTTGTCGCTGTTTCACCAAAAAATGATGAAATGAGAGTGTCAAAACGTACTTTGTGAAGCGGCAAGCCGGTTGCCCATGCCAGCCTCTCTGCCCCCAGACTCTTGCCGCATCCAGGCGGGCCATACAGTAGAATGCGTTTTCGGGCCTGTAACCCGTAAGTCGCCAATCGTGTTCTGGCAGCAAATTCCTTTTCAATTCGAGCGAATTTGGACTCGACCTCAACAGGAAGGACCATGTGATGACGGAGATCCTTATGATCGATTACTTGGATTAGTGGTGCGGAGTCTCTTTTGCTTGCTGGCAAGGCGCTTAGGAGCGACGAGCTGCTGCTGCTTTTTCGGCCCTCAGATTTCTGACGCAAGGCCTTCGCTGCTGTGAGAGTGGTATCCAGTTCGGCGGCTAGTTTCGAATGACCCAATCGACGCTCGTCCTCCACGATGCGGTCACAAACCGCCATCACATCACCGTCTGACCCGTTCCGAACTGCGGAAAAGAGACGTTTCAGGAGATTTGCTTTCATGATGCTGATTGTAATGGCAAGCTTCGGCTTTAAAAGATCCTAAAGTTGTTTATCGGTGCGGATTGGGTGTTTCCAGCTCGAAAATGGGGAATGTGTGGGCGCTCAGATTGGCGTAATCGATTCGAGGTGGAGGACGGGGGTTCTTGCAGTGTTGGATTTTTCCAGATCAAGGGTGAGGTGGAGGGACCAGTCGTTGAGGTCGTCGGGGTCGATGAGGGTTTGGTGGATCGTAAGGCCGTCTTCGGAGAGGTGGGTGTGGCGGGCGTTGCGGGCTTCGGGATCGAGGCGGATCTGGTGGCGGGCGGCGTGGTAGGTGTTGAGCTGCTGGAGGAGGCGCTCGTTGGACCAGAGCTTACCGTCGGAGTCGTGGTGGGCGATGAGGCTGAGGGCGGCCTCGGTGTCGTAGCGGGAAAGCGCGGTGACGAGGGTGAGGATATGGTTGCGGAGGTGGCGGGTGAAGGCCTGCTTGTCCTTGGTGTAAGGGATTTTGTTTTTGAAGGCGGCGAGTTTGGCCTCGGGATCCTGGGCTTGTGGAAGCGGGGACGAGACGTCCCCGCCCCTTAGGGATTGCCATTCATCGAGGAGACTTGAGTCGGTGTGGCGGACGATGAGTTCTAAGAAAGACTCGGCTTCGTGGAGGTGCTCGGTTTTGGCGGTGTCGGGGACGGTTTGGGCGAGGACTTTGTAGACCTCTCCGAGGTGGCGGAGGAGGACGGCTTCGGCACGCTCGAGCTTGTAGGTTTTGACGTAGTCTTCGAAGGACTGGTAGTTTTCTATCATCTCGCGGGCGACGGTCTTGGGCTTGACGTTTTCGCTGCCGAGGTAGGGGTGGCGGAGTTTGAAGGCGTTGAAGGTGGTGTAGATGAATTCGGCGCCGGGTTTGGGGTGTTCGACCTGGTCGAGCAGGGCGATGCGGTCGTCGAATTCCATGCCTTC
>JBGSTM010000238.1:0-11360 GCA_041736495.1 Akkermansiaceae bacterium
GCCCTCGTTCATCCCGCACAGCACCAGGTAGCGGCCGGGTTCATGATAGAGTTCCAGCCAGCCCTGCACGTCGATCACCCGGCCTTCCGGCGGCAGCGGGGCGGGGGAGGGGAGTTCTGCTAACATCAGCTCGATCCAGAACCCCGGGCCGCGCCTCACCCGCTCCATCAGCGGTGCGGCAGCGGCGAGCCAGTCGGTCATAATATTGGCGGTTTCCTCCGTGACCGGTCCGGTGCGACCGAGAATGGCTAACAATCGTGCCGTCGCTCCGCTGGCATTTTCCCCCTGAAAGCTTCCACGCCAGCTTTCCAGCGACTCGGAGGCCTTGAGGAGTTCCCCGGCGGATTCCCGGTCCAGCTCGCTGCGGAACTCCTCGGTGGAAATCCTGCGTTGCAGATCCTCGGTGCGCGCCACCATCCACCGGTTGCGCAGTTCGGCCAGAGTTTTGGCCTTCTGCGCGCGCTTGCCACCGACGAGCACGCCGGTCTCCGGCAGTGCTAACAAATCCGCCATGGTTGCGAGAGTCGGGTCGGCCAGCCATTCGCACCAGGTCCGGAACCATCGTGCCAGCCCGCCGGAAACGACCGTGGTGGCGGGGTGGAATGCCGGCCATCCTTCGCGGGTGAAGCTGCGGGCCAGTTCGTCACCCGTTTCGGGATCCGCCGATCCCAGAGCGAAGGCATCGGACGGAGTGTTCATTTCGCCGATCAACCGCAGCGCTTCGACCGCTTGTTGGCGCGGGTCTGCCACGACCTGCACCGAGCCATCCGGCCAAGGCAGTGGCTGGTCCGCCCAATCGGAGGTGGGTCTGCCAATTAGGGAAAATTTTGCCGCTTCATTTTCGGGCGCGCCGATCAGTGCCGTGACATGCCCGGGCCACGACAGCATGGCTCGCTCGACCAGCGGCGGCAGTTCCGCCACGCCTGCCAGAGCGATCTGTGAAACTCCGGCTGGCATTTCCAGTCCCTCTGACAGGATCCGGCTGCGGCTTTTCAATCCCCAGGCGCGCATTTGGCGTTCGACAAGGTCTTCCAGTCTGCCGAGTGCCTCCCAGCGTTCCGCCTCCACGGTCTCGCGGAGTTTCCTGGCGGCAGTGGACAGGAGCAGCCCGTTTTCCTGCAGCGTGTGGCGCAGTCGGACCATTTCCCGGGCCAATCCGCCCGCCCAGTTCGCGCCCTCGCCCGGCGGTTCGGAAAACAGCGCGTCGTATTCGGTCCAGTCGGTGATGCTCTCCAGGACCTCCACCCAGGCGAGATGGTCCATCCAATCCGCCGCCGCCTCATTGTCGCGGGATTGCAGGAACGAACCGGGCGTCACGAATTTCGGCGATAACACCGCTCCTGCCGCCTCGGCGAGGGACTCCCGCAGGCGGCGTCCGCTCTGGGCGGTGGGCACCACCACCTGCATTCCCGGCAGTTCGTCGCGCCGCTCGATCAGCCAAGCCACCGCCTTCGTTAAAAACGGCTGGTCCCATCCGAGAAATACGCGCTCCACCATGGAAGGAGCATCGTCCGCGGACTTTGCGGTGGGAATCAAAATTTGTCGGCACGGAGGTGTCTCGCAGGCACAAAAAAACGGATGCCAAGTGGCATCCGTTTCTTCCCCGGACTGTGGAACCTGGAAAATTACTCGGCGGAATCGGTGGACGCGACGGCCGGGGCGTTCGAGAAGCGCCAGCGAATCTTATTGCGCTTGGAAGCGGAACGAAGTTTGCGCTGCTTGCGCTCGGTCGGTGTCTCAAATGCGCGGCGGCGGCGCATTTCTTCGAGGATGCCCTCGGAATCCAGCTTGGTCTTGAGGCGCTTGAGAGCCCGGTCGACAGGCTCGCCTTTTTTCATGGTCACTCCACGCATGCGTTGAATATTGGTTGGTTTGTTGGTTCCACAGTTAATCCGGGGCGCGGTAGATGCGGGATCCACCCTGGTTTGTCAACACAGAACCCGGCGGAATCTTGGAAAAAAGCGGGGTTGCTATCGGCCGTGAACTCGGGTATTGAGCGCCGTCCTTCGGCTATTGGCGCGCACTTGCGCTGACCGTCCGGTTAAACATCCGGCTGCCTCGGGGTTTCAAAACCATAAATCATGCATCGTATTCCCTTCGACCGGGTGAACTGGATCACCAGCTCATTCCTCATCGGTACCGCCCTAACCGCCCTCATCGGGGTTCCCATCTATCTGGTAAAAGTCGGCATCGACTGGTTCCAGTTCGCAATGATGTTTTTCTATTTGTCCGCCACCATGATGAGCATCACGGTCGGCTATCATCGCCTGTTCTCGCACCTTTCCTTCAAGGCGAAAACGCCGGTCAAGCTTTTCACCCTCGTTTTCGGCGCCTGCGCGTTCGAAAATTCCTGCCTGAACTGGGCCTCCGACCATCGCCGCCACCACAAACACGTCGACCACGACGAGGATCCCTATGACATTTCCAAGGGCTTCTTCTGGGCCCACATCGGATGGTTGCTTTTCAAGCTCAATCCGGAACCGCCGATGGACAACGTCGCGGATCTCCGGAAGGACAAACTCGTCATGTGGCAGCATGAATACGTCCACTGGATCGGCTTCGTCGTTGGCCTGATCATCCCTTCCGCGCTGGGCTATGCGTGGAATTCCTACATGGGAATGAACCCGTGGACCGGCGCGCTCGGAGGTTTCCTCATCGCCGGCATCGCCCGCATCGTCATTGCCCAGCATTGCACCTTCTTCATCAACTCGCTCTGCCACATGGTTGGCCGCCAGCCTTACTCCACCAGCCACAGCGCCCGTGACAGTGCGATCATGGCTTTTTTCACCTTTGGCGAGGGCTATCACAACTATCACCATGAGTTCCAGCACGACTACCGCAACGGCGTGAAGCCATGGCAGTGGGATCCCAGCAAGTGGACGATTTGGACGCTTTCCAAGCTCGGTCTCGTCGAGGGACTCCGCCGCGTGCCGGACGGTCGCATCCTGCTCGCCGAAATGGGCGAAGCCCACCGCAAGGCCCAGAAGCAACTCGCCGAACTCCGCCAGAACCCAACCCACAGCGCGGCCGACTCGCTGCACGAAATCGTCGAAAAACTCGCCGCCAACTATCATGAACTTGAAAAAGCCGTCGCCGACCGCGTCCAGCTTTCCCGCGAAGTCATGAACAAGTGGCAGGACGAGACCCGCAGTCTGATGCGCGAACTCCGCCGCACCACCGCGTCGGCTTCCGCCTGACCGGATCCCTTCCTGAAAACGCCCCGCGGCCGCAAGGTCACGGGGCGTTTTATTTAAAGGGATGTGACACGGGCATTCCTGCCTGTCCTTCCTCATCTCGTCCGCTCTTTCAGCAACTCCACCAGACTTTCAAACGAAAACCCGGTATCATACGATTGATCCAACGCCCGCCCGGCCACCCGCAGGCCCTCGGGGCTGCGCTTCCCAGGGTCTTTGAGTGCGATCACGACATGGTTTTTCGTGTCCGGGGCCACCGCTTGATAGACCACCGGAAACGCTTCGGCGATGGCCTCCAAATCGCCGGCCAACTCCGGGTGCTCTGCGATATTGAAAGCGACCACGCCACCCGGGTTCAGTTGCCGGTGCAGTCCTTTTAAGAACTCCACGGTTTTGAGTTTTTTCGGAATTCCCCGGGCGTCGGTGTCGGCCCCCGGTTCCAGAAACGCATCCATGTAGATGACATCGTATTTTCCGTGG
Source organism: Akkermansiaceae bacterium (assembly GCA_041736495.1). Lineage (GTDB taxonomy): Bacteria > Verrucomicrobiota > Verrucomicrobiia > Verrucomicrobiales > Akkermansiaceae > Luteolibacter. Next base: position 3,675 of record JBGSTM010000238.1, read on the forward strand.
TCGCGCTGGAGATAGAGGATCGCATCCTCGGTGAAAATACGGGTTCCGGCGCTTGGCCGGGTGCCGAACAGCTCAGCCGCCAGTTTCACCACCACAGGGTCAAGTTCCACCGCATCCACCTCGGTCTTGGGAAAATGATGGTTCAGGAAACGCACCATCGCGCCACCGCCCAGGCCGACAACCAGCGCGCGCTGTTGCGGATGTTTGAACAGGAATGAGCCGAAGATCACGTTCGAGTAACCCAGCATCAGCCGTCCCGGTTGTTGGAGATCGATCGAACTCTGACGCACTTCCCGTCCCGAAGGCTCCACAAAGATCAAATTCCGAACCGAGCCGTTGTCCCGCACGCGGATGTTCGAATATTCCGATTTCACGGCCCGAATCAACGTGCCGTTCGCATTCCGATTTCCCAGCTCCGACTCATCCCGCCCGCAGCCGCCGACCAACAGAACGAGGGGGACAGCCACCCATCGATAGTCGCAAAAATGGGTAAAGAAGCTCAAGGCACACAACCTGCCACGCCCGCCGGGTCACGTCGATGACGATTCGCCGGTCAGTCCGGCACGAAATGCCGTGGCAACTCCCGGTGGCTCTCGTGGTCGATATACAGTTCCGCCAAGAGGTAACCCTTCATGGCCCGTCGCACGCGCACTTCCATCACTTCCGAATCCAGGCCGTAGTCCATCTTCAAGGATGCCTGAGCTTCCACCCCCAACTCCGGATTGATCCTCAACCGCACGGTTTCCCAGGACAGCCAGTCTTCATCCGGGGGCAAGACCTCACCCGACGGCTCCGGCCATTCCGCCTTGCTGATCCGACCCAGCACGAAATCCCGCCACGCCCGATTGTTTTCGCACCAGGCCCGCACATGCCAGCGCCTGCCATCCCAGGCGAGGGCCGACGGTTTCAAATACCGCCAGCTCGCGTTGTTCGAATTCACGGAATGGTAAAAAACCCGGAGACGCTGACCCGCCAGCAGAGCGACGAACACCCGCCTCACAATCGAGGGGGTCGCATGACGTTTTGGCATCGAGAGGATCGTCACTGTTTCCGAAATCCACTCGGTTGCGAATCTGGGCGCTTCCGCGTCCATCTCACCTGCCAGCAACACCCTCACCGCCTCATCCAGCGAGGGCTCATGCAAGCGGCAGGTGAAATTTTCCGTCGCCTCGTAGCGCTTTCGGCTGGTTTGATAGGAAATTTCCTTCCCATTCAACTCCAGATACTTCTGGAAATCACTCGACGCCTGCGCTGCGGAAATTCCGAACCGCTCCTGCAGGTCCGAGCGCCCGACCCAGCCGCGCCACCACAGCAGCATCTCCAGCACCCGCAATCGCTCGCGGGCCGCCCAGTTCTCCTCGTTCGTCTTGTTGGCCATGACCGGTTAAGCAGCGACGACCCCCTGTCGTCTGAAAGTTCTTAAAGATTTCTTAAATAAAAATTTCACGTGTGTCACTTGTTTTTCAAGTAGGTCTAAAAAAACGATTGACGCGCCTAACTGAGATTGTTTTAGTGTTTTCGTCAATGACCCGATTGGGAATGAGTGGATTGCACCGCCTCGTTTGCCCCCCTGGATCGGGTCATTGACACTTTTGTTTCAAACCGGTTGCCCCCACGCCCGCGGCGAACCCGCCGATGCCGAAGCGTCCCTCGAACAAATCCCCGCGAGGAAGACCAGAAACGCCGCTGATGTTCGGATAGGTTTCGCGTTCGGGTCCATCAAGCGCTGAACCACACGCGGGCCTCATCCAGTTCAGCGGACGTCAACTGGTGGCCCGCGTTGATCTGCCGGAAATCGACCTCCGCTCCAGCCTCCCGCAGCATGGCCGCAAGCCGCCGGGCGTTGTCGATGGGCAGGATCGGGTCGCTTGAGCCGCTTGCCAGAAAAACCCGGGTGCCCGTGAGATCGGGTGATTTCTCAGGGATCAACGGCACCATGGCCCGGAGCAGAACCGCGCCACCCAGCACACCGGGGCGCAGCAACAAGGTGCTTGCTGCGATGTTGGCACCATTCGAATAGCCGACCGCAGTGACGGTGTCCGGCGAGAAGCCGTAATGCTTCGCCGCGGAACTTACAAAATCCGCCAGCTCGTGGGTGCGGTGGATCAAATCCGCTTCATCGAAAACCCCTTCTGCAAGCCGCCGGAAGAACCGTGGCATGCCGTTCTCCAGAATCTTGCCCCGCGGGCTGAGCAGATTCGCCCGGGGGGCCAGGGATTGGCCGAGTTGGGTCAGATCATTCTCATTTCCGCCGGTGCCATGCAGCAGAAGCAAGGTCGGCGCGGTGGCGATATCGGACGAAGGAACGAAGCGATGGATGAAATCGAGTGAAGCGCTCATGAGCGGGAGGGTTGATAGTGGAGTGGTTTGATTCCGGCTTCGATGCTGGTGCGCTGCGGTTCGAGGAACGGAGGCAGCGCGAGTTTTTCGCCGAGGTGCTCCGGGTCCTCTCCATCCGCTGCGAAGCCCGGGCCGTCGGTGGCGATCTCAAACAGGATGCCGCCGGGGATGCGGAAGTAGAGCGATTTGAAATAGTGCCGTTCGACCTCGCCGGATGTCCGGCAGCCGTTGTTTTCCAGATGTTTCTGCCAATCCAGCAACTCCTGCTGGTCACGAACCCGCCAGGCGACGTGATGGACTCCGCCTGCACCTTCCCGGCCTCGCTGGGTGGAGCCGTAGAGGCGGAGTTGCGCTCCGGTGCCGCCGGGGCCGGTTTCAAACAGGGGCGCATCGTCGGAGCTGTTGGAGAAACCGAGCACGTCGGTGAGGAATCGCGAAGTGGCATCGACATCGCCCACAGTTAGACTGACTGAACCAAGTCCGACGATCGCGGCGCTCAGCGGCACCGGGCTGCCGTGCCATGGATGGACATCGGTGGCGGAGGTGACATCCGCGATCAGGCGCAGGTGCTGGCCTTCGCCGTCCTGGAAGGCGAGCGTCGGTCTGCCGGAGACTATCTCGATGGCTCCGTGGAGGACTTTTTGTTTGTCGAACCAATTGACCCACTCTTGCAGTGATGCCTCACCGCCGAGCACGCGAAGGCCGGTTTCACTCACCGTGCCGGCACCCAAGCGGGCCGGGGGGACGTGGCCCCAATCGAAGAAAGTTAGATCGGATCCCGCGCTTCCAATGGCGTCGGCGTAGAAGAGGTGATAGGCGGACACGTCGTCCTGGTTGACGGTTTTCTTCACCAGACGCATGCCGAGCGTTTGGGTGTAGAAATCGAGATTCGCCTGCGCGCGGGCGGTGACGGCGGTGACGTGATGGAGGCCATGAAGAATGGGTTGCTTTGTTTTCATGGCTTGAGAATGCACGAGATCCGGGGTTTTGGACAATGCGGAGTTGTTGGGCTGAGGATGCGCGGGAGGCATGCACGCCGGACCGCGAGTCTCCGAACTCGCTGCGAAAGGATCGCCAAAGCTGGGAGGCGTCCGCCGCTTTTCTTTGGCATCTCTTTCGCAGCGAGTTCCGAGACTCGCGGTCCCGGGGGGGGATTACTCCTTGATGAACTGGTGGTCGATCGCGTGGCGCATGCTCAGGTCCAGCAGGGGCTTCGCGTCGTCTCCCAGCTCGTCGCCGATGATCTCGTATTCCTGTTTGAGATTGGTGTGGATCAGATAGGGATTGTCCGTGTTGATGCAGTAAGGGATTTCGTTTGCTGCCAGGGTTTTCACGAAATTGGCGATGCAGGCGTAGTCGGGGATCACGCGGGTGACGAGATTGACCGTCGGGCAGAGTTCCAGACAGATGTTTTCCTCGCGAAGGAGCTGGATCAGCGTGTCCCGGAGTTTTCCCTGCGCGTTGCGCAATTCGATGCCGTGGCCGATCCGGTCGGGGTGGATGGCTTCGATGACCCGCAGGATTCCTTCCGGCCCGGTGGCTTCGCTCTCTCCGACGTGATAGGTGATCTTCAATCCGGCGGCGCGGGCTTTTTCCATCATCACGGAAATTTCACTCATCCACGGTTTGCTCAATTCCAGCGAGCGCGACTCCGGACCGGCGATGTCGATGCCGACCACGCCGTTCGCTCCGTTCAACGCGCCGCGGCTGCGCCATTTGATCGCGGCGTCGATGATCTGCCAGTTCGCCTCCAACGACAGATCGCGGCCGAGCGAGAGGATGATGCCGGTGGCCACGCCATAGTGGAGCGACGCGCGCTCCAGCCCCTGCATGACGGCAAGAATGATGGCGTCCATGGTGTGCAGGCCGTGGCGCACGCGCTTGTGCGGATTGAACCGCAGCTCGACCGCCTCGACCTGGGCACGGCGGTAGGCCTTGGCCACGACCTGATAGGCGGAAACGCTGGCGGCGGATGGCGAGGACTGGATTTCCTCGGTCACTTCGAAATACCGGCCGAGGAAGTCGTCCAGTGATTTCACCTCGTCCGGCCGCGCGGTGAGGGAGTCGTGGAAACTGGTGAAATCGACGTATTCGGTTTTCAGGCCGTTGTCGCAGAGGATTTCCCAGAGGACCGATGACGGTACGGCTCCTCCGAGATGGATGTGAAGATCATGCATGTGGAAGCAGGTAAGCTGACGGCGGGCCGATTTGCAAATACGGGCACTTTTGGGTTGATTTGATAGCGATGATATCACACTTTGGCCCAATGGCACAGTTGCTGGTCAGAAACCTGGACGAAGAGGTGGTCCGCCAGCTCAAGATGCGGGCCGGAGAGCGAGGGGTCTCTGTCGAGGAGGAACATCGGAGAATTCTGCGCGAGGCCCTGCTGGCGGATACGGGAGAGCGAAAGAGCTTCTGGCAGGTGCTGGGCGAGATGCCGGGAGGCGGAGACGAGGATCTGTTCGAGCGGGAGCGCAGCCTCCCTGGCCGGCGGACGGAGCAACCCCTTTTTGAGGACTGAGAATGCGCGGCTATCTCCTCGATACCAACGTGCTGAGCGAGATCCGGAAAGGCCCGCAGCGGGCACGACCTGAAGTTTACCAATGGTGGCTGGGCATGAGGGATCAGGAGATGTATTTGAGCGTGATGACGCTGGGAGAAATCCGGAAGGGGATCGACCGCCTGGGAACCCGCGATGTTTCGCAGACCGTGGCGCTGGAGCGCTGGCTCGATGAGGTGAAATCGACATTTTGCGAGCGCGTGATCGACGTTTCTCTGGCGGTCGCCGAGCGTTGGGGGAAACTGCAGGCGATGTGTTCCCTGCCTGAGGTGGACGCGTTGCTGGCAGCGAGTGCTTTGGAATACGATCTGACCCTGGTGACTCGCAATGAAGCGGATTTCGAAGGTTTGGGGATCCGGGTTTTGAATCCGTTCCGCCCGCCGCCCGCAGTATGAATCGGCGGGTCTGAGTTGGTGTCGCGGAAATTTTGACAGCCGCCGCTGGTTGGCTATGGTCCGCCCGTTCCCACGAACCAACCCCATTTTACCCATGAGCACCCCAACCGTCGAAAAACACACCTTCCAGGCCGAGATCCAGCAGTTGCTCGATCTGGTGGTCCACTCCCTCTACACCGACAAGGAGATTTTCCTCCGCGAGCTGATTTCCAACGCTTCGGACTCGATGGAAAAACTCCGCCACATCGAAGCCACGGAAAAGGATGTGCACGACCCGACACTGCCGTTGGAAATCCACATCACCACCGACGTCGAGGCGAAAACGCTCACCATTTCCGATGCCGGCATCGGCATGACCCGCGAGGAACTGGTGACGAACCTGGGCACCATCGCCCATTCGGGGACCAAGGCGTTCCTGAAAAACATGAAGGACAGCGGCAGCACGCCGGGCAACATGATCGGCCAGTTCGGCGTCGGGTTCTATTCGGCGTTCATGGTCGCGGACGAGGTGAAGGTCCACACCCGCAGCTGGCGGGTGGATGGCGAGGAGCTCGTCTGGATCAGCGACGGCAAGACCGGTTATGAAATCGAGGAATCACCCGGCCAGTCGCGAGGCGTGAAAATCGTGATGCACTTGAAGGAAGAGCTCGGCGAATACTCCGAGGAAACCCGCATCAAGCACCTCATCGAGCGTTACAGCAACTTCGTCGGCTTCCCGATTTTCCTCAACGGCAAGCGCATCAACGAGGTGGAAGCGCTGTGGCTGAAGAACAAGTCGGAGATTTCCGAGGACGAATACAAGGCGTTCTATCAATTCGCCTGCAAGGCCTGGGACGAGCCGGCGTATCGCCTGCATTTCAGCGCCGACGTGCCGATCGCGATCAACGCACTGGTCTTCGCGCCGAGCGAGAATCCCGAGCGCATGGGCTTCGGCAAGGTTGAGGGCGGCGTTTCGCTTTACTCGAAAAAAGTGCTCATCGACGCCGAGCCAAAAGGCCTGCTGCCCGACTGGATGCGCTTCATGAAAGGCGTCGTCGACAGCGCCGACCTGCCGCTCAATATCTCGCGGGAATCGATGCAGGACAGCGCGTTGATCCGCAAACTCGGCGCGGTCATCAGCAAGCGCGTGATCAAGATGTTTGAAAAGGAAGCCGAAGCGGATCCGGAGAAATACCGCGGGTTTTACAAAAAGTTCGATCGCTATTTCAAGGAAGGCATTGCCACCGATTACGCCAACAAGGACGCGCTTGCGAAATTGCTGCGCTTCGAGTCATCGCTCACCGAAGCGGGCACTGTATGCGGATTCTCAGACTATGTCTCGCGGGCGAAGGACGGGCAGGAGTCGATTTACTATCTGGTAGGCGGCAGCCGCGAGCAAGTGGAGAGCAGCCCGTATGTCGAGGCCTTCAAGGCGCGCGGGTTGGAAGTCATCTATTTCACCGACGCGGTGGACGAATACGTCGTCGAGTCGCTGGGTGAGTTCGATGGCAAGAAGCTCGTTTCCATCCGTCACGGCGGCGTCGAGCTGGAAGATCACTCTCCGGAAGGTGACGCTCTATCCGAAGAACAGACCGCAGCGCTTTGCGAGTTCCTCAAGGCAGAGTTGGGTGATCGCGTCACGGCCGTCGCGAGCGGCAAGCGCCTGGTGGAAAGCCCGGTGATCGCATTGGTTCCGACGGATGGCATGAGCCCGCAGATGCGCCAGATGATGAAGGCGATGGACGAGAATTTCAAAGACGACGTCAAGGTGGAGCTCGAAATCAACCCGCGCCATCCGCTCGTGAAAAAACTCGCCGAAGCGAAAGACTCGAACCCGGAACTGGCGAAGCTCGTGGCACTTCAATTGCTAGACAACGCGCTGATCGCTGCGGGCCTGTTGGAAGACGCCCGCGACACCGTTTCCCGGATGAACAAGCTGATGGAAAAAGCGATGGGCTGATGAAAGCCTTCTGCCCTGAGTGCAAAAACAGCCTGACCGGGCCCAAGTCCGCGATGGGAACCCGCGTGAACTGCCCCGAGTGCCGGCATTCGTTCTTCTGGACGGACCGCCAGCACGATGGGGAGACCTTCGTCGTTTACGATCTGGAAACCACCGGGCTCGATCCCGAGCATGACGAGTTCATCCAGATCGCGGCCATGCGCTTCACGGCGGGCTGTTTGTGCCCGGAGGAAACATTCGCCAGTTTCGCCAAACCGCGGCGGCCGATTTCCGCGTTCATCGAGAGTTACACCGGCGTCGGAAACCGGCATGTCCAGCACGCGAACCGGCCGGAGGAAGTGCTGTGCGAGTTCGCCGCGTGGTCGGGGGACTCGACCTTGATCGCGCACAACGGGCTGCGGTTCGACAGTAAATTTCTAGCAGCGACCTGCCGCCGCCATGGTCTGCCGATG
>JBGSTM010000239.1:0-2191 GCA_041736495.1 Akkermansiaceae bacterium
GGCTACGACGAGGAAAAAGCCCGCCAACTCGTCACCTCCTGGAAACAATTCCTCGAAGACAACCAGGACGAAATCACCGCCCTCCAGATCCTCTACAACCGCCCCCACGCGAAACGGCACCTCGTTTACGAAGAACTCAGAACCCTCGCCGAAGCCGTCGCCCGGCCACCCTACCACATCGCCCCCGCCGAAGTCTGGAAAGCCTACGAACACCTCGAAAAGCGCCCGCTCACGACCGACCCCGTCAAAACCCTCACCAACTTGATCACCCTCGTCCGCCACACCGTCGATCCCCAGAAGACTCCGCTCGCGCCTTTCCCCGAACTCGTCGAAACCCGCTACCAGCAATGGCTTGCCCAACAACAGGAAAGTGGCTTGGGCGTCACGCCCCAGACTCAGAAAACTCCGCCGCAGGCGCAAACTCCCAGATTCACCCCAGCTCAGATCCACTGGCTCGACGTCATCAAAAACTACGTCGCCCTCAACGGTGCCTTCGCCACCGACGATCAGGACGCCTACCTCGATGCCTGGCAAAGCGTCGACTCCGATGAAGGCGTTCCGCTCGCCGTCGCCCGCAAGGCCTTCGGCGGGGATCCCAAGGAAATCATTGAGGAACTCAACAACGTCCTCGTAGCCTGATCCCAATTGATGAATATCCGTGAAGTCATCCAGACCTTGAATCAAATGCAGTCCGACGGCGTCGTCGGACGCTGCGCCATCGGCGGAGCGGTGGGGGCCACGTTTTACCTCGAACCGTTCGCCACTCTGGATGTCGATATCTTCGTCACCATGCGGCCCGAGCCCGGAAGGCTGCTTCTGAGCCTGGAACCGATCTTCGATTATCTCAAGGCACGCGGCTGCACCATTGAGGGCGAGTATGTCATCATCGGCGGTTGGCCCGTGCAATTCCTGCCACCCACCGGGCCGCTGGTGGAGGAAGCGCTGGCCGAGTCTGTGGAAATGAACATCGAGGGAACGGTCGTCCGCGTCTTCACGGCGGATCACCTCGCCGCCATCGCCCTCCAGACCGGCCGGGCCAAGGACAAGTCGCGGTTGCTCCAGTTTGTCGAATCCGGCAGCCTCTCCACCATTGCCTTCCAGCAGATCCTCCAGCGCCACGGCCTGCAGGAAAAATGGGAACACTTCACCCTGCAATTCCTCTCCGATTCCTGATCCCGCATGAGCTTCGATCTCCAGAAAGTCCTCGAAAGCAAGGCCGCCCACCGGCGGAAACTTGCCGATCTTCCCATCGGCGAAAAACTGCGCCTGCTGGATGCCATGCGCGAACGCGCCATCGCCATCCGGAGAGCCACACCGGAGCCCGACTCCAGCGTCCTCCGCGAAGACCCGGTCCCTTACCGCATCACCCCGAATCCGCGCAACGTCTGATGCCTCGCACCCGTTCGAACCTCTCCCCAACCCCAAAGGGGCGCAAGATGACAGCCCAGGGCAACGCCCTGGATTCTCGCCCCCCGAAGAATCCGAGCCCTGAAGGGGCAGAGCGATCAAGACAGGACAATTGCGAGTGGTTAGGAGAGTCCAGAATTCCAAAAGAAACCTACGGTCTAAAAATTCCGGCCCATTGGCGGTGGTCAACTTTTGGAGATTTGTCGGACAGAGTCACCGTGGGCCACGTTGGTTCGATGAAGGACGAATATCTGGAAACCGGAATCCCATTTCTTCGCGGCCAGAATGTCCGTGCAAACCGTTTCGACCCCAAAGGTCTGAAGTATGTGAGTTGCGAGTTCCATAAATCACTCAAGAAGTCTGCACTCGAGCCATTCGACATTGTCGTCACACGTTCCGGAGATGTGGGTATTGCGTGCGTCATTCCCGAGCATTTGGGAGAAGCCAATTGTTCTGATCTCGTCGTCATAAAAAGCCCTCACGGCATTGATTCTCATTTTGCGGCGTATTATCTGAATTCTGCGGCGAAGCGGTTTATCACTGCCGGTAAGGTCGGAGTCGCGATCACGCACTTCAACACGAAGTCCGTCGCGGATCTGCCTGTTCCACTCCCACCCCTCCCCGAACAACGCCGCATCGTGGAGCGGATTGAGGAACTCTTTTCGCGGCTCGACGCCGGCGTCGCCGCCTTGCGCCACGCCAAAGCCCAACTCCAACGCTACCGCCAATCCGTCCTCGCCGCCGCCGTCACCGGCCAACTCACCCAAGCCTGGCGCGAACAACA
>JBGSTM010000254.1:0-9041 GCA_041736495.1 Akkermansiaceae bacterium
GAGTTACGCGCACCGGGCGTTTCCGGCGCTGCCGCCGGCGGTCGCCGCGGTGGTGTCCCTGATGCTGGTGACGGGTGGGCATCTGATCACGCTCAAGACGAGCGCCCGACTGCAGACGGTGGCCACCGCGCTGAAACTCACGCTGGTGGCGGGCTTCATCGTGGCGGCGTTTCTGATGCCGGGGAAGGGGGATATCCGATGGGAAATCCAGCCGCAGGCGGACCTCGCGATCATCACCAACCCGGCGTTCGCGGTGGCGCTGTTATTTGTTTTTTACGCCTACTCCGGTTGGAACGCGGCGGTTTACATGCTGGAGGAAATCCACGACGCGCGGCGGACGGTATCGCGCGCCCTGGTCTGGGGCACGCTGCTGGTGATGGGACTTTACGTGCTGTTGAACGCCGCTTTCCTCAAAGCCGCGCCCGTCGCGGATCTGGCAGGAGTCACGGAAGTGGGCTACGTGGCGGCGGAAGCCCTGTTCGGAAATGGCGCGGCCCGCTGGTTCAGCGGACTGCTCTCCGTGGGCTTGATAGCCACCGTCAGCGCCCTGGTGTGGGCCGGCCCGCGGGTGCTGCATGTGATGGGTCGGGATTTCCACGCGCTGCGGATCCTCGCGGTGAAGAACCGGCACGGCATCCCGCTGCCGGCGACGTTGATTCTATCAGGCATGGCGCTGGCGTTCGTGCTGACCGGTGACTTCGGACAACTGCTCACCTACACCCAGTTCGCGCTGACCTTGTGCGCATTTCTCACGGTGTTCGGCATTTTCATCGTGCGTCGCCGTCCACCCGTGGCGGGGGCGTTCCGGTGTCCGCTCTATCCGCTGCCGCCGCTGGTGTTTCTGGCGATGACCGGGTTCGTGATGGTGCGCTCGCTGGTGGCGGAGCCGGGACCAACCCTGGCGGGCATGGTGACGGTGTTGGTGGCTTGGATTGGCTACTTCCCGCTGAAGAAGGCAGCATCAAGGAGCGGCGGACTCTGATCCGCCGAAGCCCATGGAAAGCCAATGAATCGCGGCTTCCCTCACCTCATTGGCATTCCATGGGCGTGAGCGGATCGGAGTCCGCTCCTCCTTGGGGATGGGAGTTCCCCGAATTTTCGGCAAAGCGCGTTTTAGGAAATGCATTTTCCGCGGGAACCCCCATTCTGCGGTCTGCCACTCATGAAACTCACTTTTCTGCTCCTGCCGATTTCCATCGTTCTCACCGCTTGCGCTCCGACCAAGAAGGTCGTCGCCCAACCCAAATATCTCGAACAGCCACCTGCGAATTTTCCGGTGGTCTCAGGCGAGGCCGGGCCGGATGACATCGGCCTGTTCCTCGCGGGCAAGCCGGTGCGCCGCGGCGCGATTCTCTCCCGGCTCCAACAGACGGAGGAATACCAGCTGCACCAGCGGGAAATCGGCCAGATTTGGCGCGGCCAGGTCAGCCGGCGGGTCGGTCTGATGAAAGACTGGTCGGGCGGGCAGGTGACTCCGGTGATCGGCGGCGGCGGCACGATTTACTATCCTTTTGGTGGCCCCGACCTGCTGCATGTGAGTGCGATGTTCTCCCAAGCGCGGAATTACGCGCTGATGGGCCTGGAGCCGGTGGGCGAAGTGCCGCCGCTCGAGTCGCTGCCGCCGGGTGAGGTGCTGGCCGCGCTCCAGTCCTTCCGCCAGTCCGTGAAAACCCAGATGCTGGCAGGCTACTTCGTCACCAAGGAAATGCGTTCGGATCTGGAACGCAGCGTCCTGCGCGGCGTGACACCCATCCTGCTCAGCACGGTGGCGATGATGGGCGGCGAGGTGGAATCGGTGGGGGGAATTTCCGCCGGTGGCAACCCCGGCGTGGAGCTGCAATACTACGATGCGGGCGGCATGCGGCACACCGCCTATTACGTGGCGGGGGATTTGTCGAACAGCGGATTCAAGGGCGGCTATCAGCAGTGGGTGGCCGGCCTCGGCGGCAAGGCCACCTATTTCAAGGCGGCGTCCTATCTGATGCACGACAACCGGTTCTCGCAGGCTCGCGATTTTTTCCTGAACCAGTCGCGGGCGATCCTGCAGGACGACTCGGGGATCCCGTTCCGTTATTTCGCGCAGGATCTCTGGACGTTCCGGTTTTTCGGTGACTATCAGAGTCCCATCCCGCTGTTCGCCGAGCACCAGCAGGAGGACCTGCGGCAGGCGTTCGCGACCAATCCTCGCAGCCCGCTGGGATTCGGCTCCGGCTACCACGCGAACTATTCGAACGCGAACCTGCTGCTCGCCATCAAGCGCTGATCGCCCGCAGAAACGCGGCGTCGTTCCAGCCGTTCGAACGGTCCAACCGGGCGACCACCAGCTCGCGCGACGGCAGCACATACACCCGTTTTCCGCCGGAGCCGATGATGGCGAGCCAGCCGGAATCCAGGCCTGTGGCGAGGCAGGCGCGCGACCAGAACGATGGCGGACGGACATCGTCGATATTGCGCTCCGGTTCGATGGAAAACGCGCCGGGTTTGACGGCATTGCGATTCCACCAGATGCCGGCACCCACCATCGGGTTCGCCGTGCGGGGCGCGGCGAGGTCGCGAAAAACCTCGGCGCGGAGACCGGCGGTGTCCTTGCCGTTTGCCAGCTGCGCCACGACATGCCCGAGCTTGCCGAGCTCCCGCACGCTGAACTGCGCGCCGGTGGACAGATAGAAATTTCCTGCCAGATCCTTGCGCCAGTCCGGGCTGGAAATGCCGACCCGCTCCATCAGGTTTCTCAGGAATTCCTCAGAGGTGGTGCCCCGATCCCGCAGCTTCCGGCGCAGCAGTTCCGCGAGGATTTCCGATGAGGCCGGGCCGTAGCGGAACCGCTCGCCGGGTGGATCCACGAGCGGCAGTGCGATGGCGGCCTTGCCCTTGTCCCGGATCGGGCCGCGGTAAAGCTGGGCCACACCGGAGGAAAATCCCGCGGATTGATTGACCAGCATGCGCACGGTCACGCGGCGTTTGCCCGGGTCCGACCGCCATTCAGGAAAGGAGTCCCCGAGCTGGCGGTCCAGTTCGATCCATCCTTCGCCGGCAGCCCTCACCACGGCCAGCGCGGCGAGGGACTTGGTGATGCTGAGCGAGGCCATCCGCCGGCTCGGGTCACGGCCGCCGGTCCAGCGGCCACCTTGCCAGATGCCATATCCCTCGCCACCGAGGCGTTCCGCGGCGGCGGTGTTGATTCCATTACCGGCAGTCGACGGGCCACAGCCGGGCAGCACCAGCGCCCATCCGGCGCGGCTTGCGAGAGTCAGCCATTGACGACGTTTCATGGGGGAATCCATAGCGCATGTGCGCGGTGTGGACAACCCGCATGAAAGGGAAACTATCCGGGTCACGCACTGCTAGAATGACTGGAGGTTCATTCGCTTTGGCTGATAGACGCGGACGTAGTCCACCTCCATGAAGGTGCCGTCGATGGCGTCGCTGACTTTTCCGGCCCAGGCGATGATGGCGAGACTGAGCCAGATGGGGGATTCACTGTGGCAGAAAACATTCCTCTCGCGGCGGATGGCCTTGCCGTTGAAGTAGAAGACGAGTTCATCCTCATTCCATTCGAGCCCGTAGGTGTGGAAGTCGCGGGCGAAGTTGTATTCGCCGTCGAGGATGTCGAACTTCGCCATCTCCACCCACTTCCGACCGTCGAAATATTCGACGCGGTAGTTGTCCATCATCGTCTTCCATTTGCCGTTGTCCTTCCAGCCGTTGACGAACTGGACGCAGCCGATGGTTTGTTCTCCGGCGAGGGTGAACTCCACGGATTTCGTGCCATCGGCCTGGGTGATCCAGGTGGTGTTAGGCTTGCCGTCCACGAGGTTTCCCGTGGTGTCCCCGCCATCCTTGTAAAAACCACTGACCTTGATTTTGGCGTCCGTGGCGAAGTTGACGAGCCCTGGCTTGTCCTTGTCGGCGGTCGCGGAAAACGGATCCGGATAGCCCGCCGGATTGGCGTTGTAGATCCGGAACTCGCCGAGGTGGAAATGGCCGCCATGCGTGGAGGTGAGCCGGACGCGGCGGGTTTTCACCGGGATCTCCAGCTGGATGGTCACATCCGGACGGGTTCCAAATGGAAAACTTTTGGATGAGCTGGGATGGGTTTTCTTCCCGTTGACCACCTTGATGTCGGACCAGTTGTGGATGTTGGTATTGATCTCGTTGGGGAAGTGGCCCTCGTTGATGTCGATTTCGAAGTTCTTGCCCTTGGCCGGTTGTTCCTTGTTCTGGGTCATCAGCCAGAATGAATTGTTAGTCCCTTCCGCGGCGGCGTAGCGGTAGCGGCACTCGAAGTAGCCGTATTGGAATTTCTCCTTGGTTGTGATGCTGCCGGAGGTCCAGTCCTGGCCGCCGCGTTTTTCCTTTTTGTTGATGAGCCGGAGCGTTCCGTCTTTTACTTTGGCATTCTCGCGCCACCGGCTGCACAGGATGTGGCCGCTCGATCCGTTCTGGGAAATCCACCGCTCGTCAAGCTTGGCATCCGGGCCGTCGAATTCCTCGCTCCAGGTAAGCTTCCATTTCGAAGCCCCGCCGGGCAGGAGCGAACCCGGGACGGGGGCTGCGGAGACCGCCGGGACAAGGGCGGTTAGGGCGAGAAGAACGGCGATGGAATGGGATCCGGAATTCATCTGAAGTTTAAGCGCCGCCGCCGCCCCGACTTTCATGAGATCGCGTAACAAATCTTTGAAATTCCGCATCTTCCATGTGTCTGCTTTGAGGAAACCCGGGGTGGATGGGAATGGGCTCATGAGCACTGTTGTAAAATCAACGTGTGGCGGACGTGGTTTTCAAACGGACAAAACGCCGCTCGGAGCCAGCGGGGAGCGTGGCTTTCCATTGCGTGGATACGCCGTTGTCCGTGTCCGGGACGGGCGATTGGTTGACGCCGGTTGCAGACCACTCGTCGGAGAGGTAGTCGCTCCATTCGGTCGTGAACTCCATTCCATGCGCGACAGCGGCGTGGCTGCGACGGTAGGTGAATTCGAGGGTGTGGGAGGATGATGATAGACCGGTGACCGATCCGTCCGGGGACTTGGGCAAGGTGCCGGTGGCAAATTCGAGCAGGTTGGCGAGGCCGTCGTGGTCGGGGTCGGCAAGGTCTCCAGCGTCGGCGGGATCAGGAGCGGGTCCGAAATGCAGGGTGCGCCATGACTCGAATGCGCTCGGTGGCGGGACCACCGTGACCGTTAGCGGAGCGGAGGTTTCCGCGAGATTGCTGGTCGCTGTTAGTCCGATTGTATAAACTCCGGGGATGGGAAACGTGGCGGTGGTGGATGCGAGGTTCGCATCGGCGAATGTCACGGGAACTGGACCTGATAGAAATCTCCAGATTGTCGAACTGGCGTGGACTGCCACACCTGGCAGGTTGGCGGGCAATCCGGCCACTGCTGAAAGCGATGCGCCGGTCGAAGGGGCTGGCGCGTAGTTTCCGCGGTAGTAAACCGTGAGCTGCGGCCGGTAGTCCGAATCGGAGGAATCGTCTGAGACGATTCGACTGATGGAGTTGGCGCTGCCTGACTCGGTCGCAGGTGAAAGAACCAACAGATCGAGCGGAGTGGCGGTGGAGCGGGCGTTCTCCGCCAGTGCGGTGAAACCCGCGGAGTTCGGGAAAACGATGGGATGGTTTTTCAGGGTGGCGTCGAAACCCGGGGCGGTCGAAAGAACTTCCGGACCGAAATCGGCACCCGCGGTGGTCCACAAGTGCGGGACGGCAGTGCCGCCAGAACGGGATTCCCAAGTCGTGCCGCTGCCCGCGCCGTCGGAGGGATTTGCTCCGGTGCCGATGCCCTCGGTTGGCTTTGCAAGGAGTGGCCGCAGCTCCAGATCCCCGACAGCGCCTGTGCCTCCCTCGCCATCGGTCCACAGCTCGAAGGTGGCGTTTTCGATGGTGGCATCGGTTGGAAGGCCGGTTAGTTCGTATGAGAACAGAAGCCGCATGGGGAGGTTGCCCCAGCGGCCGACGATGATCTGCTCGCGCGCGCCGGAGTTCCACGCAGGACTGTCGCCGCGGATGAAGGTGGCGGTGTGGGTGTAGCCGTCAAAGCTCTGGCGGAACATGGCGGGCAAGGGAGCGTCCACGGCGACAGGCACGCGGGCGCTGGTCGGGTTTCCATCCACGGTGGCGGTGCATTGTAACAGATAGGTGCCGGGGGATGAGAAGCTCGCGGTGGTGGTTAGACTTGCGGGATCCGCAAATGTCACGTCACCGGGCCCTGAAAATTTCGACCACAGGATGCTTGGGACAAGCGCGGGGTCGCTGGATGAGGCGGTGGCGGTGATGCGAAGGGAGTGGTCGGTCGAAGCGAGAGTGACACCCGCGCTGCCGGGGGCGGTGATGTTCACGGAGGCGGTGGCGCGCGGAGCGAAGAAGCGCGCGTAGTCGTAGAGCGCGGCGGCGGGGAGCTGCGTGTCATCCACGCCGGGTGTGCCGCCGAGTGGGGCGGCAATGGAGGTGAGCCAGATGTTGAGATCGTTGTGCGGGAACTGGGTGGCGTTCACGGTTTGGACGACATTTCCTTCGAAGAAATAGCGGATGAGCGTGGGGGTGAACTCACAGCCGAAGACGTGGTAATCCGCACTGAGCGAGGGAGTGGTCACGTTTTTGTTGCCATAGGTGAGATGCGGTGTGGGAAGGTGCCGGTGGGTGTTCACTCCGTATTTCAGCGGGGTGATGGAATCGTTCTCGATGGGGTCCAGCTCGATGGATACGGTATCGGTCGCCGGGCGGTTGTACTTCATCATCCAGAACGAAGAGTGCCAACCCGCGCCGGGCGGGACTTTCATGCGGGCTTCGTAGTAGCCGTAGCGGAAAAGTTTCCTACTGATCACTCCGCCGCCGGTGTAGCTGGTAGAGCCGAAGGTCTCCTTCCTGAGGTCCAGATAGAGCGAGCCGTTGGCGACGCGGACATTGGCGGCGCGCTGGAGGCTCCAGAAGCGGGTGTCGGTGCGGTAGTTCCATTTGTTAGTGTCGAGGACGGCACCGTTGAATTCATCCGACCAGGCGAGTTTGTAGCCGGTCACAGGAGTTCCAGGATAGGGCTGCGCGTTGCCGGTTGCCGGATCGATGTCCTGCGCCCTCAGCTGTTGTTGGGCTGATAGGAAAAGCGCGCAGAAGGCTGCCAGGATGGGATTGATCGAGTTCACGAAAATGACTGATGGTTCGGCGACATGAAGAGCTGGGCATCGCCAAGTGGTTCCCGCCGGGGCCTCGGCCTGGCCCATGGAATCACTTGATTTCAAAACTGAACGCCGACTTGGCTTCTGCGTCCGCCGACCAGTGGATGAAAAAACCTTCAGACAGCGGGACTGAGCCTGCATTGGAAAGCGTGATGGCTGATGAAGGCGACGCGCTGAAAATGAAACGTCTGTTTTTGTAGGTTGCGACCTCGATCTCGGCCTTTGAGATGCCCGGACCGTTCAACGTTTTGGAAGCCGCATCCACGGGTTTTTCGAAACTGTAAGTCACCTTTGTCCCATCGGTCCAAGTGATCCTGATAATTTCCGATTCCATCTGTTTCCGCAGTGCCGCCATCGCCTTTTCATCGCTCTTCCATCGGTCCTCCCTCATCCACTTGGGATAGGTATCCGGGAATTTCACCTGTACGCCGAAGCGGATCGGGTTCTTTTTGAATCCGCCGGTCTCCATGACTCGGCCGATAATGGAAATCACTCCGCGATCTTGTGCGAACACGGCTTCGAATGCTGCGTCTGCTGAAACTTTGCCACGGATGACGACCTTTTCCAGCTTGTCGGTCGCCGCCTGTTCGGACGTCAGCGTTTCGGGTTTGATTTTCTTCATCTCCAACCTGCCGTCGGGCAGAATTTCTTCGATTCCAAAAAGGATGGCAAAATGGTGGTTAGGGCCAAACACCTCTCCCTTGTCATTCAGCGGGGTGACCTTGATTTCACCTGCGGCCGTGAGGCCGAATGTGAAGCGCTTGTTCTCATAGCCGGCAAAGTATCCCAGCCAGGGCGCTTTGTTGAGCGCAGGGAGCTGTGCCGGAACGTTTGTAAGCCAACCGAGACTCAGCCCGAGGAGTAGTCCCGTTACTCTTCGGAAATGGTTGTTGCGAATGTGACTTGAAGACATGGATTCAATCTGAAGTTTGGTGGTTTGCATGGAATTGGAACTACGGGCTGCAGACCAGGAGTCTCGCGAAACCTTGCAGGCAGGAGGTGAGGGGCAGGGTGGCAGTCCATTGGGTAGATACACCATCATCGGTGAAGGGGACCAGGAACTGTGACACACCCGAGCAGCTCCAGTCTTCGCCGAGTGTGCAGCTCCATTCGATATGGAACCGGACTCCGTCAGCCACGGCCGCGTGGCTGCGGCGGTAGGTGACTTCGGCGGTGTTGCCATTCATGGCAATTCGGAGGATGGAGCCGTTTCCGGCGGTCGGGACTGTGCCGGTGGCGAATTCGAGAAGGTTCGCGATGCCATCCTTGTCCGGGTCCGCGGAGTCGGCCGCGTCGCCGGTGTTAGAGCTGGTGTTGAAATGGGCTTGCCGCCACGAGTTCAGGTGGGTGAGTGCGGCGAGGACCGTAATGGAAAGTGTGCGGCTGGTTTCCCCGTTCGGATTCGTGGCGGTGAGTTTCAACAGATAGATGCCGGGTGTGGAAAAGACCGCAGTCGTGGCAGGGGCTGATGGATCTGAAAAGCTGACGGCACCTGTGCCGCTGACGACGGACCATTGTGACGAAGTGGCGCTGACCACGGAGCCGGCGAGGGCGGCGGCCATGCCGGCGGTGGGTGTGGGCGCGGTACCGGGATTGACTGACGGGGCGAAGGCGTAATCGAGGCTCAGCGACAGGCGCGGGCGGTATCCCTGAGTGGAGTTGTCGTCGGAGGCGATGCGGACAAACCGGTTGGAACCGGTGGTTTCGGTGGCCATTTTCACCATGAAGTCCACCGGTTGCGCCGCGGTGATGGCGGTGGTGACCGCGGCGACGATGGCGCTGTTGGATGGGAAGACGAGGGGTGTTCCGGCAGCGCTGGTGGTGGGGTTGATGCCGGTGATGCTGGCGAGCGGGGTGCTGGCGAACTCGGT
>JBGSTM010000258.1:0-4921 GCA_041736495.1 Akkermansiaceae bacterium
AAACCCGGCAAAATCGAACCCGATACCTGCGACACCGAAGGCTGCGGATGCAGTCACTAACACACCGAACCCAATCCCATCAACAACCCTAGGGAGATGAATACCGAGTCACACATTCACTACATCAACGGTCCCCGCGAGGATGCCCCCATCCCGCGTCCGGGCATGGACCTGATCAAAGGCCAGGTCGCGCTTGTCATCACCGATCCGCAAATCGACTTCCTCACTCCCAAGGGCGTCACCTGGGGCGTGGTCGGCCAGAGCGTCACCGAGAACAACACGGTTGCAAATATCGAGAGCCTCTTCAAAGCCGCGAAAAGTGCCGACATACCCGTCTTCATCAGCCCGCACTACTACTACAAGCACGACCACCAGTGGAAATTCGAAGGTGCCCTCGAAAAGCTCATGCACGACATCAAGATGTTCGACCGCAAGGGTGCTCTCGACCTCGAAGGCTTCGAAGGCTCCGGCCCCGACTGGCTGGAAATCTACAAGCCCTATATCAACGACGGCAAAACCATCGTCACCAGTCCGCATAAAGTCTTCGGGCCGGAGTCGAACGATCTCGTCCTGCAGCTTCGCAAGGCAGGCATCAACCAGGTGATCCTCGCCGGAATGTCCGCCAACCTCTGCGTGGAATCCCACCTGCGCGAACTGCTGGAACAAGGCTTCCACGTCGTGATCGCCACCGATGCCACCGCCGCCGCGAAAGTGCCGGGTTACGACGGCTACGAGGCCGCCTTCGTGAACTACCGCATGATCGCCAGCGACGTCTGGAGCACCGCTGAAACCGTCGAAAAACTCGGCGCCCTCAAGTAACCTCTCTCCAACTTCAAACCATGAGCACCATTACCACAAAGGACGGCACGACGATTTACTACAAAGACTGGGGTCCGAAGGATGGCCCGATCATCACATTCAGTCACGGATGGCCATTGTCGGCCGACGCATGGGAAGCGCAGATGTTTTTCCTCGCGTCGAACGGCTTTCGTTGCATCGCGCATGACCGTCGGGGGCATGGTCGCTCAAGTCAGCCGTGGGACGGAAACCACATGGACCAATATGCCGATGACCTCGCGGAACTGTTCGAGAAGCTCGAGTTGCAGAACGTGATGATGGTCGGGCATTCGACTGGTGGTGGAGAAGTCGCCTGTTACATCGGTCGCCACGGCACGAAGCGCGTTGCCAAGGCGGTGCTGATGGGCGCAATACCACCGATCATGCTCAAAACCGCAGCGAACCCGGGGGGGCTGCCCATGGAAGTATTCGACGGCTTTCGCAAAGCCTATCTCGAAGACCGTTCGCAGTTCTTCCTGAACGTGGCCAGCGGCCCATTCTTCGGGTTCAACCGGGCCGGCGCGAAGGTCTCACAGGGGTTGATCCAATCCTGGTGGATGCAGGGGATGATGTCCGGACACAAGAACGCGTTCGACTGCATCAAGGCATTCTCGGAAACCGACTTTACCGAAGATCTCAAGAAGTTCGACGTGCCCACGCTCATCGTCCACGGCGACGACGATCAAATCGTGCCGATTGATGCTTCAGCGAAGCTTTCCGCGAAACTCGTCAAGAATTCCGTCCTGAAGATTTATCCCGGCGGCTCGCACAGCTTGGGCGATACGAGCAAGGACCAGCTCAACAAGGATCTGTTGGAATTCGCCAAGTCCTGATCGGCGGTGCTTTCGATGTGGAGTTCGCGCCAGCCTCAGATCGCACGGTGAAACGAAAACCAGCAGGAGCAACGCACCATGGACATGATAGAAAAAATCCGAACCAGCATCCAACAAACAAACGAAAACGATATGACACCAAAACTCGCAGGAAAGATCGCACTCATCACCGGCGGCAGCAGCGGCCTTGGCCTTGCCACCGCGCGACGATTTATCGCGGAAGGGGCGCACGTGTTCATCACCGGTCGGCGTCAACCGGAGCTGGAGGCGGCAGTGAAGCAACTCGGGAGCAATGCCACGGGTGTCCGGAGCGATGTTTCTGAGATCTCGGATCTTGATTGCCTCTTCGCAACCATCAAGGAGCAGAAGGGCCGGCTCGACATTCTTTTCGCTAACGCCGGCGGCGGCGCGTTCGTGCCGCTGGATCAGGTCAGCGAGGAGCACTTCGACAAATATTTTGGAATCAACGTCAAGGGCACGCTCTTCACCGTTCAGAGGGCGGTGCGACTGATGCCACAGGGCGGCGCGATCGTTATCAACGGCTCGATGGCTTCCATCAAGGGTGTGCCGGGATTCGGCGTTTATGCCGCCACGAAAGCCGCGCTCCGCTCGTTTGCAAGGACATGGGCCGTGGATCTCAAAGGGCGCAACATTCGCGTGAATGTCGTGAGTCCTGGCACGGTGGTGACGCCGGCATACAAGAACGAGCTCGGAATGGACGATGCACAGATCGAGGAGTTCGCGGCTCAAGCCGCGGCAACAACCCCGCTTGGACGAACTGGCACGCCGGAGGAAATCGCGAACGCTGTTCTGTTCCTGGCTTCGGACGAGGGCAGTTACGTGAACGGTGTCGAACTCTTCGTTGATGGCGGCACAGCACAAATCTAAACGATGACCACTCTACCGCTATCTGAAGAAGTCTATAAATAACAAATGAAGAACGGCCTGACCTGAAGGCGATGCAACTTTTCGACAAACCCGTAACTTGAAGCCAAACAAACACATGAAAAACAAGAATACAGTCATTCTAATCCACACCGGCATTCGCAACTTGGTTGCGCTTGCCTGCCTTGCAATGTTAGCCATGGCGACCGTAGTCACTAATTTGCGAGCCGCTGGCCCAGTCGACGAGGCCGGACCAACTCATCCCACCTTGCATAAAACCATCAAGGTGGACGGCCTCGACATCTTCTATCGGGAAGCCGGCCCGGCCGATGCGCCGGTGCTCCTGCTGCTGCATGGATTCCCCACCTCGTCGCACATGTTCCGAAATCTGATCCCGGCGTTGTCGGATCGCTACCACGTCATTGCTCCGGACTATCCGGGCTACGGACAAAGCTCGATGCCGTCCGTCAGCGAGTTCAAATACACCTTCGACAACCTCGCGAACGTCGTCGAAGACTTCACCGTCCAGCTGAACCTCAAAAGCTATAGTCTCTACCTGATGGACTACGGCGCGCCGGTCGGTTTCCGCCTCGCGGCGAAGCATCCCGAGCGCGTGCGGTCACTCATCATCCAGAACGGCAACGCCTACGACGAAGGACTCCGCGAATTCTGGGCTCCCTTCAAAACCTATTGGAAGGACAGTTCCGACAAGAACGCGGAGGCACTCCGCAAGTTGCTCACCCTCGAGGCCACCAAGTGGCAATACACCCACGGTACCCGACAGGTCGAAACGATCAGCCCGGACAACTGGCTCATCGATCAGACACTGCTCGACCGTCCTGGCAACAAGGAAATCCAAATGGCGCTCTTCGCCAGCTACGGCAGCAATCCGCCGCTCTATCCGAAGTGGCAGGAATACTTCCGCAAGCACCAGCCGCCGACCCTCATCGTCTGGGGAAAGAACGACATCATCTTCCCCGCCGACGGCGCGGAACCCTATCGCCGCGACCTGAAGAACCTTGAATTCCACCTCATCGATACCGGCCACTTCGCACTTGAAGAAGACGGCCGCCAGATCGCCAACCTCATCCGCGGATTTCTCGCAAAACAGAAGCTCTAACGTTTCCATCGCCATGAACACACCCGACCTCACCACACGTCCGCCGCGCAGCCCGCGCGTCCGCCTCGGCGGCTACACCATCCTCCCGCGCATGCTCGACAAGATCCGCGCCGAAATCGCCGGAACTGCTGGCGAATACAAATACAAGAACCCCAATGACTGGCACTTCTTCCGTTTCACCGGCATCGATCCCGCCGCCTTGCAACAGCAGGTCGCCACCGGTGCCGGTGACTGGGATGTCCTGTCGTGGATCAATGAAAACGCTCCGCTCAAGCGCACGCCGCTGGAAATCAGCCAGTGGTCCGACTGGACGCAGACCGTGTCCTTCAACGACATCGAAATGCGCGAGTGGTACACCGGGCAAATCAAACGCCTCAACCCAGCCCGCGAAGACCTGCGCGGCACCTTCGACTGCCTCGATCTCGACGACTTCGTGAGCTTCGGCGGAGTTGCCTGAACTACCGGATGGACGTCACTGCTACTCCACACCCCATCAACTGGAATGGTTTATTCAGCGGCCGTGCTTTTCAAAGCATCAATAAAAGCCCTGGTTGCCGGTGATACCTTGCCCTTTTGCCATAGAACGATGAAATCCCAACTCACACCCGGGTCGGAAACGCGAACAAAACGGATTCCGGGATGCCGGGTCGACATGAAATATTCCGGCATCAGGGTCACAGCGGATTCCGAGGCAACGGCTGACAAGACATGGGTGATGCCATCAACGGTCTCGATGAAGCGCGGCTTGAATCCCGCCTTTCGGCAAAGCGCGGTGATCCAGCGATTCCGTCCCGGCATCTGTTCCTCATCAATGCCGATAAAGTCACGATTGATCAGGTCCTTGATTGATAACCCGTTCCTTCCCGCCAGAGGATCAGCGGCGGAAAGGGCCACACAAACTCCCAGCGAGCAGAGTTTGATACTGTGGAATTCACGGGCCGCAACCTCACCTTCCTGGCCGATCAGTGCCACATCGACTTTCCCGGCTTTCAGACCATCGATCTGCTCCCTGGGTGACATGTCATGAAGCTTAACCTTCAGCTCCGGATGGATTTCCCGCAGCCGGTCCATCGCCGGGGAGAGGATGGACTGTGCTGCGGAAATGAGAAAACCCACTCGCAATTCGGCGTTCAAACCACGCGCCTGCCGCCTGACATCCGCCAACACCGATTCATAGGATTTAATTACGGGGAGCATGCCCTTCACCAGTCCATGCCCGAGGCTTGTCGGCGTCACTCCGCTAGTC
>JBGSTM010000282.1:0-7117 GCA_041736495.1 Akkermansiaceae bacterium
CCGCGCCGATCACCGCGTCCCGGCCGACATAACATCCGGCCACCAGCGCGGTCCGTGGCCCGATCACCGCGCCGGCCTCCACCACGCACAACGGCCCGATCATCGCCGTCGGATCGACCCGCGCGTTTTCCGAGACCACCGCGCTGCGATGGATACCCGGCTCCACCACCGGGTCACAGGGCGGTCCCAAAAGTGCGGCTGCCAGCGCCATCGCCTTGTCCGGCGATTTCACACGAATGAGCGCGCTCGGGCATTCTCCGTCCCAGTCCTCGCCGACGATCACCGCCCCTGCCCGGCTGCTCGCCAGCAAGGCACCGTATTTCGGATTCGCGAGAAAACTGAGATCGCCTTCACCGGCTTCCGCCAGGCCGGAAATTCCGGTGATTTCCAATTCTCCATCGCCATCCAGCACGCCGGCGACTTTTTCAGTGATTTCCGCGAGTTTCATGATTCTCGAAGTAGTGGGTTGAATTCCTCCGATTGGCTATCCTGTGCCCGGCCCGGGTGCAAGACTCACTTCAAGAGCAAGAGCAGACCGAGGCCGAGACATCGCCATAAGGAGGGTGGACACTCCTGTCCGCCAAGCCAATGGACCGCGAAAGAAAAGCGCCGTCGGCTCCTTTCTTTCACCACCCATTGTCACGCGACAAGAATGTCGCGGCTCCTTATCTCCAGGAACCTAAATCCTGCGGATGCAATCCCCGTCGCTCTCCAGCTTGCCGCCCCGGAGGAGGCGGCTGATCAGCTTGCGGGCGGTCTCGTCGATGACGGAGCCGGTGCGGCGGAAGCCGAGCCAGCGGGCGAAGGCGCGGATGGCCTCCTCGCGCTCCATCCAGACGCGGCCGTTTTCGGAGATTGCGGCGAGGAATTGGGTTTTGAGGAAATCCTTTTCATAGTCCGTCACTCTGGACCAACCGGTGCTGAACTGGCCACGCTCGTTGAAAATCACTTGGCGTTTCACGGCGGTGCGGATGGCATTGCTCAGGATTTCCGCGAGGCCACCGCGCACCCGTTGGTAGCCGAGGGCGGTGGCGGCGTGTTTGATGGAGGCGTCGCGGTCGCAGGGGCCGTGAGCCGTTAGGACTTCACGTAGCAGGGACATGAAGTCGCTTTTCTCCATCTCGTCGGGACGGGTGGGGCGCGGGAGTTCGGCGGGTTCCGGGACGGGAAGTGGCTTGGGATTGGCTGTTTCCACGTGGACTGCGGCAGCCTGCTGCCGCTTTGGAGTGGCCAGCCTGCTGGCCACTTCCTCCGCAGCAGGCTGCGGCGGTGAAAGCGGCAGCGGGCTGCCGCAGTCCAAGGCCTTCGGCTCTTCCTCGCCCCAGACTCGGGCGAGGGTGGCTTGGATCTTTTTCTCGAAGCGGGTGATCAGTTCGCGGTTGGCGGAGACCAGCGCTTGCTCGACTTCGATCTCGGCGACGATGGCCTGTTGTGCAGCGAGGGGCGGGAGGGGGATTTTCAGTTCGTTGAGAATGACCTGGGAGAGATTTCTAATGTTAGCACCTTGGCCGACCGTTTTGATCATTTCGGCAAAGTCGCGGGATTTGAAAAAGTGAGCAAAGAAGATCGCCAAAGCGCGTTCATCGTGGATGCGGCCTCGAATGGTGAATCCTGAAAACGTTGTCGGTTCAAGGGGCTGAGGGACGAACATCGAACGCCCGACGAGATCTGGATTGCCGTTGGAACGGACGAAGAGAATGTCGCCCGATTGGAGAAGATACTCCTTACGCAGTGGCGAGGACAAATGCACTTCATCCAAGTCATCCAATTGTGCATAGAGAAGCTTTTGAAAATCACTGACGCCGATGATCTTCACGGTGTGTCCCGACGAAGTCTTGTCGAAGTTGAGGCCGTTCTTGAACGAACAGATTTCGCCCAGTTCGATGACTGGCCATTCAGGGTGGATGGGAATGTGGGGGCGGTAGTGGTCGAGGACGGCGCGGGCTCCGTCGATGACTTTCTGGTAGCCCTCGATCTCCGCCACGATCTCCTGCTGCACCGCAAGCGGCGGCAGGGGAATTTGGAGTTCGCAGAACTTTGACTTTGAGATTTCAGCAAAGGTTCCTCCCGTCGCCCATGCCTGCATTTGCGGGACAAGTTTTGTCAGCGAAAGCGCTACGAATTCTGGCAAAACCTTGGCCGAATCTTGAATGACGACGTTCTTGAAACCTTGGTTCGTTGCAATGGGAATGCGGTTGATAGCAATCCGGCCGATCGTTGCACGGGTCGAGACAACCACCGAGTTAGCGGGAATCATCTTCGCTGACGATTAACGTAGTCCGTTATCGGTAATCGTCCGTTTGGTCGCAGAAATTTCAGAGATGAAGTCAGTTGCGGGAAGATCAACGAGCGTAGCCCAAGGGATGCCGCCGCCCCAATAAGCTTCCACGTCGGATTTTGGTGTGCCGCCGCTTTCCACGCGGAACAGACTGTCGTCACCGAGAGAAACAAGAGGAAAGGAATGATTGCTCGCCAAATCCTCCCGATACCGCTCGCTGCTCAGGTTGTAATCGCCATTCGCCACTATCTTTTCCTTGGGCACGATGTGGCCGCAGATTGGCTGGAGATCGGCGGTGGGTTTACGGTCACGAAGCGCTTGAAGGAAGGTGGCGACATCCGCTTTGACCTGAGTGAGTTGTTCTCCCTCCACGGCTCTGCGTTGCGCACCGAGGCCGTAGCCGTCGTTTTCTACTTTGAAGAAGCCGATGCTGTCGCTTTGGCGGGCGAGGGCTTTGTCGAGGATGAGGATGGAGGTTTTCACTCCACTATAGGGATTGAAACAACCGGCCGGGAGGGAAATCACGGCGACGAGGCTGTGATCCACCAGCATCTTCCGCAGATCCTTGTAGGCACCCTGGCTTTGGAAGATGATGCCCTCCGGCACGATGATGGCGGCACGGCCGTTAGGCGTGAGATGCTCGGCGATGTAGTCCACGAAGAGGACCTCGCTGCGCTTCGCCTGGATGGAGAAGCGCTTGTGGGGCTTGATGCCGCCCTTGGGCGACATGAAGGGCGGATTGGCAAGGATAACGTCGAAGTATTCGTTCCAGCGGTCTTGGGAGGTGAGCGTGTCGTATTCGTAAACGTGGGGCTCGGTGAAACCGTGCAGGTAGAGATTCACCAGCGAGAGGCGCACCATGTCCGGCGAGATGTCGTAGCCCTTGAAGTTGGCGGCCAGGCGGGCCTTGTCGGAGGGAGTGAGGGTGCTGTGGCCCTTCGCGTCGGTATTGGTGCGGAGGATGTGTTTGAAGGCGGAGATGAGGAAACCAACCGTGCCGCAGGCGGGATCGAGCACGGATTCGGATTTCTTGGGGTCGATGATGGCGACCATGAAATCGATGATGTGTCGCGGCGAGCGGAACTGACCGGCATCACCCTGTGAGCCGAGCACGGAGAGCAGATATTCGAAGGCATCGCCGAGTTTCTCCGAGTGATCGTAGGTGAACTCGTCGATGATCTTGAGAAAGGCGCGCAGGGTTTCCGGATCGCGGTATGGGAGATAGGCGTTCTTGAAAATGTCCCGGAAGAGCGGCGGGATGCCCGGGTTTTCCGGCATCTTGGTGATGGCCTCGGCATAGAGGGCGAGCATTTCATGGCCACCCAGCCCCGAGCGCATGAGCTTGGCCCAGCCGTAACGGGCGTAGGCTCCGGCGAAGAATGAACGCTTGCCACCGAGTTCCTCCGCCTCGGCGTCCATGTCGTCCATGAACTTGTAGATCATGGCGATGGTGATTTGTTCGACCTGTGACTTGGGATCGGGGACTTTGCCGACGAGGATGTCGCGGGCGGTGTCGATGCGGCGTTTGGTATCGGAGTCGAGCATGAGAAATCGTCAGGCGACGAACTGGTTCAGGGAGACGTAGTCCTTGATGTAGTCCGGGATGAGTTTGCGGTATTTCAGCGGCACGGCCTTGAGGTCGGCCACGGTGAAGGAGGACGTGGTGTAGAGCGCGGTGAGGCGGTTGCTCTCGATGATGTCGCGTACCTGGCTGTCGGTGGCGTAGGCCTTGAAGAACTGCTTGAGCGCCGGGATGACGTTGGTTTCCTCCGGTTTCTGATCGGCGATGAACTTCGCGAACTCCTCCTCCAACAGCTCGTCCTTCGACTTGAAGCGCGGGATGAGGCCGAAGATTTTTTCGAGAATCTCGCGGTTCACGTAGTCGATGACGCGGTCCCACTGGCCGGCCTCGATGCTGGCGGCGATGAAGTCGTTCTCGCGGATCGTCTCCTCGAAGCGCTGATAGAACATGCGGTCGATCTTCATGCCCTCGTGGCCGATCTCCTCCACCTTCATCGACTCGATGTAGTCCGGGCCATCGTGTTCGTGCCACTCGCCCGGCGGCGGAGTTTCGCCGCCGCCCATGCCTTCGCCCTTCGGTTTCGGCAGGGCGAGGATCTGGTCGTAATCGAACTCTTCCTCGAAGTATTCGCAGTTGGCGAAGAAATCGAAGAGCTTGTAGGAGACCTTCTGCGGAGCGGCGAGGGTGGCCTTGAGATCCTCATCGAAGAGGTCATCGCAGAAGTCGTGTTTCCGCGTGCCGCGGCCCTTGATCTGGATGAAGTCGGTGGGCGAAAAAACCGGCCGCATCAACGCGAGGTTGAGGATGTCCGGGCAATCGTAGCCGGTGGTCATCATGCCGACGGTGACGCAGACGCGGGCCTTGCTGGTCTTGTAGGTGTCGAGGAAATTGGCGGAGCCTAGCAGCTTGTTGTTGGTGAAGTTGATCGTGTGCTGCTGCGCACCATCCACGCTGGAGGTCACCTGCACGGCGAAGTCCGACTGGTATTTGCCGGGGAACATCCGGTCCGCCATTTCATTGAGGATCTGCGCGATCTTGGCGGCGTGATTCTGGCTGACGGCGAAGATGATGGACTTGCCGATCTCCTTGGTCACCGGATCGCGCAGGGCGTTTTCAAGGAAGGTCTTGCAGAAGAGCTGGTTGGTTTCCGGCGAGAAGAACTTTTTCTCGAACTGCCGCTGCTCGTAGCTTTCCTCGGAGGTGTCGCCATTTTCATCGACGGTTTCGACGATGAATCCCTCTTCGGATAGAAGCTGCGTGGTGACGTCGGTGCGGGCATCGACCACGGTAGGATTGATGAGGAAGCCATCCTTCACGCCATCGAGCAACGAGTAGCGGAAGGTCGGCTGGCTGTCCTCGCAACCGAAGGTGCGGTAGGTGTCCAACAGAATTCTGCGCTCCGCCTCGCGAGGATCGCGGGTGGTGGGGTTCGTGGGATCGAATTTCTTGAGGTAGTCCTTCGGTGTGGCGGTGAGCCCGAGTTTGTAGCCGGTGAAGTATTCAAACACGGCGCGCGAGTTTCCGCCGATGGAGCGGTGGGCTTCGTCCGAGATGACAAGATCGAAATCCGTGGGCGAGAAGTGGCTCTGGTATTTGTTGTTGAAGAGCAGGGACTGGACGGTGGTGACCACGATCTCCGCCTTGCGCCAGTCGTCGCGGTTTTCCTTGTAGATGACGGTTTTGAAATCGTTCTTAAGGTATTCGACAAAGGCTTTCCACGCCTGGTCTTCGAGTTCGAGACGGTCCACAAGGAAGAGGACGCGGCGGGCATTCGCCGTGCGTAGGAAGAGCTTGATGACGGCGGCGGCGGTGAGCGTCTTGCCGGTGCCGGTGGCCATTTCAAACAGGAAGCGGTCTTTTCCCTCCTTGATGGCCTGGATCAGGGCATGCAGCGCGCGGAGCTGATAGGGGCGGAGGAAGCGGAGCTTGTTTGCGCGGATGAAACCCTCCCGTTCGGCTTGGTTGATCCATGCCGCTTCCGAGGCGTAGGTGGGCCGCTGGGTCATGACCACGTAATCCTCGGCGACTCGTTCGGCGATGATCCGGGTGCGGTCCGGGACGACCTTCGCCGCGGCAAGGACCGAATCCGGACTCGGGAACGAGGTGATTAGGTAGGGGTTTCCGCGCTCGAGGTCCCAGAAGTAGTGGAGGTTTCCGTTGGAAAGGATGACGAAGCGGCAATTCTGTGAGCGGGCGTATTTCCGTGCCTGCTCCTTGCCGACGAGCGGGTTCTTGTCCTCGGACTTGGCTTCGAGAACGATAAAGGGAAAGCCCTTCCCATCAAGCAGGAGAAAATCGATGAAGCCCTTGCCGGTTTTTTCGAAGTTTTCACCCAGCGCGTCGAGCGCCTGGGTGGTGAGCTTGGCGTGGATTTCTAGTTGGATGTTCGCCGGGCCGTTTGCATCCACGAAGAAGCGCCAGCCGGCGGCTTCCAGCAGTTTGTTGATCTTGATGCGGGCGGCGGCTTCTTTCATGTGGCGGATGGACAGGGAATGTCGTCAACGGCCGCCACTCTCCGTGTTTGAACGATATTTCCAATATCGAAATCCGATAAGTTTTGTCTCACTGTTGGATAAAAATTCCGCCATCTCACTGATTTCCATAGGTTGATTCAAAAATGAATCATTTCGTATTCCGAATCGATGAATCGTAGCCTCACCCCGGACTCCCGACCTCTGCCACGACCGCTATGGTGGAGGGGTGAGCGAGCACTTGGAAATCCGGCGGCGACTGGCGGCAATTGGGAAAAATCGTCAGTGGTTGGCGAAGGAACTCAAGAAGAGCGATGAAACCGTGCGCCAATATCTCCAACCCAAGGGTAAGCGGACGAAAGAGCTGATGGAGGAAATCGAGCGCGTGATCGTGCTCGAAGAGGCCCGGCAGCGGGAGAATCGGGCGGATTCACCACCGTGGAACGTGATTTTCCAAACCGCCGAGGAGTTCGACCGAGCGGACCGCGCCAGCCGGATGGTGAAAGCGGAGAGCCTGACGGAGTTCTGCCGGGCGGTGATTCTGGAAAAGGCGGACGACCTTCTCTCGAAAAAGGCGCGCTCGTCCTAACGGAACCTTCAGGAGCTTCCCTCCGCGAAAGTGGCGGAAGGGCTGGACGAGAAGCCATGAGTTTTGGATGCTTAACGGGTCATGTGTCGCTTCCATTCTGTTGTTGTTCGATGACGCGGCGTTCGCGTTCGAGTTCGGCGATGAGTTCGGCCTCGGTGGGGAGGACGGTGCGGTATTTGGAGGCGAAGAGTTGTTCGCTGCCTTTGAGGACGGAGTATTGGACGATGGTTTCGTCCTTATCGGTGCAGAGGATGAGG
>JBGSTM010000283.1:0-23463 GCA_041736495.1 Akkermansiaceae bacterium
GACATCTTGCAGAAAGACCGATACCGTCATGGCCAAATCACCTAAGCGAAATCACGACGAACTGGCGGCCAGCTCGCCACCTTCACCCACCCGGTGCTCGGCCGCTCGACGATGAACGTGGGCATGATCCGCGGCGGTGCCCGGCCGAACATCGTGCCCGACCTCGCCGAGGCGGAAATCGACATCCGCATCACTCCGGCGCTCGCCGCGGCGGGCGGCGCGCTCAAGTTGCTCACCGAGACCCTCGCATTTCACGACCTCCCGGTCGGCATCGTCAATCCGCACGAAAACCCGCCGATGGAAACCGCGGCGGACCACCCGATGATCCTCGAACTGCTCGCCACCGACCCCGCCACCGGCCTAGCAGGCGCGCCTTGGTTTTCCGATGCCGCGCACCTTTCCAGCGGCGGTGTGCCCAGCATCTGCATCGGTCCCGGGTTGATCGACCAGGCGCACACGGTGGATGAATTCATCGAAATCGCGGCCTTGGAGGCGGGCGCGGCGTTTTTCAGCTCGTTCATCAGCCGTCTGAACCGCTGATCCCGGCGAGCCGGAAAGCGCCCCTTGCGGCGGCGGAAAGTCGGTCTAGGATCGGGAATGTCCTTTGATTGCCCGAACGGCCGCTGCCAGAAATCCATTTGCTGGATGGGGCGCGTGCTGTTCGCCGCGGGAATCTACCAAATCCTGTTCGCCATGGTGGCGATCTTCTGGCCGTTTTACATCTTCGACCGCATCAGCATCGAGCGGCCGAACCATCCGCTGTTGTGGCAGGGCGTGGGGGTGGTCGCCGGGGTGCTGGGGGTTTTCCATCTCATCGCCTCGCGGGATCCCATCCGGCATTGGGCCATCGTGCTCATCGGTCTGGCGAAATCCGTCGTCACCCTGCTGATTCTCGCTTCGGCGGTTTTCAACGGCACGCTTCCGGCCTCCAGTCTTTGGATCCTGATGGTGGACGACGCGGTGTGGATCCCTCCGTTCGTGGCGATCTTGTGGGCCAGCCTGCGCGCCCACGCCGGGGTGCCGCCGACGCGCTCCGAGCCGCTCAGCATCGCGGAAGCGGCGGAAACCTACTCGCTCTCCAACGGCATGACTCTGGCAGAAGCCTCGCAGTCGGGGTTGCTCGTGCTGGTATTCCTCCGCCACTTCGGCTGCACCTTCACCCGCCAGATCCTGCGCGGTCTGGAGGGAATTCAAAAGGAAGCGCAGGCCCACGGCGCGGAGCTGGTGCTCGTCCACATGTTGCAGGGCGGCAAGGAAATGGAATACCTCGGCGAGCGCAGCGGCGTCGCCCGCATCGCCGATCCACGCTGTGAGCTCTATCGGGCCTTCGGACTCGGCAAGGGCGGGTTTCTCGAACTCTTCGGCCCACACGTCTGGTGGCGCGGCGCGGTCTCGATTTTCAAAGGCTGCGGCCTCGGCCACCTCGCGGGAGACGGCCTGCAGATGCCCGGAGCGTTTCTTTTCCGCGACGGGAAAATCATTTCCTCTCAGCCCGCTCACTCCGCCTCCGATCTGCCGGATTTGCCGGGGCTTTTCCAAGCATTGCCCTTGCCCGCCGGACCTGACACGGTATCCGCATGACATCGCTGCAAGGCAAGACCCTGCTCGTCACCGGAGCCTCCAGCGGTATCGGCCAGGCGCTGTGCGAACTTCTGTTCGAGCGCGGAGCCAACATCCTCGGCGTCACCCGCCGGCCCGCCGAGCTGCCGGACTACATCTCGCCGATCGCCGCGGACCTCACGCAGCGCGAACAGATTTCCTCGATCTTCCAGGGCCTCGGAAAAATCGACGGGCTCGTGAACTGCGCCGGCGTCGCCTACCTCTCGCGCATCATCGACGGGAATCCCGCCGACTGGGAGGAGATGTGGCGTGTCAACGTGATGGCGCTCACACTCTGCTGCCAGCTCTCGCTCAAACACTTCCCTAACACCGGCGGCCGCATCGTCAACGTCTCCTCCATGAGTGGCCACCGAGTGCCGCCGTCCGGCGGATTCTACGCGCCCACCAAGTTCGCGGTGAGAGCCATCACCGACGCGCTGCGGGCCGAGTTGAAATCCGTGCGCTCGCCGATCCAGGTCGCCTGTGTTTCCCCCGGATTTGTCGACACCCCGCTGCTCGACTCCTATTTCCGCGGCCGCGAGCAATCCCTCGTGCAGACGCGGGCCGCGATGAAAATGCTCGATGCACGCGACGTCGCCTGGGCCATTCTAACCATCCTTGAGGCGCCCGCCCATGTCGAAGTCGGCGACATCCTGATGCGCAGCGCCGAGCAACAGATGTGACATGGACTTCCGCCGCGCCATCGTCCACATCCTTGCCTGCGCCGCAGCGGCGTTGTTGGCGTCCTGCATCGACGGCCGCGAGGAAGTCTGGGTGAACGCGGACGGCAGCGGCCGCGCTGAGGTTTCCTATTCGCTGCCGGCGGCCGCGGCTAGATTTCAAGGCGGCGAGGCTGGAGTGCGTCGGATGATCGAGGGATTTCTGAAGGATGCGCCGGGGATTTCCACCTCATCCTGCGAGGTCACCTCCGAGGGCGACCGGCTGAGAATCCGGGTCCGCACCAGCTTCGATTCCGCTCTCGAACTCAAGGAAATCTCCAAGGGCGACGCGATGAGCCGCCTCCCCTCCTCCGCCACCGGGCTCACCGGAGATTTCCAAGTGGCGGTGAAAGGGCTTTCCATCGATTTCGCCCGCACCATCAAGGCGGGCGACGCTTTACCGGGAGCCGGGTTCATCCCCGTTTCGCAGTTCAAGGACCGGCAGCTCACTTATATTTTCCACCTGCCGAAAGCCGCCACCTCGTCCAACGCCACCCGCACGGAAAACTCCGGCCACACGCTGATCTGGGATTTTCCGCTCGCCCAAGCGATCCAAGGCCCGGTCACCACCCGCTTCACCGCGCCTATTCCGTTGCCGCGCTGGGTAGTCTTCACGATTTGCGTCATCGGCGCTGTCATCGCCATTTTTGCCTCCCGGAAATTATTCCGCGCGAAATCCCCCACCGGCTAGACACCCGCTGCGATCCTGCTTTAATGCCATGCAGATCCCCATGTCCGCCGCATTCAAAGACTACTACGAAACTCTTGGAGTCCCCCGCGACGCCAGCTCCGCCGACATTAAAAAGGCGTTCCGGAAACTGGCCCGCAAGCACCACCCGGACGTCGCCAAGGACAAAAAAGCCGCCGAGGAGAAGTTCAAGGAAATCAACGAAGCCAACGAGGTCCTCAGCGATCCCGAGAAGCGGAAAAAATACGACCAGCTCGGAGCCAACTGGGACAATCCGAACGCCGGCTACGGCCCGCGCCGCGGCGAACCCTCCGCCGGTGGTCGCGAGTTCAACTTCGGCGGCACCGGCTTCAGCGACTTTTTCGAGCAGTTCTTCAGCAGTGGCAGCCGCTACGGATTTCCGGAAAGCGGTCAGGGCCCCGCCGCCGCCCGCGAGCGCAAGGGCAACGACGTGGAGGGCGACATTCTCGTCACCCTCGAGGAAGTCATGAACGGCGACGTCCGCCCGATCTCGCTGCAAATGACCAACCCGCGCACCGGCAAGGTCGATACGCACACGTTCCAAGTCAGGATCCCTGCCGGAGTCATCTCCGGAAAACGCATCCGCGTCCCCGGCCAGGGCGAACCCGGCAGCGGCGGAGCACCCGCCGGCGATCTCTATCTGCGAGTCCGCCACGCCGCCCACCCGGATTTCCACACCGAGGGCTCCGACCTTTACTACGACCTCGATCTAGCACCCTGGGAAGCCGTGCTCGGAACCGAACTCACCGTGCCCACGCTCGACGGCAACATCAAGCTCCGCATCCCCGCCGGCAGCGAGACCGGCCAGCAACTCCGCGTCCGCGGCCGCGGCCTGCCCAAGGGAAAAACCGGCGAGCGCGGCGATTTCCACGCCACCCTCACCATCCACCTCCCCACCCAGCACACCCCGGAGGAAACCGCCCTTTGGGAGAAACTCCGCGATGTTTCGAAATTCAACCCTCGGACCCACCCAAGCGCATGAACCCCGAGAACGACCTGCCGCTCTATGACCCCGACGACCAAGCGACCTACACCCTCGACATGGTCGCCGAAATCACCGGCGTCTCCTCGCAGACCATCCTGCACTATCAGGAACACGGTCTGCTTCAGCCGTCCGGTTTCGACGACGAGGCCGTGCACACCCTCCGCCGCATCGACTACCTGCGCAGCACCTGTGAGGCTAACATTTCCGGGCTCAAGCTCATCCTCGATCTGCTGGACCAGGTGGAGCGGCTGCAGACGGAACTCCGCGCCCGGCGCTGAAGTAAGGAGTCACCACACTCCTGTGGTGCTTGAGGATGTGAGGTCATTGGAAAGCGCGAAGCTCTTCTCAATGGCTTTCCATCCACATCCACGACAAAAGTGTCGTGGCTCCTTAGGTGTGGAGTCGCTCCTTACTTGACACGATCTATCCATTTTCATGCGATCATCCCCATGAGCGAGTACCTCGACCCATCCGAGGAAATCCTGAAACACGGCTCGAAGCTCCCGCACTGGCAGCAATCCGAATCCATGCAGTTCGTCACCTTCCGACTGGGTGACGCGATGCCCACGAACAAGATCCGCCAGTGGAAGGAAGAACGTACCCTCTGGCTCGCTCATCACCCGGAGCCACGTTCTCCGCAGGACGAAACGGAATATCACCGTCGTTTCACATCGACTCTGGAGCACTGGCTCGATGAAGGCTCCGGATCCTGTCTGCTGAAAAACTCCGACAACCGCCGGGTCCTGGAGGAAACCCTGATGCACGACCAACCTACTCGCGCGGTCCATCATGCATGGGTTATCATGCCCAATCACGTCCATCTCGTATTCACTGCGCATGCCAAATTGGAGCAACTTATGAAAAGCTGGAAGGGAATCTCCGCACGCCGGATGGGGTACGGAAGCATCTGGCAGAAAGGCTATCGCGACACGATTATCCGCGATGGAGGGCATTTCGCGAATGCCGTGCGTTACATCCGCCGGAACCCCGCCAAACTTCCGTCCGGCACTTATACTTTATGGCAAAGCGAGCGTGCCCTCGCAGTTTAAGGAGAAACCCGCTAAGGAGGCACCACACTCCTGTGGTGCTGGAGAATGCGAGGCCATTGGAAAGCGCGAAGCTCTTCTCAATGGCTTTCCATCCGCATCCACGACAGGAGTGTCGTGGCTCCTCAGATTCACTCCCGCGCTTCCACCGCGACTGGGAAAAAGTAGGGCGCGTCCCCGTTGATCCCTTGCCCGAAAGTGCTGATGAACTTCTGGGTTTCCTGTTTGAGCAGGAATTTCGCCAATGCCGCGGCCCCGATATGGTTGGCGTCGGGAAATCGTTGCGGGTTCGCCACCATCAGAACATAAGGACGCCGCATGCTTGGATCGCCCTCGACAAGGGTGATCATTTCCTTCCTCGGCATGCGCCCGGTGCGCACCGGCAGGCTGCCGACGATGGCGTGGGCGTTGCGCTCTCCGGCGAAAACCAGGATCTGCCGCTTCTCGCTGGCGGTGTCCTGCAGGAGCCATGCGGGATCCGGTGGCAAACTGCTTTTCACGAAAATCGTGTGAAAAACCTCGCGGCTACCGATGTCGCGAAAATCGACGAATTTCCCGCCACGGGCGACGATTTGTTTTAGCGCGGCCACACCGTCCTTCATCCCCTTGATCCCCGCTGGAT
Organism: Akkermansiaceae bacterium; assembly: GCA_041736495.1. Taxonomy (GTDB): domain Bacteria; phylum Verrucomicrobiota; class Verrucomicrobiia; order Verrucomicrobiales; family Akkermansiaceae; genus Luteolibacter. Next base: position 5,681 of record JBGSTM010000283.1, read on the forward strand.
CGGAAGTGGGGCCGACGATGACAAGTTCGTTGCTCACCCACGGCCGCATGCCGGTGGCGAATCCGTCAGCGACGAGGTTGGTGGTGACATCGCCGGAGTGCATGGTTAGAAAATCGATTCCGCCCTTGCGGAACGCCTCGTCGAGAACAGGACGTTCTCCGGCGGCGGCGAGTTCGACCTTGATAGCCGTTTCTTTCGTAAAGCGTTCGGTCAATGCCTGCCAGAATCCGGTCATGATCATGCCATTGATGACGGCGACCCGAACCGGGCGGGGAGCGGCTTCCTCCGCAATCGATGGCACGACGCCGAGGAGAAGCAGAATAACGGATAGATGTTTCATCATGGCGGAGGGGATCAGTAGTTGTCGGAATTCACATCACTCTCGGTTCCGGTTTTCCAAGAAATGCCCTGATGGCCGGGATCGCCGCGATGGCAACCGAGATATCCGCCTGTGTAAGCCTCCACGTGGCCGTCGAGGAACAGGATGTTCCCCTTTCCGCCATGCGGCGCGATCAGGCTGTAACCCGCAGCTGACGGATAGACGCTTGAGTAATCGCCGGGAGCCTCCGCCATGAAGACCACGGTGGAGGGCGAGGAAATCCGGGATAGAAGCGTGGGCGCGGGGAAATTCCACGGCGAGAGGTTCATGTTCATGCCATAACCCAGCGGATACCTTGCGGTTGATTTCACTCCCGGGCAGATAAAGACCGAGTCATCGCCGGGACGGGGCATTTTCCCGGCAGCAACGAGTTCCTGATAGGGCGGCTGACCGAGATAGGGAGGAAGCGCGTTGAACCAGTCCTGCGGGCGTTCCAGAGCGGTGAGTTTCTGCCTGCCCTGACCCCGGCGCGGCAAGGCTCCGTTGTGCTCGGCCGTGTGAAGCCCGAGTGCTGCGCCCCACTGCCGCAGATGGTTCGCGGAAGCGGCCTGCAGGGATTTCACCTGCAACATTTTCCCTGCGGAAAAGGTGGCTCCAGCCAGCAGAGCCCCGATCAGGATCACGACGAGAATTTCGGTCAGGGTGAAACCGGACCGCACATTTCGCTGGCTGCTGGCAGGTCCGGTGTGCATGAAAACGAACTAACGCCGTCGACGGCATACCGACGCTGCCAGCACGAGCAGAGTGAGAGCGCCTGTGGATGGCTCCGGAACAGCGCTCGCTGCGAGAGTCAGCACCGGACGGTTGGCGACCGTGCCGTTGCTGCGCGAACTGAAGACCCCGCTCGCCATTGCATCAGAAGCATGCAGATTGAGACTGGCAGTGTTTCCGGCGTGCGCGTCGGCGAGCAGTCCGGATGTTAGCGACAGATTGATGGTGTTGACTCCCGAAGTCCCACCACCAAATTCAAGTGATCCGGCAGGTTGATTGCCGGATGCCAGCAAGCCCGGCAGGGAATCGTAATTCACACCGGGAACATTGGAACCGGCCGGATTTCCGCCACCCTCGATCCAGGAGTCATCGGCGAACCAACGGACGGCAATGATTCCTGCTGCGCTGGCGTTGAAAATCGCGTTGTTCGGGTTGGCGGCGGTGAGTTGCAAGGTGAGCGAGTCCACCACCCATCCATCCACTCCGAACGTGGTGTCGAGCTGGGTCTTGGCGGCGGAGAAATCGAAGGCCATCACCGTCTGGAACTCCCCCTTCGCCAATCCGGGCGCGGAAATGGCAATGGCTCCGCCGCCACCGAAATTTCCATTAGGAGTCAATTCGCTTAAAAACGCATCCGCCGAGGGAGCCAGTGAAATGACAACCGCCGCATCCGATGTCGGGGCAAGGATCTGTGACACCAGGCAAATGAGGGAACCGAGGGAGGAAATGATCTTCATGACAACAAGGTGGATTCGCAGGTTGACTCGTGGCAGGATTCTGTATTTTTTAGGCAGCATCATGTCAACGCCGAAATCCACCACCGCCAGCCGCCGCATCGCCTTGGGTTGGTCGCAGGGAGAGCTCGCCACGCATTCCGGCATTCCCCGCACCACCATCAGCGCGATCGAGGGTGAACGGCTGACACCCTCGGTCACCGCCGCGCTGGCACTGGCGGGAGCGCTGGAATGCACGGTGGAGGAACTCTTCGGCTCAAGCGAACTGCCCGCGGTGAAAAGCGGCGGTCCGGAGTGGGCCTGGTCGCCACGCGGTGGATCCTGCCGCTACTGGCAGGCCGAAGTCGGCGGACGGCGTCTTCTCTATCCGGTAGAGTCGACGGCGCTCAACTCCTTTTCTCACGACGGCGTCTGGCAGGGCGGAATCGGCCGCGACACGATCTCCTCCCCGTCCGCGGCGACTCTGGTGATCGCCTGCTGCGACCCTGCCGCCGGCCTGCTCGCCGCTGAATATGCGCGGGCGAGCGGATTCCGGATGTTAGTCATCGAGCGCGGTGGAGCGGCGGCCTTGGACTTACTCAAAAACGGCCTGGTTCACGCCGCTGGCATCCATCGTTCCACCCGCGAGAAACCGGAACGCAACCGGGAAACGGCGGATGCCCGGTTGGGAAGCGGATACCGGCTGCTGCGCGTGGCGGAGTGGGAAGAGGGCCTCGCGCTTTCCGCCGCGGAGAAATCCCGCTCCTTCCAATCGATCAGCCGCCGCTGCAGGCAATGGGCCTTGCGCGAACCGGGTTCGGCGGCACGCGAGTGCCTGGACGAGTTGCTGGGATCGCGACCGGCCAGTGGCCACTGCGTCCGAGGTCACCGAGAGGTGGCGGAGGCAGTGCGCGCCGGCTGGGCGGAAGCGGGCGTCTGCGTGAAAATCGCGGCCGAGGAGGCGGGGCTGCATTTTCTATCCGTCCGTACCGAGTCGCTGGACTTCTGTGTTCCAACCAACCATGCCGGCGATCCCCGGGTGAAGGCGCTCGTGCGTTTGTTGCGGAGCAAATCCCACCGCCGCCTGATCAGCGAATTGCCCGGATACGATGCCGGACACACCGGCGAGTGGACGACTTGAATCCTCCTGATTTTCAGCATGTCCCCCGAGCAACTCCCCTTCCTCACCCTCGCCATCCTGGTGGTGGCGTTTCTTTACTCCAGCGTGGGCCACGCGGGTGCCTCCGGCTACATCGCGGTGATGACGCTTTTCCACCTGGCTCCTGCGGAAATCAAACCGACGGCGCTGGTGCTCAACATCCTGGTTGCTAGCATCGGCACCTGGCATTTCTGGCGGGCGGGGTATTTTTCCTTGTCGCTGTTCTGGCCCTTCGCGCTGTTAGCCGTGCCGATGGCCTTCGTGGGCGGCTATCTGAATCTGCCGACGCAGGTGTTTAAGATCGTGATCGGCGTGGTGCTGCTATTTTCGGCGGCGCGGTTTTTCTGGAGCCCGGCGGAAGAACCGGTTGCAAGGGAGCCGTCACGACCGGCGGCGATTTCAATCGGCGCGGGCCTCGGCCTACTGTCCGGGCTGACAGGAACGGGTGGCGGGATTTTCCTAACACCGCTGCTGTTGATCATGCGCTGGGCGAAAACCAAAAACGCGGCGGCGGTGTCCGCGCTGTTTATCCTGGTCAACTCGACTTCCGGACTGCTGGGAAACCTGAGCAGCACGAAACGATTCCCGGTTTTCGCGATCGCCCTGGCCGTGGCGGCGATCGCCGGCGGCACTGCGGGGTCGTATTACGGCAGCCGGCGTTTCGACCACACGGTGATCAAGCGGTTGCTTGCGGTAGTGCTGCTGATCGCAGGAGGGAAGCTGATTCTCACGAAATAAGACCCACCCCGCCGGCCCGCCAGCCAATTCCTTGACACCCGCGCAGCGGGAAAACACTCTCGCGGGCATGGTCAATGAATCCTCCTACTACGCCGGGCTCGACATCGGCGGCACCACGGTGAAAGCCGTGCTCGTCAATCACCTCGCCGAACAGGTCGGACCACTCACGGAAGTCAGGAGCCATGTCAAAGACGGATATGAAGCGACGTTCGCACAGCTCGATCTCGCGCTCGACCAACTCGCCAGCGGTGCCGGAATCGGGAAAAGCAACATCGTCGGCATCGGCCTGGACGTGCCCGCTCCTAGCAGCGACGGCGTGATCTGGGGCAAGGCGAATCTCGGCGACGACTGGGTGGGCACCGACATCCGCGGAAAACTCGCCGTCCGCACCGGTGTCCCGGTATTCATGACCAATGACGGAAACGCCGCCGCCCTCGGCGAGTATGCGCTCCGCCACAAACGCGTGGGCAGCCTCATGTTAGTCGCTCCCGGCACCGGCCTCGGAGCGGGCCTGGTCCTGCCCGGCGGCCGCAGCTACGAGGGAGCCAATGGTCTGGCTCTCGAAACCGGCCACATCAGCGTGCCCTTCCGCGAGGACGACGGCACGCTTCCTCCGTGTTCGTGCGGACTCACCGGTTGCGCCGAAGCGTGGGTTTCATTGATGGCACTGCGCCGCCGCCTGCGGCTGGAACTCGCCAAGCCGGAATGGGCTGCCCACCCGCTCAACGAGGGCGACGCCCCTATTGAAGAAAAGGCCTTCAAGCTCCGCAATTTCGCGGAAGCGGGTGACGCTCTTGCGGTGCAGATTTTCAAACAACAGGGATTCATTCTCGGCTTCGCCATCGCCGACATGGTCCGCACGCTCGACCCCGGCCTCGTCGTCATCGGCGGCGGCCTGGCGGAAACCTCGTTCCGCGACCATTACATGGAGTGGATCCAGGAAGGCTTCGCCGACCGCGCGTGGCCGGCCTATCGGTTCAGCCCGCTGGACAAGGACAAGGTGACGACCCAGTTCGAATGGGCGATCGGCGGAGATGCGGCGGCCGCGATCGGCATGGCCTACACGGCGCACGAGTTGTTCCAATGAATAGTTAGACGGAAGAATCAAGAATCAAGAATCAAGAAGTGGAGAGTCCCGATCCAATCTCTCCTTCTTGGTTCTTGTTTCTGGACTCTTAACTCTCACTCTTCCGAACCCTCCACGCATGGGCGAAAAACGCTGCGGCGAAGAGGAACATGAAGAATGAGAAGAACTGCCCTTTGGTGAGGAAGCCCACCATCGCGGCATCAGGTTCGCGGAAATGCTCGCTGAAGATCCGGGCCACCGCGTAGAGCGCGAAGAACAAGCCGGTGATAAGGCCGGCCGGAGCCTTGGGAAAACGGACCCTAACGAGCCACAGTATCACGAATAACAGCAGCCCTTCCAACAGGCCTTCGTAAATCTGCGACGGATGACGCGCTGGCAGGAATTCACCGAGAGTTTTTGATAGCTCCGGATTTTCCCGGGCGGCCGCGATCAGCGTGTCGAGTGAATTGGCATCCGCCAGCGTGGGATCCACCCTCATGCACGCCTGCCAGGCCATCGCCTGCGTTTCCTCGGATTCCTGCGCGAGAGAAAGAGGGAATTTCATCGCCCACGGCACCCCGGTCGTGATCCGGCCGTACAGTTCGCCGTTGATGAAATTCGCGGCCCTGCCGAAAAACAACCCGAGCGGACCGACCACGCTCAGCCCGTCAGCCAGCTTTGCCCACGAGACGTTTTGCCGCTTCGCGTAGGCCCAGGTGAAGATCGCCAGCCCGAGGATGCCACCGTGACTGGCCATGCCACCCTCCCAGACCCGCAGAACCAGCAGCGGATCCTTGGCGAGTTCCCCCCAACCGACCTTCGGCAAGTGATAGAAGAAGATGTATCCCAGCCGCCCGCCGAGGAACACGCCGAACAAGGCACACCCCGCGATGAAATCCCCCACCTTATCCGGCGGCATCACCCACAGTCCCCGCCGCGCCAGATTCCGCAGCAAGAGGAAGCCCGCCACAAATCCCGCCAGATAGGCCAGCCCATACCACCTCAACGCCAGGCTGCCCGAGATCGGCAGCGCGATGGGATTCAAATCATGCACGTAAGTCGCAAACACGGGCGAAGCTCACACCATCCCCCGTCGGCACGCAAGCGGGGATGATCCTCTTCCCCATTGACCGGAGCGCCGGGAGTGCCAACCTTTCCCCATGCCGAGCAAGAAGGAACTCCTTGACCTCCAATTCATCGACGCGCGCCACAAGCTCATCGACCTCGCCGCTTTCCTCGACCGCATCGACCGCCACGAGGGCGCTGATGACTACCGCTACGCAGCGCTGAAAACCGCGCTGCCGATTCTCCTCACCGACCGCCCGGACCGCGCCCGCGCCGTCTTGGAAGCTTTTTCCGATCACACCACCGAGGTTTCCGAAAGCGCGCCGTTCCAAGGTGCCTTCGGCGCGGCACTTCCCCCTTCCGACACATGAAATACATCGAGCCCCACGGCCACATGGTCAGCCGGACGACCGACGATTACGAAAAACTCGCTCTCTCCGGCTGCGAGGCGATTTGCGAACCGGCGTTCTGGGCCGGCTTCGACCGCTCGTCGGCGGATGGCTTTTACGATTACTTCCGCCAACTCACCGAGTATGAACCCAAGCGCGCCGCGAAATACGGCATCAAGCATTACTGCTGGCTCTGCATCAATCCGAAGGAAGCCGACGATCCGGGATTCGCCCGCGAGGTGATGGATTTGATCCCGAAGTTTCTCGATTGCCCGACCGTGTTAGGCATCGGTGAGATCGGGCTTAACAAGAACACCCGCAACGAGCTGGAAATCTTCGAGGCCCACGTGCAGCTCGCACTCGACCGGGATTTACCGATTCTCATCCACACGCCCCACCTCGAGGACAAGCTCAAGGGCACCCGGCTGATCCTCGACTCGCTCGCCTCGTTTTCCAAGTTAGACCGCGGAAAAGTCATCATCGACCACGTCGAGGAGCACACGATTTCCCACGTGTTGGACGCCGGTTACTGGGCGGGCATGACGCTCTATCCGGAAAGCAAGTGTTCGCCGCACCGCGCCATCGACATGCTGGAAATCCATGGCACCGAGCGTCTCTGGATGAACTCCGCCTGCGACTGGGGTCACTCGGACCCGCTCGCCGTGCCGAAGTGCGCGCTGGAAATGAAGCGCCGGAAACACACCGCCGAGCAGATCGAGAAGATCGTGTATCAGAATCCGCGAAGGTTCCTCAGCCAGTCACCGAGGTTCGTGGGATGAGCCCCACTTTCGGACTGCGGGGACATGTCCCCGCAGTCCGAGGGCACCCCGCAGTCCGACAACAATACTCCCGCATGAAATTCCATCAATCCCACCTCTCCTATTGCACGAACATCCACCCGGCGGAGACCTGGTTGGAGACATTCGCGGTTCTTCGCACCCACGTGCTGGCGGTCCGCGACCGCCTGCGGGCGGACGGCTTGTTAGGAGCCGGTGAAGCGTTCGCCATCGGCCTCCGTCTCTCCGCCGTGGCCGCGTGCGAGCTGTTATCGCGCGGGAATCTTCCTGAGTTCAAATCCTGGTTGGAGGAAACGAATACCTACGTCTTTACCATCAACGGATTTCCCTACGGCAGTTTCCACGGCACGCGGGTGAAGGAGCAGGTTTTCAAACCGGATTGGACGGAGCAGGCGCGAGTGGATTACACGAAGAATCTGTTCAAAATTCTCGCTGGGATTGCCAAGCCTGGGACTGGAGCATCGGTTTCGACTCTGCCAGGATCCCACAAATCGTTTGAGGCGGATGAATCGATCATTCGGAAAAATCTCATCGAACTTGCGGGATGGATTGAAGATCTGGCATGGGAAACCGGCCACGATTTCCATCTCGGACTGGAGCCGGAGCCGCTCGGGCATTTCGAAAATACCGAGGAAACTTTGGATTTTTTCAAGCGCCTGCACCTGGAAGCCCTCGACCCGGAAATTATCCGCCGCCGTATCGGAGTGAACTACGACGCCTGTCACTTTGCCCTCGAATACGACGACGCGCGAACTTCGTTGGACGCCTTGATGAAAGCCGGCATCCGAATTTCCAAGATCCACCTCTCCAGCGCTCTCGCCCTCGACCCGGTGGATCCGGAGGCGCTCGAGGCGATCCGGGCGTTCGACGAGCCGGTCTATTTCCATCAGGTTCTCCTGAGGGCGCGGGATGGGAGACTCTCCCGATTTGCCGATCTGCCGGAGTTCTTCGCCGGGATCGGAAACGGTGGGATCGATCCAAACGGATTCTCAGAAATGCGGGTTCATTTCCACATCCCGCTCGATGCGGAACCTGCCGCTCCCTTGCGCTCGACACGGGATGAGACCCGGGAAACACTTTTCTGGCGGATAGAGAACCCCGCGGCCTGCCAACATTTCGAAATCGAGACCTACACCTGGAGTGTGCTCCCGGAGGAGCTCCAGCGCCCGGTTGAGGAGCAGATCGCGGGGGAATACCGCTGGGTTCTCGGGATCAAATGAACCTGCCGGGACCTGATGGATTGTTAGTAAAACCCACGGGTCCGGGTGTCGCAGCCGGCGAATGGATGCGCGGTTTCTATTTCAAATAGAAATTATCCGTTTGCGGAAACATGTCATGATGCCGAACATGCAAGCGGCAGTTGTCGGTTCGCCGTAGAAGCCCCCGATTCGATCGCAACCGGCTGGCTGCCGAGTCAGCATCATCATTCCAAGTTTCACAAGTCAACGACTGCCCGCAATCCCCGGGCGGACACTGGCCTGCCGGTTCACAACAAGCCCGGATCGTCGATCCCCGCTGCTGGTCTTGAATTAGCTCCAACCTCGCGCGGTGGTGTCAACACTCCGCCATTCTCCAACCACAAACCATCTCCGGCCATGAAGCCGACATTCCTCCCAATCGTAGCCATCTGTGGCAGCGCCCTCGGTCAAGGCAGCCTAACGCCGCCCGCAAGCCCTGCTCCCGTCATGAAAACCCTCCAGGAAATCTGGGACAAGGCGGCTCTCCTCGAATCGCAGAACGAGAGCCAACAACAACAGATCCGAATCCTGCAGCAGACGAATTCCGAACAAAGCTCGCTGCTCGGGGTCCTGCTCGACCAAACCGGCGTCTCCTTGCCCTGGCGGATCACCGTTGTGGACAGCACCGGAGTGGTCGGGTCACGCAGTTCCCTGGCCCACACCCCGGGGGGACTCCCTGCCATCAGTTATTATGACGCCTCCAATGCCGACTTGAAAATCGCGGAGTTCGACGGGGCCAACTGGCAGACCACCACGGTCGACGCGGCGGGCACGGTCGGCTGGACATCATCACTGGCATTCTCCCCGGGCGGCCGACCCGCTATCAGTTACGTGTCGTACTCCCAGGTGATGGGCGTCAAGTATGCGGTCTTCAACGGCTCCACCTGGGACATCACCACCGTAACCACAGGCACCCCTTTGGAATATGATGTGGGAGGAAAAACCTCCCTGGCATTCTCCCCGTCAGGCCAGGCCACCATTTGTTATGAATCCTACGATTTCAGCGGCACCGGCGGAGCGATCAACCTCGCGAAACTCAGCGGAACGACCTGGGTCCACGAGAAAGTCTTTCCCAATCTGCCTGGCCACGTTCAGTCCGACTGGGGCTTCGGGCCCTCGCCCGCGTTTTCACCGACGGGCACCCTGTCAATCAGCTATACCGAATATCCTGATGTTCCATTCATATCAACGCTCGGATACACAACGTTCAACGGTTCCACCTGGCAGGAGGTAACCGTGGACCCCGCTCCAGGCGGAGTGGGAATCGACTCATCACTGGCATTCACTCCAGCAGGCCAGCCCGTCATCAGCTACTACGATGCTGTCAACACCGCCCTCAAGTGCGCGGTGTTCAACGGCGTGGCCTGGCAGCTCACGACGGTCGACAACGCTGCCAGCGTCGGGCAGCAGTCCTCACTCGCGTTCTCACCCGCAGGCCAGCCGGCAATCAGCTACCTTGATGCGACTAACGGAGATCTCAAGTATGCCGCCTTTGACGGTTCGACCTGGCAAACCGGCACGGTCGACAGCGCGGGAAGCGTCGGCCAGTCCACCTCGCTCGACTTCACCCCCGGCGGCCAACCCGGAATCAGTTATTTTGATGCGACCCGCGGCGACCTGAAATTCGCTGTCCGGGCACCTTTCACCAGCCCCTAACACCAATTTGTGGAACACGCCAGGAAATCACCAACCGAACCCACCACCATGAAACCAATCCTCTTCTTCCTCGCGGCCAGTTGCGGCAGCGCCCTCGGCCAAGGAAGCCTCACGCCTCCCGGCGGCCCGGCTCCGGTCATGAAAAGTCTCCAAGAAATCTGGGACAAGGCGTCCCTGCTCGAGTCGCAGAACAACAACCAGCAACAGCAGATCGGCACCCTCCGGCAGACGAACGCCGAACAAAGCTCGATAATCGGAATCCTGCTCGACAAAGCCGGCATTTCGCTGCCTTGGAAATTGTCCACCGTGGACAGCTTGAATGGTGCCGGCGGCTACAGTTCCCTGGCCATGACTCCCGGTGGTGCCCCGGCGATCAGTTATGTCAACGGCGTTTGGCCCTCGATCAGATACGCCGAACTGGTAGACGGCGCGTGGCAGGTTACCACGGTGGATCCCAGCGGGATGTCCCCGTCGCTCGCATTCAATCCCGAAGGGCACCCCACCATCATTTATGATGCCATCAGCACCAGGCGTCTCGGATACGCGGTGTTTGACGGTGCGATGTGGAGGAATTCCCAGGTGGACGATCTTGAAGCGGATCTGGGACTGGGATCACCCTCACTCGCCTATTCTCCGACCGGCTTCCCATCCGCAGGTTTCCTGGAACGGGCGACAGGATGGCTGAAATATACCCGCTATGACGGAACGGCATGGCATCCCGAATCCATTGATTTCATCGGATTGGGATCCGGAGCATCCGCCACTGAACCCACCTGTTCACTGGCATTCACCCCGGATGGGCAACCGGCGATCAGCTATTTGCACTCCGACAATCAGGATCTCAAATTCGCGGTCTTCAACGGGGCCGCCTGGCAGATCTCCACCATCGACAGCACGGGCAGCGTGGGGGGCTTCAGTTCACTTGCATTCACTCCCTCCGGGTATCCGGCCATCGCCTATCATGACATGAACAACACCAACCTCAAATATGCTGTTTTTAACGGCCCGACCTGGGTCATCTCGATCGTTGATGGCGCCGGGGATGTCGGTTCCCATTCTTCACTGACATTCACTCCCGGAGGGCAACCCGCCATCAGTTATTACGACGCGACAAATTCCGATCTCAAATATGCCGTATTCAACGGCTCTAACTGGACCGTCCAGACCGTGGATCATGCGGGAAATGTCGGCACCCACAACTCCTTGGCATTCACTCCAGGCTGCCAACCCGCGATCAGCTACATCGACTCCACGAACGGCACCCTCAAATTCGCGGTGAGGGCTCCTTTCACCAACCCATGACCCTCAAACCACCATGAAAACGCCAATGATGATGATTTGTGTCGCCGCACTTGCGGGAACGGCGGCCCGGTCGGCGACAACCATCGACTCCGCACATCCATACGCTTGGGCCGGAAACATCGGATGGACCAACTGGCGCGGCACCGGCACCAACGGCGTCGCAATCGGAGAGTATGTGTGCTCCGGCTTCGTCTGGAGCTCCAACTGCGGCTGGATCAATCTCGGCGATGGAAATCCGGCAAATGGAATTCGTTACTCCAACACCAGCGGCTCCGATTTCGGCGTCAATCTGCAGAATCCCTACTCCAGCGGAGGCGTCTCAAAAGCCCGGTTGCGTGGCTATGCCTATGCCGCAAATCTCGGGTGGATCAACTTCGAGGACCAGGGGAATCCGGAGATCTCACTTCAGAGCGGCCGGCTTTCCGGCTACGTTTGGGTGGCCAATTGCGGATGGATCAATCTTGAGGACGCCTCCTGGTTTGTTCAATCCATGACGATTCTGCCGGGATCCGATAGTGATGACGACGGAATAGCCGATGCCTTCGAGTTCGAATTCACCCATCCGGACAGCCTGACGGTCATGACCGGGACCTCCGACTCCGACGGTGATGGTCAGCGGGATATTGCGGAATACCTTGCCGGCACCAATCCGACCAGTTCGCAATCCTTCCTGACGATCACCTCATGGACGCGGACGGGGGCCGGGGCCACGCTGACCTGGGACAGTTCACCAGGACGGATCTATCGGATCAGCAGCTCGACCGGTCTGTTCGCATGGGAGCGACTGCTGGACAACATTGTTCCGGATGGCGGATCCACTTCCCGCAGCGTTACAATCCCGGCAGCGGGGAAGCGGTTTTTCCGAGTGGAGGCCTTCCAACCGCTCGCCCCGTGATCATCATTCGTTCATGGATTTCCGCGGTGCCGGCATCCAGGAGCGGAGCCTTCCATCGGGTGTCGAAATTCGGGCAATTGCAGCTTGCCTGCGATCATGGATGGGAATTAATTTTCCGGGTGGCGGCATTGGAACGCTTCCCCGATGAAGGATGACCCTGCACAGCATTATTTCGCCGAGCGGACGATTCTGGGTTCCCGCTTGAAGTGGTGGAGGGAGCGGCAGGGGCTCAAAATCGAAACTTCCGCCCACCGCCTCGGTGTTTCCACCGCGACTTGGGGTCACTGGGAGACAGGCCATACGTTTCCCTCCGGCGAGATGCTTCTGAATCTCACCCATTTGACAGAATTGCCCCTGCACCTTCTGTTCTGCCCGCACATGGAGAGCTGCCCTTTCCACAGGACCGGCCAGATCCCGCCGACGGACGGAGACTGCTGCCTGCATGGACCCTCAGCATGCGGCCCGCCCTTGGAAAACCCAAACGTTTCGAAATGCCGGAGAACGCATGAGTTGCCAGATCGCGCAAACCGGTATTTCCTACCCGCCATGTCTGACATCAAAATCATCATCCACACCAGCGTCGGCGACATCAACGCGAGGCTCTTCGCATCCCAGGTCCCCGTCACCTGCGCGAATTTCCTCAACCTGGCCAAGCGCGGCTACTACGACGGCGTCGCCTTCCACCGCGTCATCGCCAACTTCATGATCCAGGGCGGCGACCCGACCGGCACCGGCTCCGGCGGCCCGGGCTACAAGTTCGCCGACGAGATCGACCGCTCGCTCAAACACGACAAGGCGGGCATCTTCTCCATGGCCAACGCCGGGCCTAACACCAACGGCAGCCAGTTCTTCATCACCCACCTGCCGACCCCCCACCTCGACGGCAAGCACGCGGTCTTCGGTGAGGCCATCACCGGCCAGGACGTGGTGAACAAAATTGCCAAGGGCGACAAAATCACCTCCATCGACATCCTCGAAGACACCACCCACCTGTTCGAGTCCCAAAAAGACAATGTGGAACATTGGAACTCGATTCTGGACCGCTGATTTCGATCCGGAAAATCAGCTTAGTTAAGCAATCTTAAGTTTCTCTCCATCCCCGTCACATCCTAACAAGGAGTGACGGGGTTTTTCATTTCAGCCTATTAGACACTTGTTTTCAGCGATTTACAGAATCGACAATCAGGTCGACTCAGTTTCCTAACCACCTCCGCAATCACGTAGATTACGCCGGACAACTTGATTTTCGGCGAGATCGGGCTTTCAATGACGTCGTCAGTTCGCAAGAGCAGACGCCCCCCACATCCCCCCCATGAAAGACTACCACTCCCCCCGTGGTGGACGCTTGATGACCGGCCTGCTTGCAGGTCTGTGCACTCTTAGCTCCGCCTTTGCCGCAGATGCCGTTCCTACCGGAACACTCAACGTCGACCGCACCCTGGTGCGCGTCGGCACCCGCTCCCAGCTCGACTGGCAGATCAACTATCCCAACACCCCACCCGTCGGCGTGGACCTCATCCCAACCACCAAAGTGAAAATGCGAGTCCGCACGCTCGGCGTTGCCTTTCAATCCGGCAACACCCTGCTCCCGTTTGAAGGCGGCTGGAAAACCAACAAAAGCTCCTGGAGCGTCTTCTTCAACGGTAACGCCAATTCCGTGGTCCCCACCAGGATCCTCGTCAACAAGACCGTGGAAGCCAACGAAACCATTAGCTTCCGCGCCCGTGGCGGTGCGAACGCCGCCGGCACCTCGTGGTATGGCTACCATCAGACGAACAACGACGACCCGTACGCCGTCGTCCTGAAAAACGGAGACAGGCCACCCAGCTACGCCCCGGCCTACAATCAGGGAAACATCAAGAGCTTCCTTTCCCCCTACCTCGACTCCACCGGCAGGATCAAAATCGGCGAGCAGGACCTCATCATCCTCTGGGAAGGATCCACCGCCGCTCCCGGCACCACCTACTTCGACATGCAGGACCTCGTCGTGCTTGTCTCATTCGAAAAAGCCTAACACAAACTTCCATCACTCATGAAAGCCACCCTCATCCTCTGCGCGCTGATGTCAGCCGCCTTCGCCGGATCTCCTGTCCTGGTCCAAATCACTCCGGAAGCCCTCGCCAAGCTCCAGAAGTCCTCACCCATGACGAGCCTGCAGCAACCCGCAAAGGATGAGGCCCGCGTCGCCCGCCCCGGCGAGCAGTCCATCATCAAACAATCCTCGATCCTCCACGACGGCACGAACTGGACACTCGTCCCCCGTGGAGCCGTCGTTTTCACCCCCTCCGCGTTGAAGGCCAACGTGGATGTCAAACCGGTCGGCACCCTGCTCTCATGGGCGGATTTCCTCGTCAAAAACCGTTCCTGGATCACCACCACCGACATTTCCTTCGACCAGGCCGCCGGCAATGAACCGGTGCCCGCCGAGCGCGCCACCTTCTGGGCCAAGCAGGACAAACTCGTTGTCGCCGTCCACCAGTCCGGCCCGATTTCAATCCGCATCGCCCCGGAAACCCCGAGCCTCACCCAACGATGAAACTCCTCGGACTCTTCCTCGCGCTTTCGTCGATCCAAGGATTCGCCCAAAGCACCAACTACAAGAATTTCGTCCGCCAGACACAGCAAGGATCCGGCGTGGTCTGGGACATGCAGAACGTGGCCGCCACCGGCAACGCCCCGTCCGTGCTGTTACTGGAATCCGGCGGCTCGCTCTTCCAGCTCTGGACCATCAACCAGACCACGGGAAAAGACCATCTGCTCGATCAGAAACTCGTAGGTGCCTATCTGCCGAAGGCCGACGTGAAGATCACCAGCCTCGACCCTTACGCACCCCGCACCCGCACCAGGATCGACCAACCGTTTACCGTGGAAATCGAGGTCTCCGACCTGCTCTCCGGCACCGGCATCCCGACAGCCGCCTCCAAAGTGCTGCTGGAACAACACACCCGGTCTTACGCAGCCGGACAAAGCTCCCTCGATCCGACCATGGTCACCGCCGGCACCCCGTTTTCCTCGGCATTCATCACACAAAACGGCAAGACCACCCTCAAGTTCAACGCCTCCTCGCTCACCGCAACAAATCCGCTCAAAGCCAGTGGCGAGGAACATTTCGTCGTCCACGCCCTGGCCGACGGTGCCGTCACCCAGAGCCAGATCGCTTCCGCCAGCTTGCAGGTCTGGCCGATCGCCACCGCCTCCATCGGCGGTGTCATCAACGGCGGTGAATACCGCAACGTCATCCCCACCGTGCAGCTTGATCTCAAGGATCTCTATCCGCGAAGCGACACCTACCTGATGCTCTACGAAGGCACCGCCGGCAGTGGCGGAAAAGGCACCGTCGTCAAGGCGCTGCCATGGGATTCCGATGTCCCAAACTCCCTCTTCACCTCCTCTGACGAGCTCAACTCCCTCATCACCAAAGACGGGACTTACACCCTCGCCCTCATGAGCGAAACGGTTTTCGACACCCGACTGCTCTGCGAAACCGTCACCTTCTCGGTCAAGCGGTCCATCGCGGTGAACGCCATGCAGGTCAACTTCTCCGACGACAGCGGAAAATAAATCAACGATTCCTCCCGACAAACGGCCGGTCGGTGTGATTCGGAGGATGTGCCCCAGGCACCCTCCGGATCACCCGGCCGGTTCATTTTTGCGACCTGCATCCAACGGTTTTCCGCATTCATCTGACTAGACATGCAGCGTGATTCCGCCACGCTTCAAGCCCTACACCCATTCCAGCAAATGTCCGACTTCCTCGTCATCCCGCGCCAAGACCACGATTCCCTCGTTTCCAAAGCCTATCAATCCCACGGCTACACCGCCGATGAAGCCGCCGAAGGCGCAAAGCTCTGTGCCGAAGCCGCCCGCCACGGCATCCGCACCCACCACGCCCTCAAGGCCCTGCACCTCGACCACCTCTTCGGCTCCGGCGTCGGCGGTTGCGTCCCCGGCGCGGAAATCGAAGTCCTACCATCCCGTTTCCCCGCCTCCGAGCGCTGGAACGCCAATAAAAAACTCGGCCAATCCGTGGCCTACCGCGCCATCGACCGCGCCATCGAACTCGCCGACCAATACGGCATCGCCCAAATCGCCGTGGACAACGCCTTCCACTACCTCTGGGGCGGCGGCTACGTCATGGAAGCCGCCGAGCGCGGTTATTTTGCCTACACCAACTGCACTTCCGCCCTCGCCGAAGTCGTTCCGTTCGGCGGAAAATTCCCGACCCTCGGCACCAACCCTCACTCGTGGGGCATTCCGAGCTCCGCCGCGAACGGTTTCCCGATCGTCATGGACTGGGCCACCTCCACCGTCGCCATGGGCCGCGTGCAAACCTTGAAACGCGAAGGAAAAATGCTTCCTCCCGGTGCCGCCGTCGATGCCAACGGCCAACCGACCAACGACCCGAACGAAGTCGCCGCGCTGCTCCCTTTCGGCGGACACAAGGGCTACGGCATGTCCCTTCTCAACGAAATTTTCGGCGGCCTCATCGGCGGCTCGCTCCCCACCATCCGCGGCCGCAAGCTGACCTCCGAAGGTGAGAAAAACACCCCGGTCTTCTATTTCCAGGTCATCCACCCGGACGCCATCTCCGGCGGAAATTTCGCCCAAGGCCGTAGCCAGATTGAAAACCTCAAGGCCGTCATCGACGACATCCTCGGCCATGGCAACGAGGCCGCCATGCTCCCCGGCCAACTCGAAGCCGCCGCCCGCAAGCAATCCGACGCCGCCGGCGGCCTGCTTTTCACCGAAGCGGAAATCGGCGAGTTCAATGAAATCAACGCCCAGCTCGGCCTTCCCGCTTGGGAAGTCAGCACGCTTGCCAAAGCCTGAATCCGCCATTCCCAAGATGCCCGGGACCCTTCCCGGGCGTCCCTTCCCCGACCCTTCGTAGCGCTTGCACCCATCCGAATGCTGGTGTATCGCCTCGGCTCTGGACGCGTAAAACCGTCCCTACCCCATCTCTTATGATCAAGTGGATCCTCCAAAAAATCGTCGGCAGCAAGAACCAGCGCGAAGTGCGCCGCATCCGCCCGACGGTGGCCCGCATCAATGAAATCGAGGAGGCGCTCCAACGCGAGCCGGTGGAAAAGCTTCTCGAATTCACGGAGAAATGGAAATCCCACCTCGCCCGCTATCACTCCCTCGAAGTCCCCGCCAAGCCGATCATCGAGCGCATGGACGACGCGGAACTCCGCGCCACCGCCGAAGCGCTTGAAGCCCGCCTCGCCCCGCTTCGCGAGGAATTTCCCTCGCTCCCCGCCACCATTCTCGCCACCTCGAAAACCATCGAGGCCGCCAAAGCCGCCTTCCACGAAATCGAGCCGGAATTCCCGAAATCCCGCGCCAAGTATTTGGAGAAAATCCTGCCCGAGGCCTACGCCGTCGTCAAAAACGGAGCCCGCCGCCTCTGCGGCACGGAAATCACCGTCAATGAACGCCCGCTCGCCTGGGAAATGGTCCATTTCGACGTCCAGCTCATCGGCGGCGTCGCCCTCCACCGCGGCAGGATCGCGGAAATGCAGACCGGTGACGGACAGACCCTCGTCGCCACCCTGCCCGTCTATCTGAACGCCCTCACCGGCCTCGGCGTGCACGTCGTCACCGTCAACGACTACCTCGCGAAACGCGACTCGGAGTGGATGGGCTCGCTCTTCCGCTTCCTCGGCCTAACGGTC
>JBGSTM010000342.1:0-3273 GCA_041736495.1 Akkermansiaceae bacterium
GCGGCGGCGGCGGTCTGGACGGGCGAGGGCTCGCCCGGCGACTGGCAGGCGGGCCATTTCACCACCACCCACCGCCCGGCGGAGCGGGAGAAAATCCGCTTTGTGAACTCGGCGGGAAAACTCCGTAACCAACTGCACCGCGCGGTGCCAGGCCTGGCGGGCGAAGCGGTGGCCGGACTGTTCGCCCTGCGCACCGCGGATCCGGACCAGGTGCTCGCCCACTCCGGCGGCCGGGATGTGGTGGACGTGCTGGAAAGCGCCCTACCCTATCAGCTAACCGAAACCCGCGAGGTCTTGCGGGACCACGGCAACATGAGCAGCCCCTCGGTGCTTTTTGCGTTGGAGAAACGGCTGGCAACTCACCCGTCGGACCGGCGGCTGTGGCTCACCGCCTTCGGGGCCGGCTTCGCGGCGCATGCCTGCGAGCTCTGGCGTTAGATCACTTTTTCCGGATGTGCCAGAGTTCGACGATCTGGTTGCGCTCCGGGATGCGGCTGCTGAAACGGTTGGTCTGGCCGAGATAGACGGCCTGGGTAAACTGCTCGGGTCGTTTGATGTTGGTGATCAGCTGCGCCGCAGCGGTGGCGCGATCCGACGAGAGCGTCTGGTTGGCATCGACGTTTCCGGTTTCCGAGGCGTAACCGACGGCCAGAAGCAGGTCTCCATCAGGAATTCCATCGATCAACCCGCGGATCGCCTCGTCGTCGGCGGGAGTCAGAACACTGGAGCCGGTGGCAAAAGCGAGTGTTTTGACGACGTTGGCTCCGAGACTCACTCCCAGCGCACTGTATTCGGAGGCGATTTCCGAATCCGACTTGCCCTGAAGCTTCCGCAAGTGGCGGAACAGCTCGACCGCTGCAGGGACGAGTTCGCTTTCCGAACGGGCGAAGAGCCGTGCCTTGGTGAGATCCCCTTCCAGATCCTTCACCCGGGCTTCGAAGAATTCCTTGGCGCGCAGCGTCTCCTCGAAGCGGCGTTTCAGATCGGCATAGTCATCGGCCGAAACCCCGGCGCTCATGGTGCGCATCTTCTCGCGGACCTCCTTGAGCTCGGCGGAAAGCGCGTCGCGCTGGGCCTTCACGTCCATCAGGTCGCGGCGCAGGATTTCAATGTCCGAGGCACCGACCAGGGCGCGCTGGAGGTCTCCCTGCATCCGGGTGTTTTCCGCCGTGAGCGCGGCACGGAGCTTCTCGGAACGCAGGATCTCGGAATTCCGGGCGGTCAGTTCGTTGTCCTTCTCGGCGAGCATTTTCTGATAGCTGCCTGCCAGGGCGACCAGTGAATCGGCGTCCTTTTTCATGCGGCCGGCGATTTCCTCGATGGGCTCGGCGTTGCTTTCGATCGGGCGCAGACCCATGGCGATGCGCTGGTTGTTCGTCTCCGCGCGGATCGCGTTGGCTTCCGCCTGCAGCAGCGAGAGGTCGGCGGTGGAAGTGGATTTGAGGAAGGAGCTGTTCTTGAGCACCATCACGATGAGCACGCCGAGCAGCGCGATGATCACGAACGCCAGCGCGACGGCCGGCGGGAGGTTGTTTTTCGAAGGAGTTCCGACGACGACCGTGTCATTCGTTTCAACCTCGGCCGTTTCTCCTGTTTCTCTGGGCGCTTTCTCATCCGACATGGGCGGAGGTTGCCCAGCTCCCGGTTCCGCTGTCAATCCGCCGATTTCAGCCCGGTGGGTTCAGCAGGATCAGGAAATCGGACGGGCGGTCAAACAGATAGGTTGGCTTGGAGGCGGCGAGGGATTGGCGGGAATTGAATCCCCACGAAACGGCGGCCACCGGGACGTCGGCTTTCTGGGAGGCCTTCACGTCGCGCAGCTCGTCGCCGATGTAGAGCAGCTCGTCGTTTTTCAGCGAAAACGTCTTGCGGATCGCCCGCAGGTGCTTGGCCTTGCCGGTGAGTTTCGAGGTCGAGGAAATGAAATCGAACTGCTCGCGGAGCCCGTGGGTGCGGAGGAACAAATCGACGTTCGCCGTGGAGTTGGACGTGAGGATTCCGAAGCTCTGCACGTGGCGGCGCAGCTCGACGAGCACTTCCGGCATCCCGGCGATGAGCTGGAGCTGGGTGATGTTTCCGCGCATCATCGAAGTTCCGCGGGAAATGAGCGCCGGGACACGGCGCTTCGGGATCCTGAGGTGGGCGAGCAGATCCTTGAGCGAGAGGTGGCGGAGGTGTTCGAGCTCGTGCTCCTCCACCTGGCGGATGCCGTAGTCGGGGGCGATCCGGTTGAAAATCAGGCGGGTCTCGCCAAGGGTGTCGGCGATGGTGCCGTCGAAGTCAAAAACCAGGGATTTGTAAAGCATCGGAGAAGCCGCATTCAACCCCCGGGTCCCGCGTTAGACCAGCGGCAAATTCGGGTGAATGTCACCGTCCAATGGCGAGCTCTCGCCTGCGAGGTGGCGCAGCAGGGCGGCGAACGCGATCATCGCCGCATTGTCCGTGCAGAAGACCGGCGGGGCCACGCAGATTTCGAGCCCATGCTCGATGCCAGCCTGTTGGAATGCTCCACGCAGGGCTTGATTGAGGCTGACGCCGCCGGAAAGGGCGATGCGCCTGCGACCGGTTTCCCTCGCCGCACGCAGCGTCTTCCGAACCAGGATCTCGATCACCGCCTGCTGGAAGGAGGCGGCGAGATCGGCCACCGGCAGCTCGCCTTTTTCCTTCTGAAGTGTGTAGAGCACGGCGGTTTTCAGTCCGGAAAACGAGAAATCCAAGTGAGGATCGTGCAGCATCGAGCGGGGAAAATCGTAAGCCCGTGGATTTCCCGTGCGGGCGGCTTTTTCAATTTCCGGCCCACCGGGATAGGCCAGCCCGAGCATTTTTCCGACCTTGTCGTAGGCCTCGCCGGCAGCGTCGTCGCGGGTGCCGCCGAGTTTCCGATATCGTCCGGGACCTTCGACATCGAGCAACAAGGTGTGCCCGCCGGAAACGATCAACGCGACGTGCGGCGGCACCGAGGTCTGGTCGAGAAACGGCGAGAGCAGGTGGCCTTCGAGATGGTTGATGCCGAGAAACGGCCGGTTCAGCGCGCAGGCCATGCCCTTGGCCGCCGTGCTGCCGATCAACAAGGAAGAGGCGAGTCCCGGCCCGGTCGTCGCGGCGAAAGCATCGATTTCCCCCATGCCGACACCCGCGTCCGCCAGCGCTTTTTCCACCAGTCCGCGGAGGTGCAGCGAGTGGTTGCGGGAAGCGAGTTCGGGAACCACGCCGCCGTGCTCGCGATGCAGTGCGATCTGTGAGGAGATTTCCGAGGCGAGCACCGCGGTCCGC
>JBGSTM010000021.1:0-3992 GCA_041736495.1 Akkermansiaceae bacterium
GTTTCTGGACGAACCGCCCAGCCTGCCCTATCCCAAGCGGCCATGACCGTCCGCACCCGCTTCGCCCCCTCCCCCACCGGCTACCTCCACGTCGGCGGAGCGAGAACCGCTCTCTTCAATTGGCTCTTCGCCCGCCACCACGGCGGCACCTTCGTCCTTCGTGTCGAGGACACCGATGAGGCCCGCAACACCGAAGAAGCACGCCAGGCGATCTTCGACGGCATGGCATGGCTCGGCCTCGATTGGGACGAAGGCCCGGAAAAAAGCGGCAATCACGGCCCCTACTACCAAAGCCAACGCAAGGAAATCTACGACGCCTGGTTCGAAAAACTCGCCGCCACCGGCCGCCTCTACCAAGACGACGGCGCCTGGCGCTTCCGCTTCGACCGCAAACCGATCACCATGAACGACCTCGTCTGCGGCGAGGATCACCTGATGAACACGCCCAAGCACCTCCAGCTCATCGAAGCCTTCGGCGGCAAGGCCCCGCAATACGCGCACATCCCGCTGATCCTGAATCCGGACGGTTCGAAGATGTCGAAGAGCGACAAGGGCGCAGCCGTCGGTGATACACCCGAGAGTTTGGGATATGAGCGGCAGGGTTTCGTTTCGTCCGCAGTGGTGAATTTCATCGCCCTGCTCGGCTGGAATCCGAAGACGGACCGCGAGATCTTCACCCTCGCCGAGCTGGTGGAAGCTTTCTCCCTGGAAAACGTCAACCGCTCGCCCGGTCGCTTCGACCTGGAAAAATGCAAGTGGGTGAACCAGCAGCATCTTCTCAACGTCGGTTTGGAAGATTTCGCCGCGGCCGCGCGGCCGTTCGTGGAAGCGGCGGGCCTGCCGATCCCGGAAACCTATTCGGCCGTCATCGCGGCGGTGAAAGACAAGGTCCGTCTGTTTGGCGACGTGCCGGCAGCGGTGGATTTCCTGCTGAAGGATGATTTCGAAAACGATGAGGAAGCCGTCACCAAAGTCCGAGGAAATGCGGCGGCGGGCGGATTGTTAGTTTCTCTCGCTACCGCCTTCGAAGCCATCCCCGACTGGTCGGCGGATGCCGCCAAGGCGGCGCTCTCAGAAACCGCAACGGCGGCCGGTGCCAAGCCAGGGCAGCTTATGTTCCCGCTGCGTGTCGCCCTCTCCGGCCGCGCCCACGGCCCGGACCTCGGGGATGTCTTGAATTTGCTAGGCAAGGACCGCTGCGTGAAACGAGTGCGAGATTTTGCGGCGACCTTGTAACTGGAGCGCGGAATTTATTCCGCGCGAAAGTTACCCCCGCGCCAATTCCATTAGAACATGAAACAAGTCTATACCCTCGAGGACCTTAGTTCCAGCGACCTCCTCGACGCAGGAGCGAGCAAACCCGCGCGTCTCGCCGTGATCGGCCATCCGGTCGCCCATTCCGCCTCGCCCCAGATGCACCAACCCGCTCTCGACGCCGCGGGCATCGACGCGCGCTACATCCGCCTCGACATCGAACCGGGCCAAGTCGGCGAGGCGTTCAAACGCATGCGGAAACTCGGTTTCATCGGCTGCAACGTAACCGTGCCGCACAAGCTGGAGGCGATGGAGCATTGCGAAGTCCATCCGGACGCCGTCGCACTCGGCGCGGTGAACACCCTCCGTTTTGACAGTGACCTGAACCGCGGCTTCAACACCGACGGACCGGGATTCGCCCGCGCCATTGAGGACGATTTCAATGTCCCTTTCGCCTCGCTGACGGTCGCCATCATCGGCGCGGGCGGCGGGGCGGGTCAGGCGATCGCGACACAGGGCTGCCTCTCCGGCATCGGGAAACTGGTAGTGGTGAACCGCACGGTCGCGAAACTCGGACCGCTGGTGGAAAAACTGCGGATGATCAGCCCGCGGACGGAAATCATCGCGCTGTCCTTCGATGATCCGTCACTGGCAGAACAGTGCCTGAGCTGCGATCTCATCGTGAACACCTCTTCCGTCGGCTTGAAAGAAGGTGATCCATCGATCCTTCCGGCGGCCTGTTTGAAAAAGAAGCACTACGTCTACGACACGATTTACAAGCCACCGGTCACGCCGTTGTTAGCCGTGGCGGATGGGCTCGGTTGCCGCACGGCCAACGGTCTCTCGATGCTCATCAACCAAGGCGCGCTGGCATTCCAGCATTGGTTCCCGGGAACGGATCCATTGCCGGTGATGAAGCGAAGCCTTCGTCACAGGTAGTCTAAATGTGCTATCAGTGCTTGTTGAAGGGGTTCGCTAGTGCATCGATGCCTGGTGGTAGAACCGAAGGTTCTGCGAAAGGATCATTGGATTCAGATGCCGCGTCGGAGCGATTTTGACGGTTTTTGCGGTGAACACTCGACGCGCTGAAGCATTCCACGTTTCCACCTGAAACTTCGTATCGAAGTCTAGTGCTGTCGGTGGTGTATTTGAGCACGACTGCAAGAGGAATTTCTCGGATTCTCAATTCCGGAAGGACCATGTTCGCAATAGGCCGCTCCGCCGCGGAATCGTAGTTTTCAATAGTGATGGTAAGTTGATCCGGACGGATTCCGCACTCCTTGATGAGGCGATTCAGTGTTACCACTCGATCCGCAAGACTTTGTTGAGGCAGGTCAATAACGGGAACGATAGTGTTACGGAGAAGCTCCGTCGTTTCATCGATCGTCGGCTTGTGGGGGTCGATCCGGATTCTCGATTTAGTGCGTGCGGGTTCAGAGGAATTTGCTATCCGGCCAACGGATTCGGTCGTTGATCCCTCGCGGTGGTTCCGGCCGTCTGATGGATGTTTTGCGGAAGACGGAGACTCCGAATGCAACGTGAGAAAAAGCCTCGCACAGACGACGAGCGTGACCGCTAAAACAACATATCGGGCGGTCGTGCTAAATTTCATTAGGAAGTCATTTCGCCGTAAAAATCCTCGACGCGGAGAGCGCGAAGTTTTCCGGATCATACATCGACTCGACCTTGGCGGGCGGGGCGGTGGCCTGGCCGGCGACGGTGCAGCGGGCGAGGTAGGTGAGGGTGTAGGTGCCTTTGCGCCAGACTTCGTCGAGGAAGAACGAGGCGCGGTCGGTGCGGAGTTCGGAGTGGCTGACATTCCAATCGTTCTCGCTGGTGCGGATGCCGACGGCGGCGCGTTGGGATTTGAAGTCGGTGTTGACCGTTTCAAAAAGCGACGGCAGCGGGTCTTCGATGACGAGGTAGCGGGTGCGGTCTTTCGGCAGGGTGACTCGGAGCGAGACGCGGATGAGATCGCCCACCTGTGGCTCGGTGAGGATGGTGGCCGAGCCGTCGGCGTTGATGCGCTCGTAGATGCGGTCGATGGAGAGACCGTTCTTGGCGACGGGCTGGGTGGGCGCGATCTGTGGTTTGGCGGCAAGCTTTATCCGGACGCAGGCGCTGTTGTCAGAGCTGAGGGCGAGCTTGAGGTCGGGGCTCAGCTTGAACGAGCGGATGGCGGTGGGTTGATCTTCGGTGAGGGTGATCGTTTCGGTGCCGGAAGGTGATTCAAATGTTAGGGAAACCGGGGTGTCGCTGAGTTCCTGGTTTCTGGCGTATTCGGCCATGGCCATGAGGCTCCAGCCGTTGACCCAGGTGGTGTTCCATGCGCCGTAGGGATTGCGCTCGCGGAGCATGCGGTCGAGGGCTTTGGTGGGTTCCGGGCCTTCGGGTTCGACCATCAGCCAGGCGATGAGGTTGTAGGCTTCATCGGCGGACCAAGGCATCCAGTCGTCGTCTTTCGATTTGAAGGGGATCTTGGAGGTGAGCACGGATTTGGCGATGGCGAGATTCGCCTCGTTGTTCTCCTCCTCAGCTGCGATCGCAGTAGCTAGCAGGCAGCGGGCGCTGGGCGTGAGTTCGGCGATGCGGTCGACGAGTAAATTTCGATAGGCGGGCTGCGGGGAGCCGGAAATGGCGAGCACCATCAGGGAACGGATGTGGCTTTCGAGGGCATAGGGGGACTTTTCGTTGGCGATGCCGCGGAGGCTTTCGATGAGGTATTTGGTGAGCGACTC
>JBGSTM010000040.1:0-15410 GCA_041736495.1 Akkermansiaceae bacterium
CGCGTCGCCCTCTCCGCCCTCACCATGGCCGAGCATTTCCGCGACGAGGACAACCAGGACGTGCTGCTCTTCGTCGACAACATCTTCCGTTTCTCCCAAGCCGGTTCCGAAGTGTCCGCTCTTCTCGGCCGGACACCGTCCGCCGTGGGTTACCAGCCAACTCTCTCCGAGGAAATGGCCGGTCTCCAGGAGCGGATCACCTCGACGAACAAAGGTTCCATCACTTCCATCCAAGCCGTTTACGTTCCTGCGGACGACTTGACCGACCCGGCTCCCGCCAACACCTTCGCCCACCTTGACGCCACCGTCGTGCTTGAGCGTTCGCTCGCCGAGCAGGCGCTCTTCCCCGCCGTCGATCCGCTCGCGTCCACCTCCAAGGCACTCGCTCCGGAAATCATCGGCGAGGAACACTACCGTGTCGCCCGTGGCGTCCAGATGGTGCTCCAGCGCTACAAGGACCTTCAGGACATCATCGCCATTCTCGGGATGGACGAGCTTTCCGACGAGGACAAGATGAGCGTGTTCCGCGCCCGGAAAATCCAACGTTTCCTCACCCAGCCCTTCCACGTTGCCGAAGTCTTCACCAACGTCCCAGGCGTCCTCGTTTCCATCGCCGACACCGTCAAGGGCTTCGCCGAGATCCTCGATGGCAAGATGGACGACGTGCCGGAAGGCAACTTCTACATGAAGGGCGGCATCGAATCCGTGTCGCGTGACTGATGCCAAGTTGGTTAGTGTTCAGTGTTCAGTTTTCAGGAAGAGATTCCGGTGCTGGACCTGAAAACTGAAAACTAGAAACTGAAAACTTTATGCCTCTCCAACTCGATATCGTCACTCCCGAGAAAAAGATCTTCTCGGGCGATGTGGACAACGTCTATCTGCCCGGAGCGGACGGTGAAATGGGCATCCTGCCGCAGCACGCCGGTCTGGTGACCGCGTTGCAGCCGGGCGTCCTGCGCTACCTCCATAAAGGCAAAGTCGAGACTCTCGCGATCGGCTCGGGATTCGCCGAAGTCACCGGAACCAAGGTCGTCGTCCTCACCGACAGCGCTCTCGGCGAAGCGGAGATCGACGAAGATAATGTCGAGGCGGCGATCCAACGCGCGAAGGAGAAACTCGCCTCGGTGGACCACAACCTCGATTCCGAGGAGGTTGCATACCT
Source organism: Akkermansiaceae bacterium (assembly GCA_041736495.1). GTDB lineage: Bacteria > Verrucomicrobiota > Verrucomicrobiia > Verrucomicrobiales > Akkermansiaceae > Luteolibacter. The sequence goes on from JBGSTM010000040.1 coordinate 1,163, forward strand.
CCAGGGAGTCATCGCCAAATCCGCCGCAGCGCTCCATTTCAAGCGGAATCTCCGCCGCTGATCCGGCAACCCTGCCTGTTTTCAAAGCCCGTCCCGGTCCATCCGCGGCGGGCTTTTTTCCGGATGGTGATGGGGCAAACCAAAGCATTGCCTGCTTGACGCCTCCAGTGCGAGCCTCTTAGCTCCCGCCCGGGAGTGTTCCTATGACGGTTGATTCTGCTAGTCCAACGATTCTCCAAAGCGGTGCCGCTGCGGACGGTCCCACGTGAGATCGGCGCGGGCCCCTGCCGGCGCGCCGTCAGTGGATCCCATGAATGCGGAGCCCCTTGCTCCGCTTCCGTTTTGCCTATGATGCGGGCGGCTTGGCCGCAATCGCGCACACCATCCCCACCTCCATCATCCTCCTGTTTCCCATGTTCTCCCAACTCTTCCAAAAAAAACGCGGCACCTGGAAAAACGACGCCCTCGCCGGCCTCACCGTGGCGCTGGCGCTTGTTCCCGGATCGATCGCTTTCGCCTTCGTCGCCGGAGTCCCCCCGCTGTCCGGTCTGTACGCCGGATTTTTCGTCTGCCTGATCACCGCCGCATTCGGCGGGCGACCGGGCATGATTTCCTCCGCGGCGGGTTCCCTCGCGGTGGTGATGATCGCGCTGGTGGCCGAAGGTGACCGCCACGGCGGACCTGGCGCGGGAACCGAATTCCTGTTCATGGCGGTGATCCTGATGGGACTGATCCAGGTGGGCGTCGGATTGCTCCGACTGGGACGGTTGATCCGCCTGGTCCCGCATCCGGTGATGATAGGATTTGTGAACGGCCTTGCCATCGTTGTATTCATTTCCCAACTCAGAATGTTCCGCGAACGGGACGGCGCGGTCGTGGGCGACTGGCTGCAAGGGCCGCCGCTCTACACGATGTTAGGCCTGGTCTCGTTGACCATGTCCATCGTCTATCTCCTACCGAGGTTCACGAAGAAAGTCCCGGCATCGCTCGTTGCGATCATCGCAGTGAGCCTGGTGGTGGTCTTCGGGCTTGAGACACCGACGGTCGGCGATCTTTCCAGCGTCAAGGGCCCCTTCCCCATGCCGCACTGGCCGGACGTCCCGTGGACCTGGGAAACACTTTGGTTCATTGCTCCCTACGCGCTGATCTTCTCGATGGTGGGGCTGGTGGAATCACTGATGACATTGCAATTGATCGATGAAATCACCGAAACCCGCGGCAAAGGCAATCGTGAGGCCATCGCTCTCGGCGCGGCCAACGTCGCCTCGGGGATGTTCAAAGGCATGGGCGGATGCGCATTGGTGGGCGAGAGCCTGATCAACATCAGCTCGGGCGGACGTGGCCGGATGTCCGGCGTGATCGCCGCGGGCGCCCTCCTAACATTCATTCTGTTTGGCTCGCCGCTGATCGACCGGATCCCGGTCGCCGCGTTGACCGGGGTGATGTTCGTGGTGGTGATCGCAACCTTCGAGTGGTCGAGTTTAAGGACGTTTGGCAAGGTTCCGCTGTCGGACCTGCTGGTGATCGTGGCGGTCACCGCGATCACCGTCTGGCAGGATCTGGCGATAGCGGTGTTTTGCGGAGTCATCCTATCAGCCCTGGTGTTCGCCTGGAAAAGTTCGAAGAACGTGCGGCGTTCGCTGCTGAGGGATTCGGAGCAGGAGCGGGTCTATGGATTGGAAGGACTTCTTTATTTCGGATCGGTGCGGGATTTTTCCGAAAAATTCGATCCCGGGAAGGATCCCGACCAGGTGACACTGGATTTCCGGGATGCACGGGTGTGCGACCTGTCGGGCCTGGAGGCGATCCGATCATTGGCAGAACGCTATCGGAAGACGGGTAAGGCGCTGCATGTCCGGCATTTGTCACCCGATTGCCGCCGGATGTTGGAGCGCGCCGGGAGCCTGGTGGACGTGCAGGTGGCGGATGATGATCCAGCGTATCTTGTCGCCCGTCTCGGTGGTTAGGCGGTTTGCCCCGGACAACTCCCTCAGCGGTCCAAAGATTTGCTAGGAAAGATCGGCGAGGGCGTCCGCCGGTCTTCCATGAGCTTGAGCATCGCGGCGACACGTTCGGGTTTTTCCTGAGCAAGGTTTCTGGTTTCCGCCAGGTCGCGCCCGAGGTGATAGAGTTCGGGCTTCCCGTTCTTCGCCACATCGTATTGCACGAGTTTCCAGTCGCCCTGGCGGAGCGCCCGGCGGGTGTCTTTCTCGTGGAATTCCCAGTAGAGGAAATCATGCGCGCGTTGTTCGCCCTTGCCCGTTAGCGTGGGTGCGTAGGAGATACCGTGAAGACCTTGCGGCACATCGACGCCGGCAAGTTCGCAGGCGGTCGGAAGGAAATCCCAGAACGCGCTGGCGTGGTCGCTCGCTCCGGGTTTGGCAATGCCCGCCGGCCAGTGGGCGATGGTCGGCACGCGGATGCCTCCTTCGTAAAGATCGCGCTTGCCGCCGCGCAGTGGGCCGGACGAGTCGAGCATCTTGGGATCGTAGCCCCCTTCGTAGTGGGAGCCGTTGTCACTGGTGACAACGACCAGCGTGTCACGCGCCACGCCTTTTTTCTCCAGCGCGGCGAGCACCCGGCCGACGTAGCCGTCCAGAGCCTCGACCATCGCGCGGTAATGGGCGGCGGGGTTCGCCACCTCCGTGTAGTGGCCTTTTTGCGGAGCATTCCCGACAGCGCCCGGCACCGACCCTTCCGGCCCGAGCACCGCCGCATGGGGGATGGGAAAGGAGAGGAGGAGGAAGAACGGGTCTTCGGTTTCCCCGATAAAACGCTCGGCACGCGCGGTGTAGAGCTCGGCGTCGTAGGAATTTCCCCGGTGGAGTTGGTTCTCCTCCAGCTCGACCTTTTGGTCCTGGTCGTAAATGAAGCGCGGATAGCGGAAATGGCCGTCCTTGTGGCTGGTCGTACCGTAGAAGACATCGAAGCCTTTGTTCAGCACGTGTTGCGGGTTCTGCGTGTTGCCGGAGACACAGGACTTGCCAATCATGGCGGTGCGGTAACCGCCCCGTTGCAACAAGGTTGAGACCGTTAGATCTTCCGGATCCGGCCGCAGCTCGAACTCGCCGTTGCCGCGCAGCCAGGTGCTGCCGGTGTCCAGCCCGGTCATCAGGGTGCTGCGCGACGGCGCGCAAACAGTCGAGCCGGAATAGTGCTGGGTGAAACGGATGCCCTCGGCGGCGAGTTTGTCGAGCACCGGGGTTTTGATCTTTTTCTGCCCGAAACAGCCGAGGTCACCGTAGCCAAGGTCATCGGCGATGATGAAGACCATGTTGGGTTTGGTCCCGACGGCAACGGCAGGACAGATGGAGCCGAGAAGGAGGAATAGTCGGAGCAGATTCATGTGGAGACGGGTCTTCTGGGTGGGGCGTTAACAAACGCGGACTTAAAACCGGTTCTTACGCCAATTCCGCAGCGATCCACACCGCTGATACCTCTCGTCCGGCATCCCCGTCCTCCCGGGAAGCTCCCGATCTGAATTTACTGGAATGCGGAAGCGCGGCATAGGTTAGAAAACCGGAGCCACTCCCGTACATCGGGCGGTTATGGAGCCTGATTCGAGGTTGCAGGCAAGCGACAGTGCCACTAGGTTGCTCGATGGCAGCTAAGAAAAAGCCGAATGTCCAGCGGGCGAAAATCGCCGTGCTGGAGCAGTATGTGACCCGGATGTGGCCCGAGTTGGTCCGCAGTACCCGCGACGCGCTGGGAGCGGTGCAGGACGTGAAACTGGCCGCGACAGAAGGCACGCGCTGGCCGTTGTATGTCTCCGCGAGCGAGGATCCGAGGCGGGTCCGCGACCGGTTGCGCAAGACGCTTGAGCCGGGGGCCTTCCGGAAAATCGATATCCGGGTGCTCAGCGGAGCGCCGGAACAGATCACCGAACACGGGCTGGTCTATCTGCCAGGCCGCTACGTGGTGCCGGGCGGCCGCTTCAACGAAATGTACGGATGGGACAGCTATTTCATCGCGATGGGCCTGCTCCGCGAGGGGCGTGTCGGGCTGGCGGAATCGATCGCGGAACAGCAGCTCTATCAGGTAAAACACTATGGTACGGTGCTCAACTGCAACAGGACCTATTGCCTGACCCGCTCGCATCCGCCGTTTCTGGGAAGTCTGGTGCTGGCGGTTTTCAAGGCGAACCAGGACATCGGATGGCTGCGCACCGCCCTGCCGCAGGTGGAGCACTATCATGCCTATTGGACCAGCATGCCCCAGTTCATCCCGGGCCTTGGGCTGTCCCGCTATTTTGCTCTGGGCGAGGGGCCGGCCCCCGAGGCGCTGCACGGCGAGGTGGATTCGCACGGACGGAATCACTACGAGCGCTTGCGCGACTGGCTGCGCGCCCACGGCGACGAACTCACCACGGCGCAGGTTTGCTACAATCCATCCACTGACAGTCTAACGCTCGCGGCCTACAAGGACGACCATACGGTGCGGGAATCGGGCTTCGACCTTACCGCACGATTCGGGCCTTGTGGCATGGGCATCCGGGATTTCGCGCCGCTGTGCCTGAACACACTCCTGTGGCGGATGGAAAAGGACATTGCGGAAATCCGTAGCCTGATAGGTGCCTCACCGCAATCGGTGGACTACTGGGAGGAAATCGCGAGCCAGCGTGCCGCCGTGATGCACAAACATTTCTGGGACGACACAAGCGGGCTTTTTCTCGACTGGCAGCTCAGCAAACGGAAGCGGCGCCTTTACCCGTATGCCACCACTTTCTGGCCATTGTGGGCCGGCTGGGCCACGGCCGCGCAGGCGGCGCGGGTGGCGGCAAACCTTCCACTATTCGAGACTGCGCACGGGCTGCTGACCAGCACCGAGACGACGGGTTGCCAATGGGACGCCCCGTTCATGTGGGCTCCGCTGGTTCTGATGGCGGTGACAGGACTGGATCGGTATGGCTTCAAGGATGACGCCTCACGCATCGCGGGTAAATTCCTGATGACGCTCTCCGCCGACTTCGAGCGCACCGGTGGGTTGTTCGAGAAATACAACGCTCTAACCGGCTCATCGGACGTGGGCGAGGAGATCACCTTCGGCTATTCCACCAACGAGCCGGGATTCGGTTGGACGAATGCCTCGGTCCGGAGTCTTGCGAAATACGCCGTCGGGAAAAGTCATCCATGACCAAAACAACAACTCTTCCGGTGAAAGAAACGGCTTCCGGCGACGTATCGTAGCGGTCCCACCATTTCACCAAGGCGATGAAGGATAACCCTCCGATCACAAATGGAACATACTTGGAATTTCGAACGGCTCCGAAGCTTGATAGAGAGTCGGCTGGACGGACGGAAGTTCATCGTCGTCTCTAACCGCGAACCCTTTCTCCACCGGCATAAGGCCGACGGCACGGTGGAGTGCATCCGTCCGGCAAGCGGGATGGCCACCGCGCTGCACCCGATCATGATGGCGTCCAGGGGCACCTGGGTGGCCCACGGATCCGGCACGGCGGATCGGGAGACGGTGGATGAAAACAACTGCGTGATGGTGCCGCCGGAGAATCCGGGTTACAAACTGCGGCGGGTGTGGCTCGATCCGGAGGTGGAAAAGGGCTTCTACTACGGATTGTCCAACGAGGGTCTCTGGCCGCTCTGCCACATCACGTTCACGCGGCCGGAATTCCGTCCCGACGATTGGCGCGACTACAAGGAGGCCAACCGGATCTTCGCCGAGTCCGTGCTGGAAGAAGCGGCCGGGGAGCGGGCCTTCGTTTTCATCCAGGACTATCACTTCTGCCTGCTTCCCCGGATGCTTCGCGAAATGAGCAAAGGCCGCATCGTCTGCGCCCACTTCTGGCACATCCCCTGGCCTAACCGCGAGGTGTTCCGCGCTTTCCCGTGGGGGGAGGAGCTGCTCGATGGATTGTTAGGAAACGATCTCATGGCCTTCCACATCCACTATCACTGCCAGAATTTCCTCGAAACGGTGGACCGCTCCATCGAGGCCCTGGTGGACACGGACCGCCGCGAGATCAAACGCCGCGGCCATATCACCCAGGTCCGGCCATTCCCGATCAGTATCGACTTCGAGGAGGACAACCGACTGGCACAAATGGCGGAAGTCCGGGCCTCGATGGCAAGGTGGCAGGGACGTCTGCCATCCCTGGTCGGCCGCAAAATCGGAGCCAGCATCGAGCGGCTGGATTATTCGAAGGGAATCCCGCAACGCTTGCGCGGGATCGAGCATTTTCTCGAAAACCATGGCGAATGGCGCGACAAGGTCTGCTTCGTGCAGGTCGCCGTGCCGAGCCGGGACCATCTCGCCAGCTATCAGGCGGAAGAGACTGCCGTCGACGAAGCGGTATTCAGGATCAACGAACGTTTCGGAACGCCGGACTGGCAGCCCGTCCACCTGCTCAAGGAGCACCACGGCTCCACCGACATGATCGCGCTCCACCGGCTCGCCGACTTCTTCATGGTGAATTCGCTGCATGACGGGATGAACCTGGTGGCCAAGGAATTTCTAGCCAGCCGCAGCGACGAACGCGGAGTGCTCATTCTCAGTTTGTTCACCGGAGCGTCTCGCGAGCTGAACCAGGCCATCGGAGTGAATCCCTATGCGATCGAGGAAGTGTCCGATGCCATCAGGAGCGCGCTGGCGATGAGTCCGCGCCGCCAGAAACGGCGGATGCGCCTGATGCGGGAGCAGGTCGCCCATCAGAATGTCTACCGATGGGCGGGCAGACTGCTCATGACCATGCTGAGAGTCGAACATACCGACGATGATGACGATACCTGATAACCCTAACGGTGGCGGACCTCACGAGTCCGGTCAGCGGCCTCACTGGAGCCTGCATCTGGGCGCATTGCGGGCACAGATCACCCGCCATTCCCGGATTCTGGTCGCCTCCGACTTCGACGGCACCCTTTCCCCGCTGGTGGATCATCCGGCGGATGCCGTACTAACTCCGGAAGCTCCCGCGGTCCTGGCAAGGCTCGCCGCGATGCGTCCTCAGGTCAGACTGGCGTTTCTATCCGGCCGCAGCCTTGTGGATCTGTCAGACCGCCTCGGCCCGGTGGTCGATCACGCGATTCTCGGCGGCAATCACGGACTGGAACTCCGGGGAGCCCATCTTGACTGGGTGCACCGTTCTGCATTCACCGCCCGTCCGCAGCTGGAGGGGTTGATCGAGCGGTTGGCCCCGGACATCGCAGGCCTTGCAGGCGTGACTTTGGAGGACAAGGGAGCATCACTCACGCTGCATTATCGAAGAATGGACATGGCGGAATTTCCGAAGCTCCGCGCCATCATCGACGATCTCGCGCTGCCGGAACAACTGCGGATGCACGAGGGAAAGAAGGTATTCGAATTCCGCCCGCAGGTGGAATGGAACAAGGGCTTTGCCATGCGGCGCATCTTGAAGCGGATCGGGTTGGAAGTCGATGCGGTCGTCTTCCTGGGGGATGATGACACGGACGAGGATGTTTTCCGTGAACTGGCCCCCACCGCGATCACCGTGCATGTCGGCTCGAATACCGTTCCCAGTGCCGCCCGGCTGAATGCCCATGACCCGGCAGATGCCATTCGGTTCCTTGATGCCCTCGCGAACTTCGTCAAAACCCGGTGATATGGAAAGTTGGCTTGCCGGATGAAAGTGCAACGCACTCCGCTCACAGGGCAATCGCAAGCAGGGCGCATGCGGCAAGCCACCCAGTGGATGACGGCCATTTCACCGTTGCAGAACAGTGTGAGTCAAGATGCGCCATCACCCGCATCCAGGACTCCTGGCGGCTCGGGGACATCATCGGGCTCGGGCAGAACTTCCTCCAGGAATTCCTCAGCCGACTCGGTGTCTGCCAGATAAGTCTGCTCTCGCAATGTGTAAATCATCGACGGACTGTGGGAGAAAAAAAGTGGCTCGCCGGACATATCGGGAGCGATCACCGTCGGGTTGAAACGAGGACTATCAGGAGTGCTTGCGTGGAGTTGGCGCACACCTGTCGCGGCTTTTGTTTTCTCATCCCATGTCAGCGCCCAGACCTTGCCAAGCCCCCAGTCCCCAAACAGATACTTTCCTTGGAGCCCCCGCAACCTCCTGCCCCGATAGACATATCCCCCGGTGATGCTGATCCCTTCGGACCGGGCGTAACTGTGCATCGGTTCGACAAATCCCGACCCTTCCTCTGGCGACTTCACACGCTCCGAGAACCGCGTGGGCCCCTCGCGCTCGCTCCAACCATAGTTCCCCGCTTTCTGGATCAGATTCACTTCCTCCCAGGCGTCTTGTCCCACATCCGCACACCAGAGGGTTCCGGTCGCGCGGTCGAATGCCATTCCCCAGGGGTTGCGGATTCCGAACGCCCAGATTTCGTCCCGCACCTCTTGTTTCTCCACGAAGGGATTGTCTGCCGGAATGCCGTAGCCCAGGCCCGGGCTGCGCCCGTCGACATCGATCCGCAGGATTTTTCCATGCAGGGCCCATAGGTTCTGTCCGAGGCGATAGGGATCGCTCCGCACGCCGCCGTCGCCGATCCCGATGTAAAGAAACCCGTCAGGCCCGAAGAGGATGCCGCCGCCCCAGTGGTTTCCGAGCGGTTGTGAGTACTCGAACAGAATCCGCTCCGAGGCAGGATCCGCTTTGAATTCCTCGCCTGCGGACACTTGGAACTCGCTCAATACCGTCCTCCGGGGCTCAAGCCGGGAATAACAGACATAGACACGCCGCTCCTTGGCGAAAGCGGGATGGAAGGCGAGTCCGTGCAATCCATCTTCAAATCCATGCTGGCCCTTGATTTTTTCCCGCAAATCCAAAAACAACGGTGCGTCGGTGGTATTCCTGTCCCGGGGCAAGACACGCACTTGCCCCTTCTGAAACGCCACCACCAATCGCTTGGCGGATCCGTCGGCGGCGACCGCCAGCGCGGTGGCGGCGTCGTCGAATACGAGCTTCGGGTACGCCGGTGTCAGGTTCAGCGGGACTTCAGCCACCGCTGAAAGACATGCCACGGCAGTAATGATTGAAGACAATTTGAAAGTTCCGGACATCTGCACGGATCAATGACAAGCATCCGGGATGCCACCAAGAAACAAATGCGTCGCCCGTCTCTCGCATCAAGCCGGGTTTTCGTATTGGCGGATCTGCAACCTGCCACTAACTTTCCGTCCCAAACCCCATGACTCATCAGGAAGAACCGATTTTCTCAAACAAGCGCATCGCCCGCCTGGCCGAGACCATGGCCATCCCTGCGGACGAGCTGGAAGCCCTCATCAGCAAAGGTGAGACCCACTCCTATCCGGCAGGTGCCTGGCTGTTCCACGAATCCATGCCCCGCCTGTGGATGGGCATCGTCGAGGAGGGCGAGGTGGAAATCGTACGGGGAAACCACGGCCACACCACCCGGTTGGCCACGCTCACCCGCGGCGCGGCCTTCGGCGAGGGCGTGCTGTTGGACGATCTGCCACACTCGGCTTCCGGCGTGGCGCTGACCAATGTGAAAGTGCGCCTCATCCCGCGCGCCGTCTTCGAACGCATCCGCGCGGAGCAGCCCGAGGTGTTCTATCGGATGGTCGGCCACATCGCGCGGCGTCTGAGCACCCGCCTCCAGGCGGCCAACGAGCGCTACGTCTCCGGAGTCTCTCCGGTCGTCGCCACCTGGCGCAAGGAGCACGACTCGCTCGGCGAGCGCGAACTGCCGGACACCGCCTACTACGGCGTGCAGACGCTGCGCGGCATGGAGAATTTCCCGATTTCCGGGATCCCGCTCCATCACTTCAGCCACTTCGTCCGCAGCCTCGCCTATGTGAAAAAGGCCGCCGCCCTGGCGAACAGGGATCTCGGCGTCATCGTGCCTGAAAGAGCCGATGCCATCATCGCGGCCTGCGACGAAATCATTGCCGGAAAATGGCATCAGCATTTCACCATCGACATGATCCAGGGCGGAGCCGGCACCTCGACGAACATGAACGCGAACGAGGTTATCGCCAACCGCGCGCTGGAAATCCTCGGTTATCGCAAGGGACAATACGAGTTCCTCCATCCGAATGACGACGTCAACCGCTCGCAGTCCACCAACGACGCCTATCCCACCGCCATCAAGCTCGGCGTCATTCTAACGATGCGCGACGCCACCTCCGCCCTCCGCGAGTTGAAGGCCGCGCTCACCGCCAAGGCCGCCGAGTTCCAGGACGTTCTGAAAATGGGCCGCACGGAAAACCAGGACGCCGTGCCGATGACGCTGGGGCAGGAATTCAGCGCCTATGCCTCCACCATCAAGGACGGCATCCGCTACATCGAGCGCGCCGCCGAGGAGTTCCTCGACATCAACATGGGAGCCACCGCCGTCGGCACCGGCATCAACAGCCCGCCGGGCTACGCCGAGCTCTGCACCATGCACCTCAGCGACGTCAGCGGCCTGCGCGTTAGAATTGCGGAAAACCTGGTGCAGGCGACCCACGACAGCGGCCCGTTTTCCCTGATGAGCGGTGCGATGAAAACCGCCGCCGTCCAGCTGTCCAAAATCTGCAACGACCTCCGCTGGCTTTCCTCCGGCCCGCGCTGCGGCCTCTATGAAATCCGCCTGCCCGCCATGCAGCCCGGCTCCTCGATCATGCCCGGCAAGGTGAATCCGGTCATCCCGGAAATGGTCAGCCAGGTCTGCTATCAGATCATCGGCGCGGACGTCGCCATCTCGATGGCCTGTGAGGCGAGCGAGCTGGAGCTGAACATGGCCGAGCCGATCATCGCCTTCAACCTGTTCTTCGGCCTCACGCTCTTGCGCAACGCCGCCATCGCCCTGCACACCCGCTGCATCTCCGGCATCGAGGCGAACCGCGAGCGCTGCCTGGATTATGTGAAAAACTCCATCGGCATTGTCACCGCGCTCAACCCCGTGCTCGGCTACGAGCGCAGCGCGGCCATCGCCAAGGAGGCGCTTGCCACCGGTGCCAGCGTTTACAGCCTGGTGCTGGAGAAAGGCTGGCTCAGCAAGGAGCAGCTCGACGACCTGCTGACTCCGGAGAAGATGACCAGACCTCGTTAGAAATCAGGCTCACCAGTCCCGGGTGGATCCCACCTTGGGACCGTAGGTGCCGCCTTCCAGGCCATTCGCGGAGGCAACCAGATAGAGAACCCCGGTCGCGGTGTTGATTTGAGATGGAGTGGTGTAGGTCACCGAGGCGACCTGTGCCGGGAACCGGAGGTATCCGCCGACACCATCGTTGGCCGTACCGAAGATGGTCGCGCGGGTCACCGCTCCGCCGACGATGTTCGGGGTGACGCTGGCATCCGCCTGCGGAATGTCGTTCATGGCGGCATGGCCACGGACCGCTTGTTGCACGTTCCGGATGTTGATCACATTGGCAGCCCGGTCAGAGCCCTTTTTCCAGGCTTTCGCACCGATGAAGAGGATTGAGACAAGGGACAGGAGAACGAGAATGACGACGGTTAGTTCAATCAAGGTCATTCCGGATCTTGCTTCGATGTTGCGGGTGGGGGACGTTTTCATGGTGGTTGATCGGTGGGGGTATTAGTTTTTGGCGATGGAGTTATCATGGACGATGATTCGGGCATCTTAAATAACGACATCGCGTGCCTACGCCACCGCGTAACTTGGCGAAAAATTTCAGCCAGCAGGTCCAAGACAACTTTCGATGCGTTTCCGGGACATCAGCCCAAGGGACCCTTACTCGAAAAACCGTTTCAACGTCCGCTGCTCGGCGGGGTCCAGCGAATCGCGCCAGACCCGGTCGCCCCCCTTCCCCGTCGCTTCAGTGGCTCCACCTTGGGTGACGATGGATGGTGAATGGTCCACGTCATGCTCTCCGTCCTGAAGTTCCAGCAAATCGCCGGGCGTTGCCCTTGATAGATCCTTGGCCTCGAGACCGGTTAGCTTTCCGGTTTCCGCCCGGTCTTTTTCGGCCCCGAGCAATTTCGGATCGTGACCGGGCCCGCGGTTGACGCCGCCTTTTCCGGGACCTTCCCCTTCTCCCTCGCCGTCACCTTCGCCCTCTCCATCGCCAGCCAGCAATTCGTCGGACCAATCCTCACCCTCACCCTGCCCTTGGCCGTTTTTCATGGCTTCGGCGTTTTTCTTCAGGTTCTCCCGGAGCTGCTGCATTTGCTCGGGCGTCATTTTAGCCAGATCCTTCAAATCGAGCTGCTTCATTTGCTCCAGCAGTTTGGAATTCGGCTTCATCGCGCCGTTCTGCAGTCCTTGGAGCGCCTGGTCGAATTGCTCCATCATCCGGTTTTTTTCCGCCTGGGTGGCGGCACCCGCGTTTTTTTCCAAATTTGCCAAAGCCCTTTCCGCCCGGCCCAGTTCGCGCTCGATCCGCTCGGTTTCGGCACGGTGGGATTTTTTCAAGGAATCCGTGGCTTCAAGCGACGAGTGGCTGAACCATTGTTCCTCTTCCTGGGCTTTCAACTCATCGAGCTTCTTGCGCGTTTCTTCGAGATACTTTTCATCCACGACTTCTTCCTTCGTGAGTTGGTCGAGTTCCGAAGCAAGTTGTTTCCATGCCTGGGGCTGTTCCGGTGTTTGGGATCCGCTGAAGCTGCGCGCCGTCAACGGAATCCACATCCCGGCCGCCAGCAACAGCAGGGCCCCGAGCGGTGGGACCAGCAGACGCGGCCATTGCCACTTGAGCCCGGCATCCACCCGCGCCACCGGCGGGGGCCACGGTGAAACCCCGGCACTGGCTGCGGAAAGCGAGTTTCTCAAATGCATGGCGGCCTCGATCCGCACCAGCGACTGCTCGGGCCGCTCGAACTTCCGGGACGCCCATGCCCAGCAACCCACCGCCAGCAGACCCACCATGATCCCCACGGAAGCGAACAGCATCCAGACCTCGACATGAGGGAAGCCCCTCCTGACAATCAGCAGGCCCGCAGCTCCGGTTAGAGCGACAAGCAACAACGGGGTGGCCAGTGTCTCCAACCACCACGCGAGATTCACCTGACGGGACACTTGTTTCGACAAGGCCAGCCACTCGTCTTGATTGGATCTTGCAGGACGGGAACTCATTGCCTGAACATAGGGAAATCCGCGGGAAATGCGACGGGAAATTCGCAAGTGCCGGAAGCTCCGCCCGTTTCACGAAAAAGGCCTCCATCCACGGGTGAGACCGGATGGAGGCCGAACTAGAGTAGAATGCCTGTCTTACGGTTTCACGGGCTCGGGCTTTTTCGCCCAGACGGAACACCAGCCGGCCGCGGTGACGAGCTTACCCGCGAAAGCGGCGCATGGACCCGTCGCTTCGCCGGGCTTGCCGGTGAAGAGCGCGCAGTTGTCACACCGTTGTTCGGCCTTGTGGAGGGGATACTTCGCGGCGTCCACCTTGGTGGTGTCTTCCTTGTAACCGAGTGCCACTGCCATGGGATCGTCTTCGGTGAGCTTCACCGGCGGCGGTGGGGCTTGAGCGAACGCATGTCCGCACCACAAGGCGGGCATGGCGGCGGAAACGGCGAGTTTGCTGAGGAAGTTACGACGAGTATCCATGGTGTTTGGTAAGGTTGGAGAGAACAACGGGAGCTTCGGACATTTTGCCGATCATGCACGCCTTGAATTGCGAAAATTTCCGCAAATCCGCCTAAACCCAGTGAATCGCGTCACTCAGTGATTCCACCACCTGATCCGCACCCAGGGCCGCGAGCTGAGCTGCGGAAAAACCACCCGTGGCGACTGCCAGGCAGCGGGCACCGATGGCGTGAGCACAGGCGATGTCCTTCGGCGTGTCGCCGATGATCCAGGTTTCGTTAGGACTGAATGACTTTCCGGCATGGAGGGAAGCACGCTCAAGCGCGATCGGGCCGAGGCGGTTGCGGTCGGCGTGGTCGCAGCCATACGCACCGAACGCAAAATGCCCTGCCAGGCCGAAGTGCTGCATTTTCGCCGCAGCACCGCCGGCCGCGTTGCCAGTGAGCAGGCCGACTGTTGCATCCGGGTGCCCGCCCAGCTCGGCGAGCAGTTCCGTCACTCCGTCATGGACGCGGCCGGGAAATCCTCCGTGGGTGAGGTTCCAGTGCAGCCGGTGCAGGTAGATTTCCAGATAGATGTCGAACCGCTCGCGGGTGTGCTCGATTTCGAAATGGCTGTGGATGCCCGCGATGATCCCGAGATCGGTGCTTCCGGCAAGGTCGAGCGACGGGCCATCATGGCCGAAAATCTCACGGGTGGCTTCGTTCAAAGCCGCCATTCCCGCACCGCCGGTGTCGACCAGCGTGCCGTCGATGTCGAAAAGATAGAGCATAGAGTCGTGGCGGCGGTTTCCAAGCGCCATGCCAGTGCTTGATTCAGGCTGTGGC
>JBGSTM010000068.1:0-1687 GCA_041736495.1 Akkermansiaceae bacterium
GGCGTGGGCGTTCGCCGCGCCCGGGTCGGTCGGCGCCGGGGCGTTCCAGGCGAGGAAAAACGTGACCGGTGCGAGCGAACCGAGGATCAAGGCGGCGAGCGCGAACGAGGAGAGAAGGGCGAGAAGCGATTGCCGGAAGCCGAGGCCGGTGCCGAGCAGGAGCCCGAGAAGTCCGTTGAGCAGGCCGTTGCATCCGAGGGTGAGCGCGACGAGCAGCGGCAGTTTCACCGCCACATAGCCGCCCATGCGCGGATCCCGCCAAAAGCCGACGGTGAACCCGTAAATCGCCAGGCCCGCGCAGGCGGTCAGCGCGACCGATGCGACCCGCCGCGGAGTGGGTACGTCCAGCCAATCGGGTTCAGGCTGGATGAGTTGGCGGAGGTTCATGCCGGGAATCAAGCCATGGATTTGTGAACGGCGGATGCGGATCGGGCGAATTTTCCGTGAATCCGCCGGGGACAGATGGCGCTTGAATGTTCCGCCGCACGGTCGTAGTTCGGGGGCCGCATGGATCCAATGCACCCTTATCAAACCCTGTCGTTGTTCACCGCCGGGCTGGTGCTGGCCATTTGGCTGATCGGCGTCCACGCGCTGATGCTGGCGAAACCGAAGACGGTGCAGGATTTCCTGAAGAAATTCCCGCGCGATCCGTTGTCCGGCCAGATTTTGTTAGGGATCGGGCTCGCGTGGTTCTGGCTGCTTATCGCGCCGACCGGGATGGGCAAGCTCAGTGCGCTGGCGATGGACCTCGGTGAGTTCAACAGCGCAAAGGGCTTGCTGCGGATCCTGGTGCCGGTGTCGCTGGTGCTGGTCTGCATCAGCGTGCGGGATTTCCTCGCCGTGCGCGCGCTCGGGCTGGTCGGGCTGATGGCCGCCGCGCCGCTGCTAGGGGCTGCTTTTCTCAAGGATCCGCAATCGCGGCTGCTGGTTCCGATTTTCGCCTATGCCATGCTGACCGCTTCGATGTTTTTCGTGGGCATGCCCTATCTGTTCCGCGATGCGGTGACCTGGGTGACGGCGGATCAGAAGCGGTGGACGTTTTTGTCAGTCGCGGGTCTTGGCTACGGCGTCGCCACGCTGGTTTGCGCGTTCGCCTTCTGGCGCGGGTATTGATTTTCAACGAAAAAGGCGTTCTCCCAGGATGGAAGAACGCCTTTTTTCGCGATGCGGTGGATCAGTAAACCGGAGCGCCGGAGGTGTCGCCCCCGCCCGAGTCGGCACCACCGCCGCCGGAAACCTTGTGCGCGGCTTTTTCCAAACCTTCGCCGCCCATCCGCATGTCGCGCCCGAAACCGATCATCGTGTTGCAGGAGCTGAACAGCATGCTTGCGGCGGCCAATGTAATGAGGAGGGTGATTTTCATTGGAAGTTTGAATACCCCAAAATCCCGATCCTGCAAGCCGATATTGTAAGGTTATCTTAAATTTCGCAGAGACGTCGTCTCTTCAGTAGCGCATCACCCGCGAAAGGAAACGCTGGCAGATCGCGGATTGGGGGGCTCCGAACAGGTCCGCGGGTGGCGAGATTTCCTCGATTTTTCCCATCGCCACGAACGCGACCTGGTCCGCCACGGCCCGCGCGAACCCCATCTCGTGCGTGCTGAGGATGATGTCCTGCCCGGCCTCCCCAAGTTCCTGGATCAGCTCCAACACCTCCGCCGTCATCTCGGGATCAAGCGCGGAGGTCG
>JBGSTM010000114.1:0-26448 GCA_041736495.1 Akkermansiaceae bacterium
CGGCATCAGACGCGCGGATGCCAGGCTTTGCAACAGGCTTCTGCCGCCTGCTGCTAACAATACCGGATGCAGCGCCCCCGCCACCGCGAGTCTGCGGCGGAAGCGGCGCGTCACGGCGGAGCGCACGGTGTTCGCGGCCTCCTGCCAGGACTGTTCGCCGCGAGACCACGCGACGAGGGGGCCGACGGCGCATTCCGCCGCCTGGAACGCCATCGACATGCCGTTGCCGGTGAACGGCGGAATCATGCTTTCCGAATCGCCTAACGCAAGCAGGCCGGGCAGGGGAGTCTGGCGGCCCAACTCGAACCCCGCCACGGCGGAAAAGGAACCCTCGCGCCACCGGGCAGCGCGCAGGGCGGCGGCGAGATCGCGGTTTCCGCCAGATTCCAGATAGGCGGGCAAAAGATCCGCGCCGCTCGCAGTGATGGAACGATCCAGGCGGAACAGACCGCAGACGTTGATCCAGCCGTCCTCCACTTCCGCCAGGCCGACGTAACCGTTCGTCCCGGCATGCATTTCCAGATCCGCGGATTTCGGGAGGTTTCGGACGTGGGCTTTGAGCCCGATCCACGGACCGTTGCGCGGTCGTCGCCCCGCCGCCCAGACGAGGCCGTCCTGCGGTGTGGGACGAACCCTCACCCCGGTCCGGATCGTGCCGCCCGAGCGGATGACGTGCTGATGCAACCGCTCGTCCAGCCGGAAACGGGAGATGCCGAGCGCAGGTTCATCGAAATGGTCGCGGTGAATCAGTCGTCCGGCGTCGTGCCAGGCAAGTGTCCGGTGGCGGAGAGCGTCTTCAAAAAATCGGTCGATGCCCAAGGCCTCGAGGGTTTTCCCGCTCACCCCGGAAATGAATTCTCCGCAGACGCGGTGGCGGGGATAGTTTCCTGCTTCCAGAACGGTCACCGGCACGCCGTCAACACGCAGTGCCGAGGCGAGGGCCAGTCCCGCCAAGCCTCCGCCCGCGATGGTGATTTCATGGTTCAAGTGGGGCACGCTATCACGCGCCAAGCGCCGCGCCACGTCGAAGTTCGATTGGGTCGTGGGCGGCGGGTGCGTGGATCGTCATCAACGCTGGAAAATCAATGTCCACAATCGGATTTCTAGCAAGAAGTGACTGATTTCGTGGCATACAATGTGCTTTAGGGGCGGTCAAAAAAATCCGGACGGATTCCGTTTTCCATTCCGCAAGAACTCCCCGGGCGGGGCAACTGGACAGCCTTCATCCCGCCAAAAAAGCCCCCCCAAGTGATGATTCTCAGAAACATCAAAAAACTCCTCTCGTGCCTGGCTTCGTTGGCCCTGCTTCATTCCGCCGCCCGGGCCCAGGCTCCCGCAGCGGATGGCGGCCAGATCGTGGTGGTGGAAAACGAGGTGGATCGTTCTCCCGCGCAGACGGCTTGGACCCCCGCCACCCCGGGCGACCGCCTGAAATGGCAGGAGCAAGTCCGCACCGGGGAACTCAGCCGCGCGGCGATCGAATTGAGCACCGGCGGGGTGTTGCGCCTCAGCGAGTTCACCAGCCTGCGTCTCCAGCCGCCACCCACGGGGCAGGCGCAGGGACCCAGCAAGATCGATTTTGGAAAGGGCGTGGCGTATTTCCTCAGCCGGACCGAGGCGGAAGCGGATATCGAGACCCCTGCGGCCAGCCTCAACATCCGCGGCACGGAGTTCGTGATCGAGGTCGGGGAGAACGGGAAAACCACCGTCACCATGGTGGATGGAGCGGTGGGGTTGAGAAATGAATTCGGAGCCATTGATCTGGCGGACGGCGAGCAGGGCGTCGCCGAGCGCGGCAAAGCCCCCCGCAAGACTGCCGTGCTCGATGCCTCGGAGCGGATCCAATGGTTTCTTTACTACCCGGGCATCGCCGATCCCGCGTCGTTTCCGGATCTGAAATCGGGACATTTCGGAAAATCGCTGGCTGCTTATGCCCAGGGCGATCCGCTGCAAGCGCTCGAACTTCTACCCTTGGCCCGCACCGCGGATGAGCACGTCTTTTCCGCCGCCGTGAAACTTGCCAGCGGGCGGGTGGATCAGGTCGAGGCGGACCTCCGCAAGGCCGGGGCACATCCGCTGGTGGGTTCGCTGCGCTTGCTGATCGACGTCGTCAGGAAGCCATCCGCCGAGATGGGGCAAATCGCCGCTCCGCCCGGTGCCGAGGGGGAAATCGCCCTTTCCTACGCGCTGCAATCCGGCGGCGATCTTCAAGGCGCGTTCGATGCGGCGAAGCGGGCGGTCGAAAAATCACCGAACTTCGGCATGGCCTGGGCGCGGGTGGCGGAACTGGAATTCAGCTTCGGCCGCACCGAACTGGCCATCCGGGCGGTGGACCAGTCGCTGCAATTCTCACCGCGGAACGCGCAGGCGATTTCCCTCCGGGGCTATCTGGAACTATCGAGAAACCGGGTCGCCGGGGCGCAGGATTATTTCTCCCAAGCCATCGCGATCGACCCCGCGCTCGGCAATGCGTGGCTTGGCCGGGGGCTCGCGTATTTCCAGTCCCGCAATCGCGAGGAGGGCTTGCGCGCCGTCACCATGGCCGCAGCCGTGGAGCCGAACCGCGCGGTGCTCCGCAGCTACCTCGGCAAGGCGCTTGCGGAAAACAAAAAGGACGCGAAGGCCGCCAACGAGCTCAGCATCGCCCGCAGGCTCGATCCCGGTGATCCGACCGCGCCCTTCTATCAATCCCTGCTGGACCAGCGCCAGTATGAATACAACCGCGGCATCGGGAATCTTGAGGAAGCCATCCGCCTCAATGACAACCGCGCCGTCTTCCGTTCCGACTTTCTGTTGGACAAGGACCGTTCCGTCCGTCAGGCGAATCTCGCGGCGCTCTACAAAAACGTCGGCATGACCGAGGCCAGCCTCGAAGAAGCACGGCGGGCGGTCGTCAGCGACTATCTGAATCCGTCCGCCCACTTGTTCCTCTCCAACAGCATCAACGCGCTGCGCGACACGCGGCGGGTGCAGTTGAGATACGAGACGCCGTGGTTCAACGAACTGCTCATTGCCAACCTGCTTTCACCCGCCGGCACCGACCTCCTGCCGCAGAACGTTTCCCAACAGGAATACACCAGCCTGTTTCCCACCAACCGCCTCGGATTCTCCTCCCGCACGCTGGCCCGCACTGACGGGGAAATCCTTGCGACCGGCTCGTTCCAAGGACGCTCGGGAAAAACCAGCGTGGCGCTGGATTACGACATTTTCTCCACCGACGGGCAGTTTCCTAACGAAGACCTCGAGCGCTACACCGCCTATTTCCAGCTCAAACACGCCCTCACGCCGCGAGACAGCGTTTACTTGAACCTGAAATTCGAAAAAACCGAGCGCGGCGATTCCCGCACGCTTTACGATCTCTCCACCCTCGATCCCGATCTCCGGGTCGACCAGCAGCAGGCCCCGGTCACCATTCTCGGCTATCAGCACGAATGGTCGCCCCAGAGCCGAACGCTCCTGCTAGGCGGTGCCCTCACCGACCGCATCGAAAGCGAAAACCCGGAAGGGCAAACCCTGGTGATGCTCGTGGATCCGGCCGATTCACTGCTCACCGAGCCACTCACCTTCGGCGCGGATGTCTACCAGCTCCGGGAAACGGATGTCTATTTCGGCGAGATCCAACAGATCTGGAGTGATGAAAAGCAGACCTTCATCGTGGGCACGCGTTATGATTCCGGCAGTTTCCCCACCACCAATACCTTCGGAAACCAATCCATCGCAGGCATCCTGCCCGAGGATCCCTACGTCCTAGATACGGATCCCAGCTACGACCGCTGGGTAGCCTATGCCTACTACACCCGGGAAATCCTCAGAGGCCTCTGGGCCACCGCGGGCCTTACCTATGACTGGCAGGAATACCCGAGCAACAGCAACATTCCGCCCGCCACGGAGGACTTGGATAAATCGATTGAATTCCTGCCCAAGGCCGGGCTGGTGTGGACGCCGAATTCGGATCTAACCTTCCGACTCGGCTATGCCCGGTCCGTCGGTGGCGCGACTTTCGATGAGAGCGTCCGCCTCGAGCCCACCCAGGTCGCCGGTTTCCTCCAGTCGTTCCGCACCCTGGTCGATGGATCCGAGGTCGGTGGTTTGCCATCGCCGCTGTTTGAAACCGGCGGGGCCAGTGTGCTCTATAAATTTCCGACGCGCACCTATGTCGGAGCGGAGGCATTCGTCCGGACGGCGGAAAGCGAGCGCGGCGTCGGCGTGATTCCCGTGGATCCCTTCACCCTCCTCTCCAACGATCCGTTTTTGCTGAACGAAACCGTCGATTACGAGGAATGGGGCGGCTCCGTTTATATCAACCAACTCCTCTCCGACGAGTGGGCGGTGGGCGCACGCTATACTTTCATCGACGCGGAGCTCAACCGCTCGTTCCCCGAACTCGCCGAAGCCGAGATCGTGGATCTCACCACCTCGGAACATTCGGACCTCCACCAGGCGGAGGCCTATCTGATCTGGAACCACTCCGAAGGCTGGTTCAGCCGCTTGAGCGCCCGCTTCTTCTCGCAGGACAACGCCGGCTACGGGGCCACCCGGCCAGACGACTCGTGGACCCAACTCGACGTGTCGGTTGGCAAGCGCTTCTGGAACAATCGCGGTGCCATCGAAGTCGGCATTCTCAATCTCACCGACGAGGACTACAGCCAGAATCCCCTCATTTCCCTTCCGCTCGTCCCCCGCGAGCGCATGGGTTTCATTGAATTGAGGATGGATTTGTAAATGTGGCGAAATTGTCACGCAAGTTTCTCAAAGCTGCTCGTCAGGGACTGGAGAGGTTCTCAAACTCACCGTTGAAACATGAAATCCATCAAAAATCCAATCTGGGCATGGTTCGCGGCGGCGATTGCCGCAGTCCTGGTTTGCCATGCCCAAGCCGCCCCACCGGTCGCCAATGCCGGGCTGGACGTCAGCGTCGCTGACTACGACGGCAACAACTCCGTGACCCTGAAGCTTGATGCGAGCGCCTCGACCGATGCGGATGGCGACATCGTTTCCTACGCATGGACTTGGGAGGGAGGCAGTGCGAGTGGAGTCACTCCTGAAGCGGTTTTCCCTGCGAGTGACACACCTGTCACCGTGACGCTGACGGTGAGCGATGCGCAGTCTAACTCATCCATCGACACCCTCGTCGTTTCCGCCTACAGGAAAGAAACCGCGTTGTTCACGGATTTTTCCAACGAGACCTTCGACCCGAGGACGAGCGCGACGATCGCAGGAGAAACCCTCGTCCTCAACACCCAGATCGGACTGGGCGGGATTTATCGCAGAGACGCCGGAATCTGGACCGAGACGACCGCCCCGGGATTCAGCTTTGACCATCTGGCCGTGGATGCGAACACCATTTTCGGCGGCAGTTTTTACAATGGCAGCGAGTTCCGCGCCCTTCGTTTCATCGGCAGCGAGTGGATCGAGTCAACGCTGACCCACCCGAATCCAATCATGCCTGCGGATGGGAGCTTTGGGACGTTTGGCTTTGCCGTAGACCCACAAACCTTCGTTGTTTCCGACCGCAATAACAGTTTTCATGCTGGTAGTGCCGGCCGGGTATTGGTGTATGATTGGGTGGGTAACAGCCTGAACCTCGCCACGGAACTCACCCCGCCCGGCGGTTTTGTCGCAGGGGACGAGTGGGGAAAGAAGATCGCCGTCAAAGGAGACCTGCTTGTCGTCGCCAGTAATCTTCCTGCCGGATTTGGCGACGAACTGCACATCTATCGGAAAGCCGGCGGAAACTGGATCTTCGAGGCAAACCTCACGGCGGATCCGATCAATCCCTTTTTCACCGAACCTGTTTCCACCAACTACTTCATCGCCTTCGATATCAGCATCGGCGGCGGGAAAATACTGATGGCGCGCTATTCCCCGTTCCAGATGGTGGTGATCGAAAGAATCGGCGGAAACTGGGTGCAAACTCCGATCTCGGGCAGCGAGTTCGGCTTCTCCCAAGGATTCAGTTACGAAATGAACGACGACGGACAATCCTTCGTCGTCAATGACCAGGCAGGGAAATTCGTGCTCTACCAAAAGGGAGCGGAGACGGCGAACTGGCAGGGTTCCTCGGTCAGCACCCGGCGCTTGCTGACCCGCGACTTGACTCCCACGAGTGCCACCAGGGTCACTGGATTTTCCAACGGCCTGATCGCCATTTCCGACTCGGTTCTCGGCAAGGCACGGGTGGTCGACAGCATCAACGGCATCCACCCGATCAACGCGGAACCCACCGCCAATGCCGGAGCGGACATCACGACCACCAGTTTCGACGGCGAGCCGGTCGGGGTTTTCCTCAATGGTGCCGCATCCCGCGACCTCAACTACAATTCTCCCCTCACCGCCGTCTGGACATGGGAGGGCGGCAGCGTGATCGGGCTTCAGGCTTTCGCGAACATCCCGGCTTCCGTCACTTCCATCGAGCTCAAAGTCACCGACAGCGGTGGAGCCATTGCGCGGGACACAATCACCGTCAACATCGAGAGTCCGCCGGTGATCGACGCCGGGCCGGATGTCAGCGTGGTGGATGCGGATGGAAATGGGACGGTTTTGCTCAACGTGAACGGCAGCGTGATTTCCTCGGACAATCCCATCGTCTCCTGGAATTGGCGCTGGCCGGGAGGCACGCTCAGCAGCCAGTCGGGGACTATCAGCTTGGGAGCTTCCGCCAATGGCAAGGCGATCACTTTGGAGGTGGTCGATGCCAACGGCCTGTTCAGCCAGGATGAATTTATTTTCCGCATTTCCACTGCGAATCCCGCGCCCGCCATCGTGGAAGCGGCGGACGGGGCTGCGCTGGATCGCTTCGGAAACCATGTGGCCATCGAAAATGATACCGCACTCATTTCCGCTCCGGGCGTCAGGACCGACGGTGAAACCACCGGGGCCACTTACCTCTCGGCAAACGTCAACAACGCCTGGCAACAAGTGTCGCTCTCTCCTGGGACTCAACAGGGATCGGGCGTGGTGATCGACGGCGACACCGCGTTTGTCGCTGCGGAAAATCTGAGTCGTGGGGGCATCACCTCCGTCGGCGGCGTGTTCATCTATCAGCGGCAATCCGGCGTCTGGAGTCAAACAGGACTTCTCGTCTCGCCGGACCCCCTGAATTTCAACAACTCGGAGTCGGCTCGATTCGGCAGTTCCATGGCGAAAAGCGGCAACTGGCTTTTGATCGGCTCGATAGGAGCGCACGGAGCTTTCAGTCGTCAAGGCGCGGCATTCCTGTTCGAGAAAGAGAATGGCACCTGGACATTTCGCCAGAAACTCATCTCGCCGGACGCGGAAAATTTCAGCGGATTCAGCCTCGCTCTCGCCATCAGCGGCGATGCACTGGTCGTCACGAGTCAGCTGTATCAAGAAAGCTACGAAAAAGGTGTCGCCCATGTTTTCACGAAGGGAACGACGCAATGGGAATTCACTCTGAGACTGGAAGGCGACCTCAGCAGCGGATTCGGCAGCAGCGCGGCGATGAATGGCACGGAACTCCTCATCGGCGCATCCGCCGAATTCAACGGTGTCGATCCTCTGGGATTCTCGCGCGGCGTCATTTACCGTTATTCCGGAAACGGCACCTCTTGGACAGCCGCCGGAAAAATTCTTCCCACCGCAGTGACCAGCTTTGCGAATGGAGGGTTCGCCAGAAGCATGTTCCTGCGGGATGGCATCCTGCTTGTCGGTTCGCCGTTGGACTCGAGTTCCCTTCAGGGGACCGACACCATTCTGAGCGGCCGGGTCCACGTTTATAAAATGGGGACCGTGGATTGGGATTTCATCGATGACATCTACGTGACCAGTGCCATCGATCCGCGATTCAACTCCACCGCCCAGTTCGGATCCTCGATCAGCCACGATGGCAGGGACCTCATCGTCGGAGCGCCGAACGCCATCAATTCGTCCGGCCAGACCGCCGGGAAAATCTATATCTATCAGGATTACGCCGCGCTGGCCCTGGGCGCGAACTACGAACCAAGAGCGGACGCCGGCACCCCCATTTCCGTCACCGACACCATCGTGCGTGGACCTGCGCCCGGCTACGTGATCACCGAACCCCTCGGCTCAGAGTTAGTAACACTCAACGGCGCGGCATCGA
This sequence comes from Akkermansiaceae bacterium, assembly GCA_041736495.1. Classification (GTDB taxonomy): domain Bacteria; phylum Verrucomicrobiota; class Verrucomicrobiia; order Verrucomicrobiales; family Akkermansiaceae; genus Luteolibacter. The sequence continues at coordinate 8,084 of JBGSTM010000114.1, forward strand.
CCGATCAGGAAAATACCATCGTCTCCTACGCATGGACCTGGCCCGGCGGAAGTGCGACCGGCGTTACACCGAGCGCAAGGTTTCCCGTCGGCACGACCTTGGTCACGCTGACGGTCACCGACAACAATAGTATCGTAAACTCTGACACAGTCACCGTCTCGGTCTCCCTGTCCCAAACCGCACCAGCGTCTCTTCCGGTCGTTTCAGGAAACACCCTGACGGTAGGTCTGCCCTCGCCCACGGCGAAGTGGCGGCTTTCCTCCGAGTTTCTCTGGCATGGCGATCAGGAATCCACCTCCGGAGTGGAAGTGGGAGCGACGTATCAGGTGGAAATCCTGCCCTATGCCGGTTCCACTGAAGTCATCAGCACTTTCATCACGATCGATAGCACGGCCATGAGCATCGACTTGGATTTGGAGCTTCCCGTCCAGCCGACGGGCACGGCGACGCTGGGGTTTCCGGAAACCAGCCAGGGCTTCGCATGGCGGCTGGTCGGTGAGCCGGCGTGGCGCGATGTGACGGATGATGGTGATGGATTGATAGAAAACGTGGAGCTTCCCGTGCCCACCGGCTTGCTGCGCGTCGAATTCAAACCTGTCGCCGGTTTCACCACGCCGCAGACACGCCTGGTCAATGGAATTGCAAACACGCTCACCGCGCTTGACTGGGCCGGATACCTGCGCATCAACAACTATAATCCGGCGAAGACCTTCGAACTGGCGGCCACACCCGACTTGTCCGCCTCACCCTATCAATACGTCGGCATGATCCGCTCCGCGCTGGGGCGGGGGACCGGCACCGTGGTGGCTGAGCGCACGGTGCTCACCGCCGCGCACCTGTTCTTCGATTCCAACGGCCTGCAATGGGCGGACACGCAGTGGCATTCCCGCCAGCAACAGGGCGCCCGCCAGGCTCCACCCGTCGCCCCGCGCGGGGTTCTCTATCAGACGAGCTACGCCAAGCTGATCGCGCCGGATTCGGTGGAGGGAACCGTCGCAGACCTGCCCGAGGATCCGCAAGAGGTGGACTTCGCCGTCCTGTTCTTCGCGGACCAGACCACCTGGGACCAGGGTTCCGCCAATTTCCTGCAAAGCACCACCGCCAAGAACTGGCTCACCGGTAGTGAAAACAAACATGCGGTCGCCTACCCCCAGCGCAGCCAGGAGTATGAAAACCGCGGGAAGATTTTCCAAAAACAATTCGCCACCCCGCTCGATTCGCTTGGCACCGGTCTCTACGAAACCACGGAAGTCTTCGGCGACGGTGGTGCCAGCGGCAGCGCGCTCTTCGTGCAGCCTGGCGACAGCGGAAATTTCTATCCGGCCGCCATCCTGCTCGCCGGCCAGGGTCGCGCCGTTTACCGGGTCATCGACGAAGGGATCACCCGCATGATCAAGGATGGAGAGGACGCCGCCACGGGCAATGACGATGTGCTCAACAATGATTCCTCGCTGGTCGTATTCAACGGTCTCGGCAGTCTGACGACCATCGGCGTGCAAGTGGCTCCGGGCGGGCTTGACGGCAGCGCCCGTTGGAGCATCTATCCCGCAAACGCCGCCGCCGTCACGAACATGCCGGTCAGCCAGCGCGTCGCTTTCAACACCAAATGGACCGGTTATACCATCGTCTTCTCCGCCATTTCCGGCTACTACACGCCGGCAGCGTTTTATGCTGCCAACGGCAGTGTCACCCGGGGCGCTGCCAACATCCGGTCGGTCACCTACGTTCCGATTCCCCCGCCGCCGCCACCGCCGACGCCTCTGGAGAACTGGGTCGCGTTCTATTCCATCACCGACATGACTTCGGACGACGACAAGGACGGCATGAGCGCGCTGTTGGAATACGCGCTCGACCGCCATCCCGGCCAACCCGACTATCTTCCCGCATTGCTTCCCGCCGGTATTCCCTCGCAGGCTCTGTACGCCGAGTTCGACGTTTACGTTAGTTCCGCGGCTGCCGGTATTTTCTATCAGGTCAAGGCGTCCGACTCGCTGGACCGCCACAATGCCGTCACGCTCGCCACCTTCACCAGTGTGGATGGTGCTTCCGCCTATCGCAAGGTCACTGACACCCAGCTCCGCTCAGCCAGTCAGACGAGGTTCGCATGGGTGGAAATCGAGATTCCATGAGTGCCGGCGCGCGGATTCTCAACACCCGCTTCCGCAAGCGCCTGGTTGCCGCACTGGTGATCGGTGCTGTGGGTCTGGCGTGGGGAATATTGCTCTGGCAGTTGAATCTGGGCCGCAGCCTGAGAGTGGCTGCTTATGACATCCCGTTCCTGATGGGCAGCCACATGCCGCCGCAGGAGATCGTGCTGGTCCACATCGACGAGGCGTCCCACAAGGAACTTGAGCAACCCCTGTCCCAGCCATGGGACCGAAGCCTGCACGCGCGGATGGTGGCGAAACTCAAGCAGGAGGGTGCCGCCATGATTGTTTTCGACATCCTGTTTCACGATGGGAATCCAACAGAGGATGAAGGTTTCGCAGCGGCGATGCGCGATCACGGCAAGGTGATCCTCGCCGCCGAACTCATCCGCAACGAAACGGAAAGTGCGGAAATCGACAGTTTGCTGCTGCCCAGTCCCACCCTCCGTCGGGCAGCCGCGGGCTGGGGATTGACCTATCTGCCACTGGATTCGGATGGCGTCGCGCGGCGCATGCAGGCCGTCATTCCAACGCCGTTCGGCGACAAGCCAAGCCTGTCAGAAATCGTTAGGATGATGCACCGGGGGGACAAGATGCAATCCGGCAAGAACCCCCGCCTGATCAATTACTACGGAAAGGCCGGCACCTTCACCAGTTATTCGTATGCCGGAGTCCTCGCCGGCCGGGGGCTTCCGGCGGACGCGTTCAAGGACAAGATCGTCGTCATCGGAGCGAAACAGCAGGCAGGCACCGCCAACGCAGGCAAGGACATGTTCGCCACCCCCTACACGCCGGTTCTGGTGGTGGACGGCCGGGGCGTGAAGTCGCGGCAGCTCACCTCCGGCATGGAGATCCAGGCGACGTCGATGGCCAACCTGATCGATGGCAGGCGCATCCGGCAGATGGAGGGAAAATACGAGTTTTACCTACTGCTCGCGGCAGCGATTCTGTTTGCGGGTTCCACCTGCCTGCTCCCGCCTCTCCGCGGGGTTTCCCTTGCCGTGCTGCTGGCCATCGGCATCGCCACTGCTGGCATTCTGTTACAACTCACGTCGGGCTATCATTTCCTGTGGACCCTGCCGGCGTTCGGCCAGATGCCGATGATCGCGGGGCTGTCACTTCTCGCCCACTATTTCATCGAGTATTCCGCGCGCTGGAAACTGCGGAACGCCTTCAAATCCTACATGTCCGCCGAACAGGCGCGGCTGATCGATGAGGGTGAGGTGAGTCTGGAACTTGGCGGCAAGGAAGTCGAAGCCACGGTACTTTTCAGCGATCTGGCAGGATTCACCTCGATGTCGGAGGGACTCCCACCCCAAGCGGTCTCGAAGGCGCTGATCAGTTATTTCGAGAATGCCACCAACGGTATCCTGGACAATGAGGGAACGATCATCAAATACGTGGGTGACGCCGTGATCGCCACGTGGGGCGCGCCGGTCAGAGCGGACCGTGAGGCGGACCGTGCCATTGATGCCGCCATCCAGATGCAGGTGGCGGGTGCTCGGCCGATTTCCCTGGAAACCGCCGATGGCGTGGTCGAGCAGGTGCTGGAGACACGCATCGGCATCAATACCGGACTGGTGCTTGCCGGGAATCTGGGCAGCAGCCGCAGGTTCGACTACACCGTCATCGGCGACACCGTCAACACGGCTGCGAGGCTTGAGGGGCTGAATAAAATGTTAGGCACCTCCATTCTAGTCGCGGAGTCTGTTCTTAAGAAATGTGAAAATCCGGACCGCTTCCTCAAGCGGCGGATGGGGAGTTATGTGGTCAAGGGACGGAAAAACGCGATCACGGTTCATGAAATTCTCGGCTACAGTGCAGAGCCCGCAGCCGCGTTCCGCAAGCGGAGTTCCGCCTACCTCGAATTCTATCAAAAAGCACTCGAAGCATTCGAGACCGGTGTCCTGGGAGCAGCCGAGGCATGCCTCTCGGAATGCACGAAGCTCCACGACAGGCTGCCGGACGACCCGGCGTCACGATTGATGATCGATGCCATCCAGCAGACAAACCTGGCGGGTGGCCCATCCGCAGACTGGCTGGGTCAGATCACTCTGGACTCGAAATAGATGCTGCTGTTACGTAAGAAGAATGAAGCTCGACTAACGATTCATTCGGCTGAAGGCGGTGAAGGTGACGGAGGAAGAGTGTCCCGGCCTCTGACAAAGCCTTCGAGGCGGGAAAGCGAGATCTCAAGGCTGTCCCGGACGGGTTTGAACCCGGCATCAGCCGCCCACGCGGAGAAAACCCGCAGCGCCGCCTCGTCGTGTCCAGCGAGATCCGCCCCGGATGGAGACGAGTCGACGGTGAGCAGGTTGTTTGAGACGAAACGGTTGCTGTTCGGATAGATACCCGCGAATGCCCTGAGTTCCTCAGTTGTCCGGACAGGATCGAGCAGCCATGCCTTGAGGATTTCGCGTTGCGCCGGCTCGCGGACATCGGCCCGGGCGAATTGCTGCGCGACGGCTTCCGGCCGGCTTTCCCGCAGGGCCCGGTCATCCGCAAGATAGCTGAGCAGCTCGACAGGCCGCCGGAGAACGAGACGGTCGAGAGTTAGAAATCCCGCGTGGACCAGTTCTTTCCGATCCTTTCGCCGGACCAGATCCGACAACAATGGCGCGCTGCCGACCGCCTCGCTATGGACCAGCACGTCAAATGCGTTCAAGTAGCCGATTGACGGCTTCGCCTGCCAATCCGGGTTGGCGATGAGTTCCTCTGTTTTGCGCTGGAGAAATCCGGCGTTCTGCCCAAGCGGTTCACCGCGAGCGACATTTCGCAACGCCAGCGCCCACTCGTCAGCCGTGGTGGGTTTATCCACGATTTCCCGCCCGGTGGCCGCCGCAGCGGAAGCATCGATGGTGGGCAGGAGATCGAGAAGAAAGCAGCGGAAGGTCGGTGAAGTGGTCAGCGAGCCATCCGCGGCGAGGTCAAACGGAAGTCCGGTCGGAAAATCCCTGCCGCTGGCGAGAAACCCTCGGATCACGGCGACCGCCTGATCGGCGGGCATGCTCACGAGTGATTCCCGCAGTTCGAGCACGACTTGCGGGAGGTTTCCGGCGGTTTTCCCGCCCGGTATGCATCGAACGCCAGGGAAACCACATCCTTGGAAAGCGTCGACGCTGGGACCGCTTTTGCTGCCGGCTGAAATTTGGATCCCACCGGATCACCGGGTGTCCCCTCCTTCCACCTGGAGGTCATCATGCCAACTGCGAAGGCAACCGCCAAGGCGAGGAGGATGATCCGGGTGTGTTTCATGAAGGTGACTTCAGGCGGTGGTGTTAGGGTGTCCGGCGCGTCAGGGAGTTTTCCAGCAGATCAGCCGCCGTGCCCCCCGCCATGTGCAGGATTCTTCGATTTTCCAGCAGCCCGGATCAAGTCCGAGATATGATTGGATTTCCCCTGCACGGAAGCCTGCAGTTATGCTTACGTGCATGTCATGGCGGGTCACGTGATTGATGCAAGGATGCATCAGGCGACCCAGCCAATGGGGAAGGGTGGACCGGTCCGGCTCGTTGAAAACAAGAAGGTCGGCGTTTTCGACCCAGCGACCGAGAGTCTTCAAGGCATCCGCTTCGAAGTGATGGAGGATCAGGTTGGCGATTCTTACCCCGCCGGGTGCGGGCGGCGGTTGGTTGAAAAGGTCCCCGCAAAGCCATTTCACCGGCGGGGGAAGACCGGTGGGAGCTGGTGCGAGGTCATAGGCGGTTAGGTGGGAGGTGGGAAACAGGCGGGCCAGTTTGCCGCAGAGCTGGCCGTCGCCGGCACCGATTTCGACGACGCCTTTTCCAGCAGCCTCCGAGAACCGCTTGAGGGTGCGGCAGACCCAGCGTTCGTTTCCCATCAGGAAGTTGATGCCCCGCAAGTCCCGGCGACTGCGCATGGCGTGCGGATCGTCCGCAGGGAGGTGGTCGAGCAGTTCCGGGTTGACCGAGCGTTCTTGCATTCGCCATCACGCTAGTTGCGGGGATTTTTCCCACAACCCCGAAGTCTGGCGGTTGATCTCCGGCGTCCGAAGTGGTTTGCTCGCGGCATGGAAATCCGCAACCGCGAGCAACAGGCACCGTTCACCACCAAGGACGGCTCGACCATCCGCAGTCTTCTGGATCTCTCGAACGCTCCGGTGCGCCACCAGAGCCTTGCCGAAGCGAGTCTGCCGGCCGGGACGGAAATCGAGCGGCACTATCATCGGCTCAGCGAGGAGTTCTACTACGTGACCGACGGGTGCGGCATGATGGAAGTGGACGGGGAGCAGCGCGAAATTTCAGTCGGCGATGCGGTCCTGATTCCGGCAGGGAGCTGGCACCGGCTGCGTGCGATCAAACCGCTGCGGTTTCTCTGCTGCTGCTCGCCGCCGTATTCCCACGAGGATACCTATTTCATCTGATCATGGGAAATCGAGCGGGATTCCAGGCCGGGATGGCTGGATTCACCGGGTTGGATCTCTTTCCACCTTGAACAACCGGCATCCCTCGGCTTGGTTGGGGTTACGATGCGCGAAAATGGGAAAATGACACTAACCGATCCCAAGCAGTGGGCGGCCGGCATCCCTGCGGTCGTCTCTTCACTGGATCACATCCTGCGCGAAGCCGGCCCATTCCGGGGTGGCAAGGGTCTGTTGGAAATGAACCAGGCAGGTGGCTTCGACTGCCCGAGCTGCGCCTGGCCCGACCCGGACGGGGACCGGTCCTTCGCCGAGTTTTGTGAAAACGGAGCCAAGGCGCTCGCCTCGGAGGCCACCCGCAAGCTCGCCGACGCTGCATTTTTCGCCGCCCACCCGGTGGAGGAACTCTCCGCACAGTCCGATCTCTGGCACGACCGCCAGGGTCGCATCGCCATGCCGATGATTCTGCGCCAGGGCGGCACCTACTATCAGCCGGTATCGTGGGATGACGCGCTCGGCATCATCGCGACCCATCTGAAAGCCCTGCCGTCCCCCGATGAGGCCGTCTTCTACACTTCCGGACGCGCCAGCAACGAGGCCGCGTTCCTCTATCAACTCTTCGTCCGCAGTTATGGCACCAACAATCTGCCGGATTGCTCGAACATGTGCCACGAGTCCAGCGGAATTGCCATGAAGGATGCCATCGGCATCGGCAAGGGCACCGTGACGCTGGAGGATCTGGTAGATGCCGATGCCATCCTGTGCGTCGGCCAGAACCCGGGAACCAACCACCCGCGCATGCTGAGCACGCTGGAAGCGGCAGTGAAAAAAGGCGCGAAGGTGGTTTCCATCAATCCGCTCAAGGAAGCCGGGCTGACGGGATTCATCCATCCGCAGCACCCGGTAGCCACCATCCTCGGCCGGGCGTCGGCGCTTGCCTCGAGTTTCATCCGCGTCCGCATCAACGGCGATCTCGCGCTCTTCCGCGGCCTGGCCAAGGTTCTGTTTGAAAAGGAAGCCGTCGAGCCCGGCAAGGTTATCGACGCTTCGTTCGTGCGCAACCATACCACCGGCTTCGAGGCCTATCGGACTCTGGTCGGAGAAACTCCATGGCCGGAAATCATCCGCATGAGCGGCGTGGGCGAGGAGGAAATCCGCGCGCTCGCCAGCACCGTGCTCGGGGGCGAACGCAAGCTCGTCACCTGCTGGGCCATGGGGCTGACGCAGCACCGGAATGCCGTCGCCACCATCCGCGAGGTCATCAACGTGCATCTCCTGCTAGGCGCGGTCGGGCGCCGCGGTGCCGGGCTTTGTCCGGTGCGCGGGCACAGCAACGTGCAGGGCGACCGCACCATGGGCATCTTCGAAAAAATGCCCGAGGCGTTCCTCGCCGCCCTCGACCGCGAGTGCGGAATTTCCGCTCCGCGTGATCCCGGTTACGACACGGTCGCCGCCATCCACGCCATGCATCGCGGCGACGCCAAAGTCTTCTTCGCCCTTGGCGGAAATTTCCTCCAAGCCTCGCCGGACACCGATTTCACCGCCGCCGCACTGCGCAACTGCGAGCTCACGGTCCACATCTCCACCAAGCTCAACCGCAGCCATCTGGTCACCGGCCGCACCGCCTTGATCCTGCCGTGCCTCGGTCGCAGCGAGCGCGATGGAGAAGGGGAATTCGTCACCTGTGAGAATTCCATGGGAGTCGTCCAGATGTCCCGCGGGGTGCTCGCTCCGGCCTCGGCGGACTTGCGCAGCGAGGTGGAAATCATCGCCGGTCTCGCAGCGGCGGTTGATGGAACGCACAACCGCCCGGTGCCTTGGCTCTGGCTTGCAGAAGACTACAACCGCATCCGCAGCCTCATCGAACGGGTGATTCCGGGATTTGAAAACTACAGCGACCGGGCCAGCCAGCCCGGCGGGTTCTATCTGCCAAATCCCGCCAAGCAGCGGGTCTGGGACACGCCCTCCGGCAAGGCGGCATTTGGCGTGGCGGCGATGGATGTCTTCCAAGCCGCTCCCGGACGGCTGGTCCTCCAGACCCTCCGCAGCCATGACCAGTTCAACACCACCATCTATGGCATGGACGACCGCTACCGGGGCATTTCCAACGCCCGCCGCATCATCCTGGTGAATCCCGAGGATCTGAAGCAGCGTGGCATCGCGCCGTGTTCCCAAGTGGACATCACCAGCTTCTGGGGCGACGAACGACGCACCGCCAAATCTTTCACCGCCATTCCTTATGAGATGCCCCGAGGCAGCGCCGCGGCGTATTTTCCGGAGGCGAACGTGCTGGTTCCCGTCGGCAGCCAGGCCGAAGGCAGCGGCACCCCTACTAGCAAGGCGGTGGAAATCGAAATTCAATAACAGTCCAAGGGCTGTTCCCATGCCAACCGGCGCTTGAGCTAGCGGCTCTCCGGAAAACGAGAGGCCGGGGAAATTCCAAGCCTCTCGTGTGCCGTTCAATTCACCGTTGTGACACCACCGGCTGGCCTTTGAGCATCGAGCTGTAGTCGATGAGGATGTTCTGAGCCTCCTGGAGGATGATGTCGTCGGTAGGTGCGCTGTTCGCTTCGAGACCGGGCTCGGCGTCGGGGTCGACGGGCGGAGTCTTGGGTTTCACGGGATCGCCGAGACCGGGCTTGTTGACATTCTTGAGAGTGACCTCGTAGGCGGCGGGCTTGGCGGTGGCACGGGCGAGGCGGGCTTTTTTGGCTTCTTCCACGCGGGCCTTGAGCTCGTCCTTTTCCTTCTGGCGGGCGGCTTCGTTGAGCGAGACGCTCTTGTCAGCGCGCATCTTGCGGAAGCGCTCGATCTCGGACTTCAGTTCGGAAAAGTCGGCCGCCTTGGCGATGCGCTGGCTGGATCGGGTGCGCAGGATTTCCAAAGCCGGGGCGACCCGGTTGGTGGGCGTGAATTTCACTGGTGCGATGGTGTCCCAGGGAAGGGGATTTTCCAGATCCGACTCGCCGATTTCCGGAAGGTCGGTGAGGGAGGGGATGACGATGTCGGCCTTGACTCCTTCCAACTGGGTGGACTTGCCGCTGGGGCGATAGAATTTGCTGATCGTCACTTTCAACGCGCCCGGATCGGAGTCCGGTGTGATGCCTTCGCCCTGCATGATGCGGCCAAGCGGAATGATCGTCTGGACGGTGCCTTTTCCGAAGGTGGAGGTGTCGCCGACGACGACCGCGCGGCCGTAGTCCTGCAAGGCACCGGCCACGATCTCGGAGGCGGAGGCACTGAAACGGCTGGTAAGCACGACGAGCGGTCCGTCCCAGGCGATCTTGTTGTCCTTGTCCTTGCCGACTTCCGTGCGGCCTTCGAAGTTGCGGGTTTGCACCACGGGGCCGGAGGATATGAAGAGTCCGGTGAGGTCGATGGCTTCCTGTAGCGATCCGCCGCCGTTGCGGCGAAGGTCGAGAATGATGCCGGTGACGTTTTCCTGCTTCAGCTTGCTGACGAGGCGGGCCACGTCGGCGGTGGCCGAAGTGGGAGCTCCTTTGCCATTACCCTCGCCGGCATAGAATCCGGGCAGGTCGATCACGCCGATGCGCTGGGTTTTGTCGCCGACAGGAAGGTCGATGATCTGTGCCTTCGCCTGCTGGTCTTCGAGTTTGATCTCGTCGCGGACGATGGAAATCGTCTTGCGCACGCTGTCGTCGGCAGCATCCGACGGGATGATATTCAAATGCACGGTGGTGCCTTTTTTCCCGCGGATCAGTTCGACGGCCTGGGAAAGCGGCATGTCCACAAGATCGGTGAATTCAGCCCCTTCCTTCTGCGAGACGCCGACGATGCGGTCGCCGTTCTTGATCAGTCCGCTGCGGGCGGCGGGACCGCCGGGGACGAGTTCCATGATCTTGCAGTAACCTTCCTGGGATTGCAGCGTCGCGCCAATGCCGATGAGCGAAAGGTTCATGGCGATTTCAAAACTCTTGAGCTGCTCGGGTCCCATGTAGTCCGAGTGCGGATCGTAAACCTGGGCAAGCGCTTCGAGATACATTTCCAGCACCGCTTTCTCGTCGAGCTTGCGCATCGTTTCCGCGATGCGGGCCGGGCGGCGGCCGAGGGTCTTGACGATGTCAGCTTCCTTTTTCCCGGAGAGTTTCTCCTGGAGATACTCGTAGCGGAGCTGCTGGCGCCAGAGCGTTCTGGCGGCGGCGATGCCGGCAGGATGTGGCGCGCCCTTGCGGTCGTAGGAAAACGTCTCGTCGGTGGTGAACTCGAATTTTTCATCCGCCAGCGTCTGGCTGATGAAGGCAACGCGCTCGTCGAGGCGCTGGAGGTAGCGCTTGAAAATGATGTGCGCGAGGCTGGAGTCACCGTTCTTGCGGGTCGACTCGGCGAGTGTGGTCCGGAAGCGTGCGAACTCGTCGATGTCGCTCTGGAGAAATACCATGCGGCTGCTGTCGAGCGTGTCGAGATAACGGTCGAGGAACTTCCCGGCGAGTTTGTCGTCGAGCTGCTGGTGGGCGAATTGCGAGCTTTCGAGAATCTTCGAGGTGAGCGCCGTGACGGCGGCGTCGGTTTCCTTCGCATCGAGCGGATCCGCGTCCCGGAAGCCGAAAGCGGCGACGGAGGCCACCAGGCCGGCGCTGATCGAGAGAACGGGAATGAGGGATTTTTTCGTAGGTTTCATGTTTTTTAACAACTTGGAGAGCATCCGTTGTGCCGGGCTTTGGTGTGGATTCATGGGCTCCGGCGGATTGAGTGGCTTGGATGGTTTCCTAATAAACGGTGTGGAATCGGCGAACTGTCTGGAATCTTGTTTTCGCTCCTAGGCTCGATCAGGAAATTCGTTTTTCCAGCGGATAAATGATTCGCGGATTTCACCGGCGTCCCGTGAAGGACTGAGCTCCCAGATCAGCGGGCAGTCCTTGGGGAAAAAGGGCAGCAACTCCGTGTAGTCCAAAGTCCCGGTGAACGGCGTGCGGTGGTCCCGTGCCGGCCATTGCACGTCATGCACGTGGCCGCCGATGAGGTGGTGGGAAATCGTTTCCAACCACTCGACGTGGTCTAGCAAACCCAGGTTGTGCTTGAGCTGGACGTGCCCGAAATCATGCCAATAACCGACCCACGGATTGTCGGCAAAGTGGGCTTGCAGGGCGATCATCTCGCGCTCCGTCGGCATGTCCTCGAAGCGCGAGCGCGACTCGACGGCCAGCTTTACGCCGAGTTCCGCCGCGCGCTCGGCGATGGTGGTGAGCGCGTCGATGGCGCGGTGGAAATACAGCGGGCCGGTTTTCTCGCGCTTCCTCACGAACGCCAGCTTCGCCTTGATGAAGTCCGGACCGTGCTGGCCCCCGGCGGCGACCTTCTCGGTAAGCGGGCGCGTCCATTTTTTCGGGTTCATCGGCACCGAACCCATGTGGAGCACGAGGTATTGCGCCTCGAACTGCGCGGCGATGTCCAGCGTGCGCAGCGTCATGTCCATCGCCCGCTGCCGGTCGAAGGGGCGGTGCGAGGTGAACTCGTAGGCATCCGGCGCGTCGATCATCACTTCGACCGGGGCAGGGAAATAGTTGTGCACTCCGGAGCAGGTGAAAAGTCCGCGGTCGTAGGCCTTCTTAATGCCCGGCAGCTTGGCAATCGTCATCCCGTGGGACAGCTCGATGTTTGAAAATCCGAGATCGACGATTTCCTCGATCATCGTCTCACCGTCCGTGTGGCGGCTGTTGTTCCAGCATGTAGAAAAAGCGAGCATGTGCGGAATCGATGCTGACGGATCAGTGGGCGAGCGCCAGTCTTCTGTGAATCAATTGGCCGCCGGAGGGTTTGGAATCGGCATTGCAGAACGCATGGCGTCGTGTCATCCCGGTTGCAGAACAGGTATTCCCGCGCGCTTGAATCAACGGAGAATCCGGTTCATACCGTTTGGCATCCATTCTGCAAAGGCTCCACCGGATCCATCATGGCCGTCCCCATCAAAAAAACCTCGTCGGCGGATTCGCTGAGCACCATCTCCAACGTCCTGCTCAGTGCCTTCATCGTTTGCGCCCTGTATTTCGGACGGGAACTGTTGGTTCCGTTGGCGCTGGCCGCGTTGCTCACGTTCATGCTTTCACCGCTGGTGACCCGCTTGCAGAAATGGCTGGGACGGGTGGGGTCGGTGTTGTGCGTGGTCCTGATGATGTGCGCCGCCACCGGGGTGGTGGCCTGGGTGCTCACGCGGCAAGCCGTCGATCTGGCGAACCAACTCCCCAACTACAAGGAAAACATCCAGACCAAACTGCGCTCGATCCAAGTGCCGGAAGGGGGGCCGTTTTCACGAATCTCCTCGACGCTGGACGAGTTGAAAAAAGATCTCCCTGGCGGTGAAAACGGCGCCTCGCTCATCAAGACGGACGCCTCCAAGGAAAATTCCCAAAAGCCGATGCCGGTGGAAGTGGTCGGAGGCGACGACGAGCGGTTGAAATTCGTGCAGGTCGTGCTGGCTCCGGTGTTAGGTCCCTTGGGCACCGCCGCGCTGGTGCTGCTTCTGCTCATCTTCATGCTGCTCCAGCGCGAGGATCTGAGAAGCCGGATGATCCGCCTGATCGGACAGGGCCGGATCAGCGCGACGTCGCAGGCGATGGATGAGGCGGGTTCGCGGGTGTCGAGATACCTGCTAATGCAACTTGTCGTCAATGTCACCTACGGCATCCCCGTCGCCATCGGCCTGTATTTCATCGGCGTGCCAAACGCGATCCTGTGGGGCGCGCTCTCGACGGTCCTGCGTTTCATCCCGTATGTGGGTCCATGGATTGCGGCGGCGTTCCCCATTCTGCTGTCGCTCGCCGTCTCACCCAGTTGGGCGGCACCGCTGATGACGATCGGGCTGTTCATCGCGCTTGAACTTTTCAGCAACAACGTGATGGAACCCTGGCTCTACGGTTCGAGCACCGGGGTCACGCCGATCGCCTTGATCGTGGCAGCTCTGGTATGGACGTGGATGTGGGGTCCGGTCGGGCTCGTGCTCGCCACACCGCTGACCGTCTGTCTCGTGGTTATGGGCCGGCACATTCCGCGGTTGGCGTTTCTCAGCATCGTGCTGAGTGACGAAGAGGCGCTCACCCCCGCGGAAGACTGCTACCACAGGCTGCACCGTGCGGGCGAGCACGACGTGATGGAAATCGTGGAAACCTATCTGAAATCCAACAGTACGGGAGCCTTGTTCGATTCGGTGCTCATTCCCGTGGTTGTCGCTTCGGAAAAGGACCACCGGCTGGGGCTGCTCGAGGACCAGCAACTGGATTTCATCCAAAACGGAATCAAGGAAATCCTCGAAGACCTCGATGAGCTGGAATTGCGCAAAGACTCCGTGTCTCCCGAGTCAGTCCTGTTGGAACCCATCGGCCCGCCGGTTCTGTGTGTGCCCGCAAAGGCGCAGCGGGATGAACTGGCCGGAGAAATGTTAGGGCGGATGCTGGATCAGGCAGGCTACAAGTTGGAGATCGCTTCGGGGAAAATGGGCTCGGGCGAGCTGATCGGCTGGGTGGGCGCCAGAAGCGCCGACATCGTCTTCATCTCGGTGGTGCCTCCCAGCACCATCATCCACGCGCGCTATCTTTGCACCAAGCTGCGCAGGAATTTCGCCGATTTGAAAATCATCGTCGGCCTCTGGGGCAACCCGGAAAAAATCACGGAAATCAGCCAGGCTCTGCGAGACTCCGGCGCGGATGATGTGGTGACGACGATCACGGCCGCAGCGGACTGGATGGCGCTGCATGCGCCAGTCATCCCGGCTCCACCGGAGGGCAAGGAATCCGAATTCGGGCAAATTGCACCATTGGCCGGTGCAGCTTGCTGATAGCGCTTTTCAAAGACGCATTTCACCGACTTGCATTCCATCTGATGTCCAATCACTTGGAATCAATCCCCATTCGTGGCACATGAATTGCGTTTCTATTCGCCGGAATCGTGGTTCTCATCCGTTTCCGCTGGCTGACGATTTGAAAATCAGTCTGGCCGGTCGGAGCGGGCGGGTTTACGCCATCATCCCGACAAACTATCATATCTCAACCATCACCATCCATGAATTTTCATGTAAACTGCCAGCTGGATTATACTTTGAAAGCTCCCGCCACGTTTCTCTTCACTCTCCGGAGCATCGAGACCGGCGGCCAGCAAATCCTCAACGAATCCCTCGTCGTCGACCCGGTACTATCGACTGAGGAATTCATCGGGGTGGGTGGGATGAACCGGATTTCCCGGATCACCACCACCCAACCCGGACCACTCAAAGTTTCCTACGATGCGCAGATCAGCACCAACCACCGGATTGTCGCAGTCAATTCACTGAACTATGAAGGTGCCGGCAGACTGAGCCCCGAGGCGATTCCTTTCCTCTATCCGAGCCGCTACTGCCAGTCTGACAGACTGCGGGCGGAGGCCACCGATCTTTTCGGACACTTGCAGACGCCGTATGCCATCGCCTCGGGCATCAGCGACTGGATTCATGAAAAAGTCGCCTACGTGAGCGGCAGTTCCGACGAGACCACATCCGCTGTGGATACATTGGAAAAGCGTCAGGGCGTTTGCCGCGACTTCGCCCACCTCGGCATTGCCCTCTGCCGGTCGATGAGCATCCCCGCCCGCTATGCCACCTGCTATGCCCATCAGCTTGTGCCGCCGGATTTCCATGCCTGCTTCGAAGCCTTCATCGACGGTTGGTGGTATATATTCGACGCCACCCGCCTCGTTCCCCTCAATGGCCTTGTCCGCATCGCCACGGGCCGCGATGCCGCCGAAGCCGCCGTCTGCACGATCTTCGGGAATCCGGAACTCAACTCGAGCGTGGTTTCCTGCCAATGCACCGATCCCGACTTCGTCCCCGTGACCCGCGACAGCCTGGTTCAGGCGGATCAGGCGTTCGCCCTCCTGTAGTTTTGAGCAACGTCCATGAAAATCACCGATTCGGCCTTCGAGGCATGGGAGCAGATCCACCTCGTTCACGAAACCTGTTATTCCTACTCGCGTCCGGTTCGGTTTCTGCCCCACCGGCTCGTGTTGCGGCCGCGGGAAGGTCACGACGTGCTGCTCCACTCCATGAGTCTCACCACCTCCCCGCCATCTGCGATCCGGTGGCACCGTGATCTGCTGGACAATTCCATCGCCCTCACGGAATTCACGGAGTCCGCAGCCGAGCTCAGCATCCGGAGCGAGTTCACCATCAGCGTGCCGCCTTCACCCAAGGAGGCCCTGCCGCCGGTGTTTGTTCCCTATCCGCCGCTGGTGGCCGGCATCGAGCAACTCGTCGCCACTCCCTACCTCCAGTATATCTATCCGCCGGAGATCGGCGGGATCCGGGAGTGGTTCGGGGCCACCGGCCTGGCTCCCGCGCAAGGAACCACCAGTGCGATCTTCGACGATCTGGCCATACTCATCCACCGCGTCACCGCCTACAACCGGCGCGAGGAATCCGGCGTCCAGTCTCCTGCGGAAACGCTGAAACTCGGCACGGGCTCCTGCCGTGACATGGCCGTGCTCATGATCGAAACCAGCCGCTCGCTGGGCTACCCGGCACGGTTTGTCAGCGGCTATCTGGACAGCCGGAACTCCCGGGTCGGCCGCGGTTCATCCCATGCGTGGGCGGAAATTTATCTGCCTGACCGCGGCTGGACCGGATTTGATCCTTCCATCGGCAAGCGTGTCGGCTCCGGCCATATCGCCGTCGGCGTGAGCCACCATCCACGCGGCGTCATGCCGGTGAGCGGTGGCTTCACCGGACCTTCCAACGTCGGCACGTCGCTGAAGGTCAGCATCACCACCCGCCGCCTTCCATCACAGGAAAAGGCGGAAGGTTAGATCATGCCTTCGATGAGTTTCTCCAGCTTCACGATGTCCGCGGAGAAGGCGCGGATGCCGTGGGCGGTCTTCTCGGTGGCCATGGCGTCCTCATTGAGCATGAAGCGGAAATCGCTCTCGTTGAGGGAGATTTTCTCATGAGGGCTGGCCGCCGCTTCTTCGGCGGTGAGAACCGGGGTGACCGGTTCGTCCGAGGCTTGCAGCTCGGCGAGCAGCCCGGGGCTGATGGTGAGGAGGTCGCAGCCGGCGAGCGCGAGGATCTCGCCCTTGTTGCGGAAGGACGCGCCCATGACCTGGGTCTCGTAGCCGAATTTCTTGTAGTAGTTGTAAATGGAGCGGACGGAGATGACGCCGGGATCCTCGTCTCCCTGATAGTCCTTGCCGGTTTCCTTCTTGTACCAATCGAGGATGCGGCCGACGAAAGGCGAGATCAGTCGCACGCCGGCTTCGGCGCAGGCCACGGCCTGGGCAAAGGAGAAGAGCAGGGTGAGATTGCAGTGGATGCCTTCCTTGGCAAGTTCCTCAGCAGCCTTGATGCCTTCCCAGGTGGAGGCGATTTTAATCAGGATCCGTTCGCGCGAGTGGCCTTCCTTTTCGTAGGCGGCGATGAGCTGGCGCGCCTTCGCGACGGTGGCGGTGGTGTCGAAGGAAAGTCGGGCATCCACCTCGGTGGAAACGCGGCCGGGGACGATCTTGAGGATTTCCAGACCGAAGAGGATTAGGATGCGGTCGAGGATCGCTTCGGTGAGGGCGGGAACGGTGACGCCGGTGGCTTTGACTTCCTTCACGGCCTGCTCGACGAGGTGCTTGTATTCCGGCTTGGCGGCGGCCTGGAGGATGAGCGACGGGTTGGTGGTCGCGTCCTGCGGCTGATAGGTCTTCATCGATTCGAAATCTCCGGTATCGGCGACGACGGTCGTGTATTGCTTGAGTTGGTCGAGTTGGTTCATGCTGGGAGTGACGTAGTCGCCCGGCTGCGGCTTGGAAAGTCGAAAAGGCCGCCGGTGCCGGCTCCGGGATGAATCTTATTTCAACAGATGATGAACCCGCTTGAAGACGAGCGCACCCGCGGTGGCACCTAGCAGGTCGGCGGCCCAGTCCGCGGGGTCGTTTCCGCTGCGGCCCGGAGTGAAGCTCTGGTGGTATTCGTCCAAGGCTCCGATGAGGGCGATGACAAGGACGGAGGTGCCGATGATTTTCCGCCAGTTCGGATTTTCCGGGTTTCGGCGGTAGAGCCAGGCGCTGATCAGGCCGCTGCCGCCGAAGAAGTAGCCGAAATGGGCGATTTTATCGAAATGCGGGATGATCGGGTCTCCTTCGCCCGGAACGGCGAACGATGAGAGCCCCCATAGAACAACGAACCAAATCAGGAAGCTGGCGAGCCAGAACTTCGGTTGGCGGGGAAGCCGCGGCATCCTCAGAGTTTGCGCATTTCCTCTTCCAGCCGCTCGGCGAGCCATTGCTTCATCATCGACTGATAGTTGAGGAAACGGCCGCGGGCGATGCGCTTGATGCGGGAAAGCATGCGCGGGTCGAAGCGCAGGGTGATGGTGGTGGACTCGCGGGAGTCGGCGGTGTGCACGGAGCTGGCCATCAGGCGGCCGTCGAGTTCGTGGGTCTCCCAGAAGCGGGCTTCGGCAGCCTCATCGGCAAAGTCGGGGATTTCGCTCCAGCGGTTGATGACGTTCATGATATGTGGAAAGGGGAGGGGATCTCAGCGGTATTCCGCGTATTTGCGATCGTAGAATTTCTGCTCGGTATCGGACATTTCGCGGGCGGCGACGACCCGGGTCGCCTTGCCATCGGTGCGGAAGGACAGGAACAGATAGCGGTCCGACACGGTGCGGCCAAGGGCGTAGTAGCGGGAGGCACCGTCGGCGCGTTCGTTGTCGGGAAGGAAGCGAACGGAAAACGGATCCTCGAACGCTTCTTCAAGCTCGCGGGGTTTGATGTGTCGAAGATCGAATTGAATATCGAGAAGGTCGAGCTCCATGGCGGAGGTTTGCGGATGGTCAGGGAAAGTGCAATAAAGACTTTTTTGAAGAAGTCGT
>JBGSTM010000221.1:0-3293 GCA_041736495.1 Akkermansiaceae bacterium
GGACCTTCCGGACGAAGTGCACGACACGCTCGACCAACGCACCAACCCGACCTGGCCGACCACGTGGTTCGCGCCGATCCTCACCGGCAAGGGCGCGTTCACCAGCGCTTACGAAGTGATGAACCACTGGGGCGCCAACCACTGCGTGATGACCTGCGGCCACGTCGGCCACCTCTATCTGACACTCGCCTCGATGCTGCGCATCCCGGTTTACATGCACAACGTCAGCGACGAGCGCATCTTCCGCCCGAGTGCCTGGACCGCATTCGGCACCGCCGATCTGGAAGGCGCGGATTTCCGCGCCTGCGCGAACTACGGCCCGCTTTACGGCAAGGCGTGACCAAGCTAGCGACCCGTTAGGCCGGGCGGGCGGAGTTCCGCTTCACGCCCAGCCCGTAGGCCGCGATCACAACGAAGCAGATGAGCGGCAGCACGAAGGAGGCACGGACGCTGGCGAGTTCCATGAAGCCGAGGTTGATGGGTGGCAGGTCGATGATGGCCGCTTGCAGTGGCGGCATGAGGCAGCCACCGCCGATGGCCAGGATGAGTCCCGCAGACGCGAGTTTGGCATCATCTCCGAGTCCGTCGAGCGCGATGCCGTAGATGGTCGGGAACATAAGGGACATGCAGGCGGAGACCCCGATGAGGCTATAGAGGCCGCCGTAGCCGTGGATGAAGATGGTGCCGGCGGTGAGCGCGATGCCTCCGATGGCGAGAACGGCCAGCAGGGTGCCAGGCTGGACGTAGTGCAGGAGGAAGGTGCAGATGAAACGGCTGGAAACAAATATGAGCATCGCAAGGATGTTGAGGTTCTGCGCGGTCGACTTGGACAATCCGAGTTCCAACACGGCGTATTGGATAATGAAGGTCCAACACATGATTTGCGCGCCGACGTAGAACGCCTGAGCGACGACACCCCAAATGTAGGGGCGGTTGTGAATCAAGCGTTTCAGGGTGGCGGCGAGGTGAAGTTGCTTGCCGCCTTCGTGGGAAATGTCTTTGGGCAGTTTCCATGCGAACAACCCCAACACAAGGATCAGGATCCCTCCCATGAGCGCATAGGGCCAGACGACTATGGCAAGATCGCTTTTCTGGATGCTTTTGAATTCCGCCCCTACTTCCGCGGCGCGGGCATTGAAGGTGTCTGCGGGAATGGACTTCAACTCAGTTTGCGCCGACTCGAGGTAACCCTGAATCCTGACCAGATTTTCCGCGACTTGCCGTGCGAGCTCCGGATCGGCAGCACCTGTCCGATAGAAGCTGCCGAGCGGGCTTGCCACCGTCCCTGCAAGCTGGGCGGCCGGGATTAGAGAGCCGAATGCCTGAGTAAACGAGGGCGCAGCCCCAAGCACCTCGCGCTCGTCACCCAACATCATCGCCAGTTCAAGTCCCGCCGCTCCATGAAATTCCTGGTCGCGGCGCGCTTCGGCCGCAGTCGGCTGAATCCGGTCACGCAGTTGGAGAACCACCGCCACCGCTTGCACCGCCGAGGCGAATCTGTCCGGCACCGGCTGCGCGGCAAGGTCGGCGGCCACCTCGCGTGCGATGGCGGGCTTCGGATCGGCGAGCAATCCGAGGGATTGCGAGAGGCTCTGGGATTCATCCATCGCCTTTTTGAGCAAGCGCCTGTTGGAAGCGAACGATTGGTTGGACAGGACTTCCTGGAGGCCATTGACTTGGCTGAGGTGGCTTTCCACCCGCTGCGCGTGGATTGGAGTGCCTTCCGCTGCGGCCCTCATCGCCCGGCGGCTGTCTTCACTGGTGCCATCGAGATTGATGAGAATGAACATACTAGCGACAAACATGCCGCAGATCGATCCCATCGGATTGAAGGCTTGGGCGAGGTTGAGACGGCGGGTGGCGGTCGACTCGTCCCCCATCGAGAGCACATAGGGGTTCGCGGTCGTTTCAAGGAACGATAGACCGCAGGTCATAATCAGGTAGGCTGCGAGAAATGGCGCGAAGGTGAGCGACCAGCCGGAGGGAATGAACAACAGACATCCCACCGAGTAGAGGACCAAGCCGATCAGGATGCCGCTCTTATAGGAAAACTTCTTGATGAAAATCGCCGCCGGAATCGACATCAGTGCGTAACCGCCGTAGAACGCAGCCTGTACGAGAGAACTCTCGAAGTTGGTCAGCAGCAGGATGTTCTTGAATGCCGCCACCATCGGGTTGGTGATGTCATTCGCGAAGCCCCACAGCGGAAACAGGATGGTGACCAGGATGAAGGGAACCAGCATCGAGCTGGGAACCACGGGTGATGAAGCGTTGTTTTTCGACATGGTGGATTTTTCCAATGATCTCCAGCACGCTGCCGGAAGTCATCGGAAAATCTCAAGTCCTTCTTGGAATTACAAGACCTTAGGAGGATAAATTCAGGACAATAATCGTCATTTCTCCGAGTCCCTGACATCGGGTCATGGCATCCGGGATGTGCCCAACCAGTTTTTCGCAGTGAGTCGATAGAATTTGCGGGAGCCAGAGACTGCGACGGGCCACGAGAAATTCACTGATTCCGTCGTGCCCCCGGAGTAAGACCAGGCTCCGACCGTGGCGGCCACCGTCCAGTTCACCAGATCCGAACTCTGCTCGATGATGAAATCGGGAGCCGAACTCAAGGCGGCGGTTGGAAAACTCCAGTTCATTGCCAACTGGCCCGAAGCAGCCATGGTTATCTCACCACCTGTCGGCAACGGAGGAGTCGCGATTGTCACGACGATTTCCTCCGAGTAGTCGCTTTCCAGTCCCGTTGAGCCGATCGCTTTCACGGCGAAGAAATAGGTCGTTCCCCACACCAGGTCCGGTACGGCCACGGAAAGATTCAAGCCGGCGTCATAACTTTCGCTGTATTGACCGCTTGAGGTGCCAACATAGACCTTGTAGCCTTGAACATCGGAGCCGGGAACGGCATCCCAGGCGATTTCAATCGAAGTCGGCGGATCGGCCGCAGCCGAAGTCGACACCAGTGGGCTCATCACCAAAGCGGTGAACCCGAACCATCTTAGAAGTGATTGTGGGTTTAAAAGATTCATGCCCTACGTTCGGGCAGAGCCGGTATTAAGGATAGATTGGCAATTTCCTATTCTTTAGTGGTCTATATCCGCCGCGCCACATCAGGAATTATCCCTACATGACCCGTACAAAGATTCCCTGTCGGCGCTGGTTCAAAGCTGGATTTTCCGCTGGATCAAAACTAGACGGATTTTAGCGTGAAATGGCCGAGGATTGGTGGCCATGTTGACTTGGGTGAATGATCGAGGACCCAGAGCTTGCGCAACGGGTGGAAAAGC
>JBGSTM010000222.1:0-1599 GCA_041736495.1 Akkermansiaceae bacterium
GCTGCCTCGCGGGTCACCACGGGGCCACCGCCGGGGACGCGGCCGAAGCGGCGTGGAGAACTCTCCGCAGGTGGTGGTTCAGGAGTGGCGGCCGGAGTTTCCACGGCGACTTTTTTCGCCCGTGTCGCTCGCACGGGGCGAGGGGCGGCCTCTGGAGCGGGAACCGGCTTGGCCTCGGGGGCCGGGGCGAATGGCAGCTCGGGACTCATCATCGCGGGATCCGCTTTCGCCGGCGCTTTCTTGGCGGCCACCTTTTTCACGGCGGCTTTCTTGGCGACCGCTTTTTTGGCGACGGTCTTGGTGGCTTTTTTGGCGACGGCTTTTTTGGCCACACGTTTGGTGGCGGTGCTTGGGGCGTCTGCGGGCTGGGGCGCGGGGTCCTGATTGGTGGTATTGCTCATCCGGGATCGATTGAAAGGTGGAAAGGTGGGAAAAGGGCGTTTAGGAGGCGAGTTGGTCGAGAATTTCGTCCGCGACTTCGAAATTGGTGAAAACGTTCAAGGTGTCCGGGTAGTCGTCGAGCAGGTCGTGCAGCTTGAGGACTTGGCGGGCGATGGTAAGATCGCTGACCACCGAAAGGGTCTGCGGAATGGAAACGAGTTTTTCCGAAACCGGCGTCAGGCCGTGCTGACGAAGGGTGTTGGCGACCGTGCCGAGTTCGTTGGCGGCGGTGAGGATCAGGTGCTCGTCGGCGTCGCTGAGCACGTCGTCCGCGCCGGCATCGATGGCGGCCTCGATGATTTCCTGCTCGGGGATGGCGGCCGCCGGGATGCGGATTTCGCCCTTGCGGTCGAACTGGTAGGAAACGCTGCCCGGGGTCGCCACGCTGCCGCCGTTTTTCGAGAAAATCAGGCGGATGTCGGCGGCGACGCGGTTGAGGTTGTCAGTGGCCATTTCGATGATGAATGCAATGCCCGCGGGGCCGTAGCCCTCGTAGGAGATTTCCTGGATGGCGTCGCCGCCGAGTTCACCGGTGCCCTTCCTGATGGCGCGGTCGATGTTGTCCTTGGGCATGGAAACCGCCTTGGCGCTGTCGATGGCGGTGCGGAGCCGGGAATTCGCGCCGGGATCTCCGCCACCCGCGCGGGCGGCGAGTGCGATTTCATGCGCGCACTTGCTGAAGACCCGGCCTTTGATGGCATCGACTCTGGCTTTGATGTGTTTGACCTTGGACCACTTGTTGTGACCGGCCATGAGGAATGGGAATAAGGGTTGGGGTGGGGCGAATGGAGCAGGCGGGCAAGTGGGAGCACTTGCTTGATTGCACCACAGGAAGGGACAGGACGTGTCTGCGGATTCGCCGGAATTGAGGTGCCTGAAACAGCTTCCAAGGCCCGGCAGGGCAGGTGGGCGTCAGCCCGGGTGATTGATCGGAAATTAGACTGGAGACACCGCCCCGTCGTTCCAACGGGGAAAGACTGTGACAGGTGCCGTAACTTGGCAATTCAAATTTTCACTCCTGTCGGCGCTGGTTCAAAGCTGGATTTTCCGCTGGATCAAAACTAGACGGATTTTAGCGTGAAATGGCCGAGGATTGGTGGCCATGTTGACTTGGGTGAATGATCGAGGACCCAGAGCTTGCGCAACGGGTGGAAAAGC
>JBGSTM010000135.1:0-2696 GCA_041736495.1 Akkermansiaceae bacterium
GCAACTACCTGAAACCCAGCGCCGTCCTCTTCAACGGCGGCGTTTTCAAAGCTGCTCCCGTCCGCCAGCGCGTGCTCGACCTACTCGCCTCCTGGAATCACGGCACGCCCGTCCGCTCGCTCGACGGAGACGAACCCGACCTCGCCGTGGCCAAAGGAGCCGCCTTCTACGGCCAGAACCGCGCCACCGGCCACGGCATCCGCATCAAGGCCGGCACCGCGCGTTCCTACTACATCGGCCTCGAGTCCTCGATGCCCGCTGTCCCCGGATTCAAGCCGCCGGTCAAAGCGCTCTGCGTCGTCCCGCAAGGCATGGAGGAAGGCAGCGATTGCCTCATCGAAGGCCGCGAATTCGGACTCGTCACCGGCAAGCCCGCCAGCTTCCGCTTCTTTTCCTCGGAAATCCGCAGCGGCGACACCCCCGGCCAGATCCTCCCCAACGCCGAACGCGAACTCGAGGAAACCAGCCGCATCGAGGTCAATCTCCCCGTCATCGAAGGCTTCCCCGAAGGTCAGGTCATCCCCGTCAAAATCGACGCCGTCGTCACCGAAATGGGCAACCTCGAACTCTGGATGAACCACACCGGTTCCGATCAGCGGTGGAAGGTCGAATTCCAAGTCCGCCCCGGGTAATCATGAGGTGATTCAGGAATTACTGGCTGCTCTTCCCATTTGGAAGTCCGTAACCCAGCGTTTCCCTGAGCTCTTTCTGCAATTGCACCGCCACCTTGTATTCGAAGGAACTTATCCCGGGGAATTCGGGATCCAGCTTCGTGAACGGGTCGTTTCTGAACCAATTTGCCTCTGCGGCGATCAAGGCGGGCACCCATCAGACCATCAGAAGCATCGCTGTGGCGTAAGTCGGGATCAAAATTCTGGCGATCGCGCCGGCCATCAGGACGCGGGTGGGCTTGGAGAAAAAAAGCACCCACCGCCACACCGGCCGCCGAGTTCCCGCATCCACCGCGTCCCGCCGGGTGATGGCCTCCTCCGCGCCTTCGGGCCCGGCACTTGCCCACTCTCCGAAGAGGCTACTCGCCGCGGCCTTCATTTCCGCATTGTCGGACAAGGGCCGGACGGCGGCTTCGATCAGCCGGGTGCGGACGTCCGGCATACGGGGATCTAATGGATGGCCAGATGGAAAGAAAGGAGCAATTCAGCGTTGTTCCGCATTCGGAAAGCACCGTGAGGCGCACCACGGAATCCGCGTGCAAAGGGCGGCGTGATCCGCTAACCCTCCGGCGTGG
The DNA here is from genome assembly GCA_041736495.1 of Akkermansiaceae bacterium. Lineage (GTDB taxonomy): Bacteria > Verrucomicrobiota > Verrucomicrobiia > Verrucomicrobiales > Akkermansiaceae > Luteolibacter. Next base: position 1,247 of record JBGSTM010000135.1, read on the forward strand.
AGGACGAAGGACCGATCATTGATTTGCACAGCGACGTTTATTTCATGGGCCAGGCGGTGCGTGAGGCGCGGAAGGCCTATGCTGCCGGGGAAGTCCCGGTCGGCGCGGTGGTCGTGCGCGAGGGGAAAATCATTTCCCGCGCTTGGAATCAGGTCGAGCTCCTCAAGGACGCCACCGCCCACGCGGAAATGCTGGCGCTGACCGGGGCCCAGGAAACGTTGGGCGACTGGCGGCTGGAAAAATGCACGCTCTACGTCACCAAGGAACCCTGCCCGATGTGCGCCGGGGCGATCGTGCATTGCCGGCCGGAGCGCGTGGTTTTCGGCTGCCCGGACCCGAAGGCCGGAGCCGCCGGCGGCTGGATCAACCTGCTTGAGGCGAATCCCCCGCTGAACCACCGGTGCGACGTGACCGCCGGGGTTCTTGGCGAGGAGTGCCTTTTCATCATCCAGAGTTTTTTCCGCGAGGCGCGGGAGAGGAAGAAAACCGTCCTGCCGGCGTTGGAAGAGTGAGGGTTCGGGTGGCGTGTTTCGCTTCAACCTGGGTTCACGCGCGGTTCAATATCGACCTTCAAATCACGCAGACTCCAAAGGTGTCCCGCGGCGGGTGATGCGGTGCCTTTGAGTTTCCTGGCTCCATCCTTGCGCCTGGCACCGGATCGCTCCCGCGAGTTTTCAAAGGCGGCATTCACAAATTCGCGGCTACCGATCACCGCGCCAGCCGTGAAATATCTCACCCGAAAGCGGAGCATTCGCCCGAGCGGAATCTCACCGTCATTCGATTTCTCCATGTCCGCCCGATTTCTGGGGATTCCTTTGCGCCAGGTTTTGAGGACTGTTTCCCCTTCCCGACCGACCCGTTCGGAAACCCGCCCGGCAATTCCCTCCATCAGAAGCTTCCGATATTCTTTCGCGACGTCTCCTTCCCAGTGGGATGCATCGGCTGAGATCCCCTGGTGGGCTCTGAGAGCTCTAACCAGGCCTGCCCGTGCCGTTTTGCCATTCCCTTTGGCTCCGCCTCCGATCGCCTCACCATAGCTGCTCCAGCGGTATTCTGCCGGATCCTCCACCATGCCGGCACGCACCGGGTTCAAATCGATGTAGGCCGCCATGGTCTTCGCGGCGATGCCATCCTCCACAATCACGCTCTTGAACGCGTCTTCCCATAGATTCCCGGACCGCTTGCGCGTGCGATTGAACCACTGGGTGAACCGCTGCATCAGCGTCTTCATGAACTGACTCAGATCGTGCATCCGGTAAGTGAAGCGCTGGTGAATTTCGTTCGCCCGATCGTCCACTTCGCTGCTCCTGGCGTCCTGGAGTTCCTTTACCACGATGGCCACGAATGCCTCGTTGTAGATCGCCCCCAGTCGGTCAAGCAACTGGGCATCCGAGAGCCCGCCCGTCGGCATGGGAGGAACTTCCAGCAGCAGATGGATGTGGTTGCACAT
>JBGSTM010000179.1:0-1987 GCA_041736495.1 Akkermansiaceae bacterium
TTGACCGTATCAGATGTCATGCCAGCTTCGGTGAGCATTGCGCCGAGCGGGGCGAGCACTGCTTTCATGAATTCCGCGGTCGGCGGCGCGTGGCCGGCGAGCGGTGTGCCGGTGACCGGGACGAAGGGCACGACGAAGGGATAAACGCCCAGGGAAATGAGTTGGCGGCTGCCTTCGAGCAGGCTTTCCACGCTGTCGCCGAGTCCGGCGAGGAGGTAGGTGCTGACTTGACCGCGGCCGAAAACTTTCACCGCGGCGGCGAAGGCTTCCATGTAGTAGGACATCGGGACCTCGGCTTTTCCCGGCATGATCCGGTGGCGGACGGTTTCGTCCCACGCTTCGAGGTGCATGCCGAGGGAGTCGACGCCATTGGCGCGGAGTTTGACGAACCAGTGGAAATCATCCGGCGGCTCGCATTGGGCTTGGATGGGTAAATTCGTTGCCTGCTTGATGGCGTAAGCAGCGGCGGCGAGCACGGCGGCCCCGCGATCGGATGTCGGAGGGGTGCCGGTGGTCATGACGACGTTGTCGATGCCGTCGAGTCGTTTCGCGGCGGCGGCGACGGCGGCGAGTTGCGCGGGGGATTTTTCCTTGATGGTGCGGCCCGCCTTGAGCGACTCGCCGATGGCGCAGAACTGGCAGCGCGTGCTGGAATTTCCATAGCGGATGCACGTTTGCAGCAACGTGGTGGCGAGCACGCGCTCCGAGTGGAGCTGCGCGATTTTCCAATACGGCACTCCCTCCGCCGTGCTCAGTCCGTAAAATTTCGGCTCCGGCGGAAACTGGATGCTGGCGATCTCCTCGCCATCCCGGAACAACGCGGCCTGGCCATTTCCCGTGACCGGTCCGGTGGAAAACGGCGACGACGCGGCTCCCCGGGTGTGGATCGGCACCATGATCGTCGTGCCTAACACCGTGATCGCCTTGTGATCCGTCGGCCCCGCCCCGCCGCTGCGCGAGGGCGCGGTCGAAGGCGCGTCGCCGATGCGAAGCCCGGCGGATTGGAGCTCAGAGAGCAGCCATTGCTTCTTCGAGAACAGGACGGTTGGGAAGTCGAGTGTCTGCATCTTGGGAAATTTCGGTGAGTGCGGGGCGCACGGTTTTGTCCACGCGGAGGTCGAAAAGATCGGGCCGGCTGTAGTGGCCGACGGAGTCCATCATGCGTTTCCGCTTGGTGATGAGGTCGAAGTCGAGATCAGCAATCGCCATGCCTTCTCCCTCGGTGATGGGTTCGCACAAATGCGAACCGTCCGGCGCGATGATCGCGGAGAAACATCCTCCCCGCAGCGCCTTTTGCTTGGCCGGATCAGGAGTGATTTCCGCGATCTGCTCGTCGGTGAGCCAGCCGGTGGAATTTACTACAAAACATCCGGCCTCCAGCGCGTGGTGGCGGATGGTGACTTCGATCTGATCGGCGAAAATCTGCCCGACCATCGAGCCGGGAAACTGCGCGCAGTGGATTTCCTCGCGATCCGCCATCAGCGTGTAGCGGGCTAACGGATTATAGTGCTCCCAACAGGCGAGGGCCCCGACCCGCCCGACCGTCGTATCGACGGCGCGCAGGCCGGAGCCGTCGCCCTGACCCCAGATCATCCGCTCGTGAAACGTCGGGGTGATTTTCCGGCGTTTCAAAAGTAGATCACCGTTCGAGTCGTAGATGAGCTGGGTGTTGTAGAGCGATCCGCCGTCCAGTTCGTTCACTCCGGCGACGAGCACCATCCGGTGGCTCGCCGCCGCGCGGGACAGCCGCTGGGCGAGCGGGCCGGGGACTTCCACGGCCTCGCGATACAGTTTTTGGTGCGCTTTTCCCGAGGCGAACGGCGGCTCGACGAAGGAAAAGTAGGGATAATACGGCACGAACGTCTCCGGGAAAACGGCCAGCTTCACGCCCGCGTCCGCAGCTTCGGCGATTGCCTGGACCATGCGGTCGATGGTGCCGTTCGCGCCGTTGAGGTCGGGGGCGATCTGGATGGCCGCTGCTCGGATT
>JBGSTM010000182.1:0-3794 GCA_041736495.1 Akkermansiaceae bacterium
TGGAAGCGCCGGACACCACCTACACCTCGGTCTCGAACATCGTGAATCCTAACAGCGTGATCGACGGCGGAGCCAGCCCGGCCTTCAACTCCATGCCCGACTTCCTCGGACGCCTGACCTATCGGAAGGATGGCATGGAAATCGGCGGGCGCGCATTGTTGCGCGACCTCACGGTCGATACCAACGGAACCGCAGTGACACCCTCCGGCAAGGATGAGACGCTCGGCTGGGGAATCGCCGGGCACATGCGGGTCCCGATGCGCTGGATTTCCGATAGTCTGGGGCCGGATGAACTGATCGCGATGGCCTATGTCGGCGACGGCATCGGACGCTACTTCGCCGGCAACACCTCCGGCCAGGACGCTCTATCCAATCTCGGCCTGCCATCGGCCACGAACAACTTCAGCCTGGACGCGGTCCAGAGCTGGGGTCTGACCATGGCTTACCGCCGGTTCTGGTCACCGACGCTGCGCAGCAATTTCGCCTACTCCTACGCACGGCAGGACTTTCCGGGATACGCGTCCGGTTTTGCTTCCGGATCCGCTTCCGCCACTTCCCTGAACCGCGAGATGGAGCAGGTTTTCGTCAACCTGATCTGGAGCCCCTTCGGCTCGATCAACGACGGAGTCTTCAGCAGCGGGTGGCTCGACCTCGGGATCGAATATCTCTTCTCCCAGCGCGAACTGCTAGGCGGCGCGGCCGCAGCCGGTAGTGGCGACGGTGAAGGCGAAGCGAACCGCGTTCTGATCGGAGGCGTCGCCCGGTTCTGAGGGAGGCCGCAACCGGCCCTGAACATCCAGCGGAAGCCCCCCACGCATGCCCCCGGTATTTCCGCTGATCTATCTGATTCTTGAGGGCATCGCGATTATCAGCGCGATCCATGCCCTCTTCACCGTGCGGACGGCGCAGGGCACGATCGCGTGGATCGTCGGACTGGTGGCTTTTCCCATCATCGGCCTGCCTGCCTACTGGTTTTTCGGAAGCCGCCGGTTTGAATCCCACTCGCAGGCCATGCAGGAGAAGCTGGTGAACCACCGTTGCGAAATCCACCGCGTGCGGGACGAGATCCAACCCTTCCAAGTCGAGCGCGGCCGCATCCTCCCGGCACGGGCCGCCGATTTCGCCGCCATCGCCGGAGAGGAATACCTGCGCGGCAACCAGCTTCGCCTGCTCATCGACGGCGTTGAAACATTCGATGCCATCATCGCCGAGATCTCAACAGCGAGGCATTGTGTCTTCGTCCAGTTTTACATCATGCGCGAGGACGGCCTCTGCCTCCGCCTGTTGGAAGCTCTCGCCACCAAGGCGGCGGAAGGGGTCGAGGTTTGTTTTCTCTTTGACAGCTTTGGCAGCGCCGCAATGAAGCCTGCCGTCATCCGGAAGTGGCAGGAGCGCGGACTCAAGATGGCCACCTTCTGCGCCGTGAGCGGCTGGCGGGAACGCTGGCGGCTCAACTTCCGCAACCACCGGAAAAACGTCATCGTCGACGGGCAGGTGGGCTTCATCGGCGGCCACAATGTCGGCGATGAATACCTGGGCCTGGATCCAAAGTTCGGACCGTGGCGCGACACCCATGTCCGGGTGGACGGTCCCGTCGCGATGCAGTTGCAGATGGTCTTCGCGGCCGACTGGGCGTTCGCCACCGGCGAGCTTTTACAAGGACGCTGGCAGGCTCCGGAAAACGTGCCGCCGGGTGACGGCCAGCGCGCCCTGGTGCTTTCCTCGGGGCCGTCCGATCAACACGAACTTTGCACGCTGTTTTTCCATCAGGCGATCTCCATGGCGGAGCAGCGGCTGTGGATCGCCAGTCCCTACTTCGTGCCCGACGAGGGCATCATCCACGCCCTGCAGCTGGCCGCATTCCGCGGTGTCGACGTCCGCATTCTGCTGCCGATGAAGCCCGACCAATGGCTGGTCTGGCTCGCGTCGTTCGCCATCCTCACCGAACTCGACCACCCGAACGTCCACATCCACCGCTACACCGGCGGCTTCCTCCATCAGAAAGCGCTTTTGGTGGACGACCAGTTTGCCGCGGTGGGCACGGCGAATTTCGACAACCGGTCCCTGCGCCTCAATTTCGAAATCACCCTGGCCGTCGCCGACCGGCAGTTCGCGGGCGAGGTCGCAGCCATGTTTGACAGGGATTTCGCGGCCTCGCAAATCGTGGACGCCCGTGAGTATGACCACCGTCCGCTGCTTTTCAAAGCCGGAGCCCGCGCCGCCCGCCTGCTCGCGCCGATTCTTTAGATTCCTTGCTAGCAGCCACCTCAGGAATGCGGAGCCTCTGAAATTGGCGGGCTCCCATCCACTGAAGTCCACGAGGAGACGATGGATCGAAGCAAGTCGCTCGTCATCGGCGCTCCATGAGCTTCGGCGAATCGGAGTTCGCCGCTCCTTGTTGCAGAGGTGCGCCACAAGACGTTGTAAATTCACTTCACTGCACCATCTGCCAGCCTGCTAGAGTCCCTCGAAGCGGATGGCTGGGGTGGACTCGGCTTGTTTCCGGAGGTTTCCGGCGGCGATATCCCAGAACCGGTCGCTGCAGATGAAAAGCTGCCTGTTGTCACGGTCGTAAGCCGCGTAGCGCTGTTTGTCGGACGAGATCCAGAGGGTCATGCTGGGGGCCAGGGATTCGAGGGTTCCGTCCTTGTGGGACTTCCAGGAAATTCCTTCCGTGAGATTCACCCCGCGGAGATGGGTGACTTCTTCAGCGGTGAGGTTGACCGGCCGGGTAATGGAGTTCGCCACTTTGACAGGGGGCTCGTTGGAGTATCGGACGAGGGCGGCAACGTTGTTCTCGAAGACGATCTGAATGGCCAGGCCGCGGGTGGAGTAGATTCTAGCAGTCCAGTTTTTACCCTCCTCGTTTTTGAACCCATCGCCAAGTTCAAGCGGGAGATCTTTGCCGGCGCCATAGCGGGCATCACATTCCTCGGTGGTTTCGAGGAGGCGGGCCTGCGCCGGGAAGCACAACGCGGCGAGTGTGAAGAGTGTGGCGGATCGGAGGGCAAGCATGGTTTTGAAGTTTTGAATTCCGCTGATGAAGGTAGGTCCGGTGTCCGCCTTGCCAAGGATACATTTACCAGCGCATTTCCGGCAGTCACAAGATTGGCTGGCAATCGCTCGGGGCAGCTGATTTTGAAATTGCATGAATCCGGAATGAACTCATTCTCCGACGTTGATGATGCGCCATTCCGGCGAATTTCAAACTGCCGCGGGGTGTTCTCGCCGACCTCCAGTTCAGAAAGTCCGTATCAACCCGCACGATACATCCGCTTGAAACTCCGATTCATGAAAACCAACCCACTCCGTCGCGATTGCCTGCCCGCCCTGGCACTTCTTCTAGCAACGTGCACCGGCACCGCGCAGGCCCAGCCGGACCCGTCCGCCGCAGCCGTTGAATCCTTGCCCGATTCCGATCTCGAGCTGCTGGGCAAGGCAGCCAAGCATTTCGTGGAAGCCTACAACCAAAGAGACGCGGCCGCCATCGCCGCCCTGTTCCTGCCGCAGGGCGAAATCGTCAGCAGCAGCGGGGAGACCTACCTCGGGCGCGAGGCGATCCAGGAGCACTATGCCGAAGTGTTTGCCGACGAATCGGCACCTCTCGTTTCTCTCGAAGCCACTTCAGTCCGCCTGGTCGGCCCCGGAGTCGTCGTCGAGGATGGCATCGTCCACCTCACCACTTCGGAGGACGAACCGGTCACCTCGGTCGCCTATTCCGCCACCCACAGCAAGCTGCCTGATGGTTCCTGGCTCATCGCGACCAATCGCGACCAACCCAGGGTCACACCACC
>JBGSTM010000201.1:0-113489 GCA_041736495.1 Akkermansiaceae bacterium
TCCCAGTCGCTCATCGTCACGGGCGGCACCCCGACCTTCGGCGTCCTCGCCGGTTCGGCAGGCGTCCCCGGCACCACCAATGCCACCGGCGGCGACGCCCGTTTCAACTCACCCTCCGCCATCGCGCTCGATTCCGCCGGAGTCCGCTACGTCGCGGACACCGCGAACCACACCATCCGCCGCATCGTGGCCAACGGCGGAGTCAACACCATGGCCGGCGGCGCGGGCGTTTCCGGCTCCACCGATGCCACCGGCACTGCCGCCCGTTTCAACTCGCCCGCCGGCATCGCGGTGGACGCCGCCAAGAATGTTTATGTGTCCGATACCGGCAACCACACGATCCGGAAAATCACCAGCGCGGGCGTGGTCACCACCCTGGCCGGCAGCCCCGGCCTAACCGGTTCCACCGACGCCATCGGAGTCAACGCCCGTTTCAACTCCCCCGCCGGACTCGCCGTGGACGCCTCCGGAAACGTGTTCGTCTGCGATGCGGGAAATCACACCATCCGGAAAATCACCGCCGCCGGAGTCGTCACCACCGTCGCGGGCCTCGCAGGAACCTCCGGCACCACCAATGCGACCGGCACCGCAGCCCGTTTCAACTCACCCAAGGGCACCACCCTCGACAGCACGGGAAATCTCTACGTCGCGGACAGCGGCAACCATGCCATTCGGAAAATCACCACCGCCGGTAAAGTCACCACCTTCGCCGGTCTGTCAGGCACCAGCGGCAGCACCGATTCCACCACCACCAGCGCGAGATTCAATACCCCCAAGTCGATCACCATCGACGCCAGCGGCACCTTCCACGTCGCGGACAGCGGAAATCATGCGATCCGAAAAATCACCTCCGCCGGGGTCGTCACCACCGCCGCCGGCCTGGCAGGCAGCTCGGGCAGCACCACCGGCAATGGCGGCACCGCCCGTTTCTCCAACCCCACCGGCATCGCCTCCACTCCGGATGGATATAACATTTACGTCGCGGACACCGGCAACCACACCCTCCGCCGCGGCTATCACGGGAACACCCTCACCCCCATCGCCGACCGCGTGGATGGCAACCGTTTCTACCTCTGGGACAACACCGCGAAACGCCTGCTCACCTCCACCAACGGCGGCACCAACTTTTCGTTAGTCGCCTCCGGCATGAACTCCGCCTTCAACCAGTTCCGCAGCGTGCCAGGCAAGAACGGCCACCTCTGGGCCCGCGCCGGATCCAGCGGGCTCTACCGCAGCACCGACTTCGGCGCGACCTTCACCAAACTCACCGCCGTCGTCGAGGTCCATCAGTTCGACTTCGGCAAGGCCGCGCCCGCCGCCACCCATCCCGCCGTTTTCATCTGGGGGAAAATCGGCACCACCACCGGATTTTTCCGCAGTGACGACACCGGCGCCACCTGGGTGCGCATCAACGACAACCTGCACAACTTCGGCTATCAGAACGACATCGCCGGCGACCCGCGCGTCTATGGCCGCCTCTATCTGGCCACCAGCGGCCGCGGCGTGGTCTATGGCGATTTCACCAATCCCGCCCCTCCCACGCCTCAGCCGTCGCAGACCGTTTACGATGATGCCTTGCAAAACGGCTGGGCCAATGCCAGCACCGGCGGCACCTCTCTTGTTAGTCCGAATCCCGTCTATCGGGGCACCTCGGCCATCTCCATTCCCGCGGGTTCCGGGAAAGGCGTGTCACTCACCTGCCCCACCCGTTCGCTGCAGGGCCTCGCGTCCCTCATCTTCTGGATCCACGGCGGCGCGGTCGCTCCGCCTCCCCTGCAGATCGGCGTCTCCCGCGGGGGCATCGCCCTCGAAGCCGTGCCGGTCACCGTGCCCGCCACCATCGGCTGGCAGCGGGTGGTCATTCCACTCACCCAGCTCGGCATCGCCACCATCGACGACCTGACCGGCCTGCGCATCGAGAGCCGCACCGTCAACTCCGTCACCCCCGGCGCGTTTTCACTGGATGACATCACCCTCGGAGATCCCACCAACATCACCATCACCCTCTCGAATCTCCACGCCACCTACGACGGCACGCCCAAGCCCGCCACCGTCACCCCCATTCCCGCAGGCACTCCGGTCACCGTCACCTACGACGGCTCCGCTTCCATTCCCACCGCCGCCGGCAGCTACGCCGTCTCCGCCGTGGCCAGCGACCCGGCCTTCAACGGCTCCGCCACCGGCACGCTCGTCATTTCCAAAGCCGCGGCCACCCTCACGCTTGGCAACCTGATCCCATCGGCGGACGGCACGCCGAAACCCGTCACCACCACCACCGTTCCCACCGGCCTGAATACCAGTGTCACCTACAACGGCTCCGCCACGCCACCCGCCCTTGCCGGAAGTTATGCCGTTGTCGCCACCATCGACGATCCCAACTATCAGGGCAGCGCTGCCGGAACGGTCGTCATCCGCCAGACCGCGCTCGCCCCCACCGGCATCACCGGCTGGGTTTCCAACATCGCCGGCAAGGTCACCGAGACCGCCGCGTCCAGCCCGCTTCTCGTTCCCGACGACACCACCGACGCCTTCAGCACCAACACCCTCCAGGCAAATTTCAGACCCATCACCCTCGCCAACACCGGCGACAAGATCACCCTCACCGGCGCACTTCAGCCCACCCTCGTGCCCGTGTCCGGCCAGAGCAACTGGTTCCGCTTCGGCCTCTACGACAACCGCGGCCAGACACCCGGTGAAGTGACCGGCTGGTTGGGATACACTGGCATGGGCAACTCGCTTTACGAAAGAACCGCCACCGGTCTGTTCAGCACCGGCACCGGAGCCACCCAACGCCCGCCGGATGCCTCGCCCGCTCCTGTCAGCTCCACCTCCCCGCCCGGAAACCCGCCTCTGGCCTTCGAGATCACCGCCACCCGGACCGCCACCGGCATCGTGCTCACCCACCTCATCAAACGCACCGATACCAACGCGGTCCTGATGAACTACACGCACACCGACACCACCCCTAACAACAACGGATTACTCGGCTCCGCCCAAAGCGCCGCCACCGGCTACACCCCGACCTACAACACCGCCGGATTCGCCTTCGCCCGGAGCTACATCGGCACCACCGGAGCGCAGGCCCAGTTTTCCAACATCCAGGTCTCCTTCGTCCCGGGCGTCACCGCGGACTCGCAGTTCATCACCTTCCCCGCCCCGGCCGACGTCGCGGTGACCGCCGCGCCGTTCGCTCTATCAGCCACCGCCAACTCCGGCCTGCCCGTTTCCTTCAGCCTGGTCAGCGGACCCGCCACGCTGAGCGGCAACACCCTGACTGTCACCGGCGTCGGCCCGGTCACCGTCCGTGCCTCGCAGGCGGGAAACATCGATTTCCTCCCCGCGCCGGACGTCGAGCAAACCTTCAACGTCACCAAGGGCACCGCCACGATCACGCTCGGCAGTCTGACACCTACCTACAGCGGCACGCCGAAGTCCGCCACCGCCACCACCAACCCGCCCGGCAAGACGGTCGAATTCACCTATAACGGCAGCGCCACCGCTCCCACCGCGGCGGGCAGCTACGCCGTCGTGGCCACCATCAACGACGCGAACTATCAGGGAACCGCGTCGGGCACGCTTGTCATCGCCCAAGCCCCGCAGACTATCAGCTTCGAACCACTGCCGGGCCGCACCTTTGGCGACGCGCCGTTCGCGCTTTCCGCCACCGCTTCGTCCGCGTTGTCCGTTAGCTTCAGCATCGTCAGCGGTCCCGCCACCCTCGTTGGCAACACCGTCACGCTCGATGGTGCGGGCACCGTCACGATCAGCGCCTCCCAGGCCGGCAATTCCAACCACCTCGCCGCGACCGACGTGATCCAGAGTTTCACCGTCGCCAAGGCCCCCGCCACCGTCACGCTCGGCGGCCTCGCCACCATGTTCGATGGCCAACCGAAGCCCGTCACCGCCATTTCCAATCCACCGGGCAAGGACGTCGTCATTACCTATGACGGATCCCCCACCGCCCCCTCCGCCGTTGGCAGTTACTCGGTCATCGCCACCATCGATGATTTCAACTATCAGGGCTCCGCCAGCGGCACCCTGGTCATCGCCCGCCGCTCCTTCACCGCACCGGTCACCGGCTGGCTCGCCACCAACACCACCACCATCGGTGCGGCCGACACCGCCAGCCCGCTGCTCAATTCCGGAAACGGCAGCGACACCAGCGGCGCCTCCATTCCGTTTTTCGCGAGAATCACCCCGCGTGTGCTGACCACCGTGGGAGACGCGTTGCACATCGGCGGCTACGTCACGGTCAACACCCCGGCCGGCGCGGCAAACCAGAGCCTTTGGTTCCGTTTCGGACTGTTTGACAATCCCAACGCCGCCGGCAGCAAGACGGTGAACAACTGGCTCGGCTACACCGCCATGGCCCGGAGCACGACTGCTAACAGCCTCTACGAACGCATCGGCGGCACCACCAGCGGAGACTTCGCCTCGTCCATCTTCGGCACCGCGGGCCGCACTCCGGACGCGTCGCCCGCGTATGCCGGCGCGAATTCGCCGGGCGGAGTCGTCATGCTGCGGTTCGACCAGACCATCACCCGCACCACCACCGGCGTCACCGTCGTCTCGCGCCTCGCCCGCCCCGGCACCGGCGGCGCGGCGGACACGGTCTATCTGAGTTCCACCTACACGGACACCACTCCTAACAACAACGGGATTTCCAACGGCACCGACCAGAACGTTCCTTCCGCCCCGGTCTACAGCCCGCGCTATGACTCCGTCGGTTTCGTGTTCTCCGGTGCCTACATCAACAGCACCAACACCTCGTCCGCGCAATTTGCCAATGTCGCGGTCACCTACACCCCGGGCACCGACGGCACAAATCAAACCATCGACTTCCCGCCACCCGCCGACCAGGCATTCAGCACGACCCCGGTGAATCTATCCGCCACCGCGACCTCCGGCCTGCCTGTTTCCTACACCGTCACCAGCGGCCCGGCCACCGTGAGCGGCTCCACGCTCACCCTCACCGGCGTCGGCGAGGTCACCGTCCGTGCCAGCCAGGCCGGCGATGTCACGTGGCTGCCCGCGCTCCCGGTCGAGCAGACATTCACCGTCAGCAAGGGACTGGCCACCGTCACCCTGACCGGCCTCATCCACACCTATGACGGCTCCGCGAAATCCGCCGCCGCCGCCACCGCGCCCGCCAACCTGTCCGTGGACATCCGCTACGACGGCGGGCAGACCGCGCCCTATCAGACAGGCAGCTACGAGGTCACCGCTGTCATCACCGACGACCACTACGAGGGTGCCGCTTCCGGCACGCTGGTCATCCTCGACGCCCGCACGGCGCTGGAAAACTGGCGCTTCGAGAATTTCGAGTCCTACGAGGACTCCGGCGACGCCGCAAACACGGCTGACCCGGATCATGACGGCATCCAGAACCTGATGGAGTTCGCCCTGGGACTGGATCCGGAACTTCCTTCCACCCTGCCAGCCACCCTCGTCATCAAAGGCAACCAGATGGAATATACCTACACTCGCAGCGTTTCGGCGCTTTCCCACGTGAGTTTCATCGTAGAGCGCACCGATTCTCTATCATCTGGAAGTTGGACCTCCCAGGATGTTGGCGAGCTCGCGCCTCCCCTCGCGGACGACGGGGTTTTCCAAACGGTGAAAGTCGTCCTGCCCATGGGGGGCGACCGCCGTTTCGTCAGGCTGAGAGTGATGGAGCTGCCATGAAACGGGTCGCTGAAATTTCCCATCCTCCGACTCAAGGCCGCTCTCAGTTCGCCATCGCCAAATCTTGTCCGCCGATCCAGAATCGGCCGATGAGATTTTGGAACTCCGGCACGAAACCCTTTTCCGCAGGGATGACCGGAATTGTGCTGGTGGTCCTGTTTTTTTCGCTTTGCGCCAGCGCTGCCGAGCTCACTTCGATCCAGCAGATCCGCAACCTGTCGCCCGAGCAGGCACGGGCCGGACTGCCAGTGAAAATCCGGGCCGTGGCAACCTTCTCAAGACCCGCCTACGCCACCTTGTTCATCCACGACGGCACCGGTGGCATCTTCGTCGAACAAAGCCCCAAAACCGACGACGGCAAGTATGCTAAAACCGGCGATCAACTGGAGGTCACCGGCATCACCGGCGAGGGAATGTTCGCGCCGGTCATCACCGGCGTGGCGGGGCAGGATGCGGTGGTGAACGTCATGGGACCCGGAACCCTGCCGGAACCACGACCCATCGACGGCGCGGAAATGTCCCAACCCGGCTTGGATTCCGACTGGGTATCGATCGAAACCTGGGTCAGCGAGGTATTGATCGAGGGCCGCGATGTGATCCTGCTTTGTCATTCGGACCATTGTGAATTCCACATTCTGTTGGATAATCCTCAGCCGACAGAATCCGTCCCGTGGGACCTCGCGGAATCCAGGGTCCGGGCGCGTGGCGTGGTGGCAACCACCTTCAACCGGGGCCGCCAGATGACCGCACGATTTCTGAGAGTCGCCGCCATTTCCGACATCGAGCCACTCAGTCCCAAGCGCACCAAGACAAGCGAACCACAGTTGTTCCGACCTGACGAGCTCATGCAGGCCAGAGGCCCCGGCCCGGCGGATCTGGTGCGGGTCCGAGGCGTCGCGACCCTCGCGCTTCCCGGCCGCGGGCTGTTTCTCCAAGTGGACAGCGGCGGCCTGTGGGTGCAGACCGCCCAGCCCATCGCGGCCACCCCCGGCACCGTCATCGAAGTGATCGGCTGGCCGCGCCCGGGTGAATTGAAGCCGTTCATCCGCGCCCACCGGGCATCCATCATGGGGACCACCACGCCGCCCTTGGCCACACCTCTCAAGGCGAGCGAGGCGCTGAACGCCGACCACGATGCCGAGTGGATCAGCGTGGAGGCGGAACTTTTGAATTCATCCCACGGCCCCGATGGTACCACGCTGGAACTCCGGGACGCCGACGTCGTCTTCCGGGGCATCGTGCCCGATGTGCCTAACATGATGATGCCCGATTTGAAACCCGGTTCACAAATCCGCATATCGGGCATTTCCCGCGTCACCTCCGTCGGCAGCATGATCCTGCGGGTGGAGGACAAACTCCGGATCCTCGCCCGCGGCCCGGCCGATGTGGAGCTGCTGTCGCCGCCGCCGTTTTGGACTGCTAGAAATGTGACGATCCTCGCCACCGTCATCATTGCCGGACTGCTTGGCATTTACGGTCTCGCCCGTGCCCGCCGCCGCAGGGAGAAGAAAATCCAGCGCCGCGCGTTCGAAGCCGTGCTTGCCGAGCGCGGCCGCTTCGCCCGCGAAATTCACGACTCACTCGCCCAGGGACTCACCTCGATTTCCTTCCAGCTCGAGTGCGTGCGCGACCAGCTCGGCGATGACCCGGTGAGCGCCTCCAACCACGTCGAAAACGCCCGCGGCCTTGTCCGTGACAGCTTGAAGGAAGCCCGCCGCACGGTGTGGGACCTTCGGCCGTTAGCTCTGGGCGAGACCGACCTGGTAACCGCGCTGAGACGCTTCGCCAACAATCTGGCAAGTGCTGGCAGAATCACCTTCACCCAGCACATCGAAGGCACTCCACGCCCCTTGCCCCCATCCCATGAGGACGCCTTGCTGCGCATCGGGCAGGAAGCCATGACCAATGCCGCACGCCACGCCAACGCCACCGAAATCCGTCAGACGCTGCGCTTCGGCCAGGAGTGGGTGACCTTCATCGTCAAGGACAACGGCCAGGGGTTCGATGTCGTCACCCGGGTCGGAAAAGGTTTCGGTCTCACCGGCATGAATGAACGGGTCTCCGCACTCGGCGGGAGTTTGTCCATCGACAGCCAGCCCGGCCACGGCACCGAAGTTTCCGCCACCCTGCCCACCTGATTTTCCCATGAGCACTCCCATCCGCATCCTCCTCGCCGACGACCATCCGTCCCTGCGCGACGGCCTCGCCAGCATCCTCGAATCCCAACCCGATCTATCAGTCGTCGCCCAGGCCGGGACCGGCCGGGAAGCGGTTGAAAAATTCAAGATCACCACTCCGGACGTGCTGATCGTGGATATCCGCATGCCGGATGGCGACGGGATTCAGACGATCAAAGAGCTGGTCGCCTTCGACCCGGCGGTCAAGGCCCTGGTTCTAACGACCTACGACAACGAAGAGGATATCTTCAGCGCGTTGGAGGCAGGAGCCCGCGGCTACATTCTCAAGGACACCACCCGTGAGGAAATCATCGAGGCCGTGCGCCAGATCCACGCAGGGAACCGGTTTCTTCCCTCGGCTATCGCCGCCCGTCTGGCGGACCGGATGATCCGCCCGTCACTGACTCCGCGCGAGCTCGACGTGCTGCGCCTGGTTTCACGCGGCCGGACGAACAAGGAGATCGCCGTAGCGATGTTTGTCTCCGAAGAAACCATCAAGTCCCACATGAAGGGGCTTTTCCAAAAGCTCGGTGTCCATGACCGGGCGGAGGCGGTCGGCATCGCGCTCCAGCGCGGCTTGTTAAGGTTAGAGTGAGATGGATACGGAAAACCCCCGCCCTGCGACAGGACGGGGGTTTCCGCTGAAACGGTTTGCTCAGGGCTTGGTCACCCGGAGACGGGCGAAGAGCTTGCCGCCGGGCTGGTTCGGCGGAAGCGAGAAGCTGATAGTATCCGTGGTGTCGGTGGCGGCGGCCGGAGTCCATGATCCCGTGTCGAGGGAAGTGGAGGTCTCGATGATGTAGGTGACATCGCCGGCGACCTTGGCTTCCGGGCCTTTGGTGAAGGTCAGCAGGTTGCCGACGAAGCTGCCGGCAGGCACGCTGCTGACCTGCGGATCAAGGCCGAGGGCGTATTCGACGAGGTTGATGATACCGTCGTTGTCGTCATCGCCATTTTCGCCTTCGGTGACGTTGTTGGCGTCCGCCCAGGCGGCGTAGCCCGCAGGTCCGACGGTCAGCTTGCCGGTGGTTTCGCTGAAGGTCCACAGGTTCGCGCCCGCCGTCCTGGTCCAGGTGACTCCGTCGGGCTTGGCCGTGAAGCCGACCACGTTGAATGTGGAACCGTAGGACTCGGTGAGGGTTGGGTTCACCAGCAGCCATTCATTGCCCGGAGTGAGGTCTGGAAATCCCGAGACCAGATCGATCGCGAAATCCCCGTCGAAGGTGGCGGTGCCCGCGCCGCTGACACTGTTAGCAGTGGATGTGTCACTGATAGCGAAGTTCAACCTCGCGTTGTCAGCCAGTACCAGCGTGCCCGCATCCACCGAGACCTCGCCGACCAGCGTGTTCACCCCCGCGAGGGTGACGGTGCCGGCGGTGGACTTGGTGAGGGTGCCGGTGCCAGCGAGGGGCGCTTCGATTCTGCCGCTCCGGACGTCGTAGAACGACCCATTGAGGGCACCCGGGCCGCGGATGGTGCCGTTGGCCAGCGTGACATCGCCGACGGTGTCGGCACCGCCGAGTTCGTAGGTGGAGCCGTTTTCGATGGTGACCGTCGAGAAATCATCGAGGCTGCCGGAGCGGGAAACCGTGAGGGTGCCGGCGGAAACCGTGGTTCCACCCGAGTAGCTGTTCGCACCGGCGAGGATGACCTGGCCGGCTGTTGTTTTCGTCAACGCGCCGAATCCTCCCAAGCGGCCGGTGACCATGCCATTCTCGACCTCGTAGGAAGAACCCTGATGGATGCCGATGCCACCGATCACGCCGTTTTTCAATGTCACGGTGCCGACGGTGTCGGTGGTGGAGTTGGTGGCGTAGGTGCCGCCGTTGACGGTGACGGCCACGCTGTCCTCGAGACTGCCGGTGGTGGCGACCGTGAGAGTGCCCGCCACGACGGTGGTCGCCCCGGTGTAGGTGTTAGCCGCCGATAGGGTCAGCGAGCCGGCACCCGTTTTGGTGAGGGAGCTGGCACCGTTGGCGAGGATGGGAATACTGATCGTGAGTCCGTCGCCGGAAGCCTGGGAGCGGACAACCATTTCGGATCCGGAGGATGCCTGGATCGCGGCGGTCCCCGTACCGGAAATCGTCCCGGCGTTGCCACCGCTCTTCAGGATGCCATCCACGGTTAGGATCTCGTCCGCCGCCATCGTGACGCCCAACGCGCTGGCGATCTTGAAGGTGGTGAAGGAGGCCGTGGTCTGGGCGCTGATCGAGCCGCTGATGTTCTGATGGGTGGCGCTGGCCAGCGATGTCGCGGCCGCGCTGGTGACGAAGCCGGCGTCCGTGCCGTAAACCGGTGCGCGCAGGAATCCTGCGGCGTCGTTATAGGCATAGTTGAAATCGCCGAAGAACAGGCCCTTGTCGACGAAGCCTGTCGCGAGCCCGGTGACGGTGATCTTGTTGTCAGTGCCGTTAGTGCCGCCGGTGACCGTGAAATTGCCGGTCGCGCCAGCGGAGCGGGCGGCCAGCGAAGAGAAGGTCAGGAACGTGTTGCCGGCCGCGCCTTTGGTCGAGGTGACGTTGCTGTGGCCTGTCGGAAACGTCAGGGCTCCAAGCGAGTCGCTGGAACCCGCGGCAGCTCCGGTGTAAGCGAGCGTGCCGCCGGCCCCGGCGAAGGTGATCGCGTTGCCGTTCAGATTGCCGGTTCCGCCGGTGAATCCGAGCGAGGCGGTTTGTCCGATTCCGGTGTTGTTGGAGGCGATGGTGACACCGCCGTTGAAATCATTGGCGGAGTTGCTGAGGATGACGCTGTTGGAGACCACCACGCTGGTCGACCCGGTGAGCTGGCTGGAGACGGTGAGCGTGCCACCACCGCCACCAAGGCGGTAGATGCCACCTGAGGGAGTCAAGGTGCCGCTGTAGGTGAAGCTGTTGATGGCACCGAGGCGAAGGTTGGGAGCACTGGTGAAATCGAGGTCGTTAGCACTCGCATTTCCAAGGCAGACCGCACCGCCGGTAGTGGCGAGGTTTTCGATGCGGTCCAGGAAAGCTTGATTGAGTCCACCTGCGATGCTGGACGAGAGTGCTCCGAGGTTGTTCAACTTGACCTGTCCGACCGGTGATGCTCCGAGGGCATCGGTGTTGCCGAGGTTCAGGATCCCGTTGTTGATGACGACCTTTCCGCTGAAGGCGGGAAATTCCTCGAACGCGGAGGCGGCCTGACCCAGATAAAGAGGTCCGGTCGCGCTGCCGTATGGGGCGCCCACGGTCAGGGTGCCGGTGCCGGCAAGACCGGCCTGCGTGGCCATTCCCCGGCCAACATTGCCGGTGGAACCTTCCCGTTTGACCGCGACGGTGGAATCGGTGGCGACCACGATCCTGCGCACGGTGTTATTTCCGAAGCCGGCTCCAAACGAGTCGAGTGCGGCAAATCCGCCGTTGTTCGCGACGTAGCCGGTTCCATTGCCATTGAGAATGATGTTCTGGGGCTGCGTCCACGCATTGTTAGCCGCTCCGATGGCCATGGCAGCTCCGCTGGAAACCGTCACCCGCTGGGTGGTCGCGACATTGGACCCGAGTGAATTGGAAGCCCCGGGCGTCTGGATGACACCTTCCTTGATTTCCACGTTTCCCGTGTAGGCGGAAAACTCAGTGCCACCCCACGTCACGGAGGCGGGCGAAGTCACACTGGGGAACAAATAACCACCGCCGGTTTTGGTTAGTTTTCCTGGTCCCACGATGCCGCGGGTTGTGGTGACGCCGCGCGCTTCACTCGCGACTTCAGGCACTGTCCTCACGGTGGAGTCGCCGGCGAGAGCCAGGCCGCCGATGGTGCCGTTTCCGAAATTGATGCGGGTGACATTGATGGCGGCACCTGAGGTAGCGGCATTTCCATCACCGCTGACCACGAAGTTCTGAGGGTGACCATAGGCGGCGTTACCATAGGCGAGGCTGACGCCGGAACCGCTTGGAACCGTCACGGACTGGGTCGTGGCCGTGTTCGGGCCAAGGATGTTAGTATTCTTGTTGAGTTGGAGCACGGAGGAAGCGCCGCCCAGCGCCATGTCGCCGGTGAAAGTGCCAACCGCGGTGAGTGACAGCGGGCGGTTGATGAGGCCGCCGGTGAAGGTCACTTTTCCCGCTCCTGCCAATGTGACGGCACCGCCGATGTTGATGGAGGCTCCGCCGTTGCTGAAATTGATGGCAGTGTCCGCGCTGAACTCCAGGTTGCTGTTCAGGTTGACAGTATAGCCGACCGTGCCGAAACCGGCGTTGACGTTGAGGGAAGGGCTGGTGCCTGCGAACTGGATTGCGCCGCCGGAGATCGTGAGGCTGGGAGCCGCTCCGCTGCCGGGACCGGTGCCGTTGACGGTGAGGGAATTGACGATCATCGGCGCGGCGATGTCCTGGTTGGCGACAATCGCGCTGGCCGCAGGGATGACGGTGCCGGGCGTGGCGAAAAACTGCACGGCGGTGGTTGTGCCACTGACCGGAGCGGTGGGGTCCGTGTCCCAGTTGTCAGCGGTGCTCCAGTTGCTGGTGCCGGTGCTGGTGTTGTTCCACGTCTGGGCATGGCTGACTCCGACGGAGCCGAGCAGCGAGACGGTAATGATGCCGAGGTGTGACCCGAGGAAGGCGAGAAGGATGCGACTAGGTTTCATGATTGTGGTTTATTTGGGTTGAAGATTCGGAAACAGAGTCACCTCAGCTTGAGATTTACTTGCCGTCGCCTTTCGAAATTGAGTTTAAGAAGACAGCGGGATCCGCTTTTGCGGGCGTCTTCCGAGCCTTAGGACCATACGGATCAACGTCGAACCGAATGTTGGATTAAACCTAATCCCCCAGTCGAGGTCGCCGAAGGGGGCATTTCAAATCCCCCAAATGGGGGAAGTGAGCGAAACATCCCGCCCCCCCTTTCGAGTGACTCGCGCCTCCCCCATATGAAACATGGACACTCTGGATTCGAGGAAGATAAATTTTCCCCTTGTGGGCCATCGAGACCGGAGATCCGCCACACGCTCAGCGGCCAAGCGGCCAATCCCCGAATTACCACCTTCGTTCATCCTCCTTTCTCAGCCATGTCACTCATCGATTTCCCATTGCTCAAGAACGCCGCGCTCCAAGCGGGCATTCTGTTACTTCCCACCGCAGCCAGCGCCGCCTCGCCCTCATGGCTGACCGCGAACGACGCCGAAATTCAGCAACTCGTCGGAAAAATGACTCTCGCGGAAAAGGCCGGCCAGATGACCCAGCCCGACCTCGGATCCATCAAGGACTTCGACGACGTGAAGACACTTTTCCTCGGCTCCGTCCTCAGCGGCGGCGGCTCGGACCCGAAAAACGGCAACACGCTGGCAGACTGGTCCGCCACCTATCAGGAATCCCAGACGCGTGCGCTGCAAACCCGTCTGGCCATTCCCCTGCTCTACGGCATCGACGCCGTTCACGGTCACAGCAACGTTTTAGGAGCCGTGATCTTTCCTCACAACATCGGGCTCGGCTGCTCGGGAAATCCGGAGCTCGTCGAGGAGGTCGCCCGCATCACCTCGCGGGAAATCCGCGCCACCGGCATCCAGTGGTCGTTCGCCCCTTGCGTGACGGTTCCACAGGACATCCGCTGGGGTCGCACTTACGAGGGCTTCTCGGAAGACCCGGCCGTGGTCGCCACCCTCGGCACAGCCGCTGTCCGCGGACTGCAAGGCACGAATCTATCAGACAAGACCGCGGTGGTCGGCTGCGCGAAGCACTTCATCGGTGACGGCGGCACCACCTACGGCACCGCCAGCCAGGACGGTTGGCTGGACCAGGGCGACACCCGCCTCGACGAGGCCACCCTGCGCGCGGTCCACATGGCGGGATACCCGGCTGCCATCGATGCCGGCGTGGCGACCATCATGCCGTCCTATAGCAGCTGGAACGGAGTGAAATGCTCGGGCAGCAAATACCTGCTCACCGACGTCCTGAAAAAGGAACTCGGCTTCGAAGGATTCGTCATCTCCGACTACAACGCTATCGACCAGCTTGTAGGACCCGCCAAAGGAACCGGAGCTGTGGCTAGCAACAACGCCGCCGGACAGATCACCACGGCGGATTATCAGAAGTGCATCGAGATTTCCATCAACGCGGGCATGGACATGGTCATGGTTACGGATCGCTATAAAGAGTTCATCACCTCGCTCCAGGACTTGGTGAATGAGGGTAAAATTCCGATGTCGCGCATCGACGACGCGGTCACCCGCATCCTGCGAGTGAAATTCGCTTGCGGCATGTTCAATGGAAAAGCCAACCTAACACCCGACTTGGAGCTACAGAAACAATTTGGCTCCGCGGAGCACCGAGCGGTCGCCCGCAACGCCGTTTCCGAGACTCTTGTACTCTTGAAAAACGATGCCCAGTTGCTCCCGCTTTCCACTTCCACGGGACGCATCCACGTCGCTGGCCATGCGGCCGATGACCTGGGCATCCAGTGCGGTGGCTGGACCATCGACTGGCAGGGGAAATCCGGCGATGTCACCTCCGGCGGCACCACCATTCTCGCAGCCATCAGGAAGTCCGTCAGCCCCAAGACCCCGGTCACCTTCTCCAAGGACGGATCCGGCGCCAAGGGCGCGGACGTCGGAATCGTGGTGGTCTCCGAACCGCCGTATGCGGAAATGAAAGGCGACCGCGCGGACCTGTCACTTTCAAAGGAAGACGTAAATGCTGTGAGTTCTCTCAAATCAGCCGGCCTGCGGGTGGTCGTCGTTGTCCTGTCAGGCAGGCCTCTGATTCTCGGGAAAGTTGCCGAACAAGCGGACGCCATTATAGCAGCCTGGCTCCCCGGCACCGAGGGAGAAGGTGTCACGGATGTGTTGTTCGGCAGTTCCCCTTTTAAGGGCAAACTGTCGTTCACATGGCCACGCACCATGGATCGGATCCCGCTTTCGAAAATCCAAAACGAGGACCCGCTCTTTCCTCTCGGCTTCGGACTGCATCGTTGAGCGACCCCACGCGATTCACATCATTCAGACCGCAGTCGCAGCGCTTTAAGTTCTGGCAGGATCGGATCCAGCCCCGCGTTCAGCCCGCCTCCGAGCGCAATTTCGCAGAAACCATACGCGATTTGAACGATAGGAATTCCAAGGGCTCCGTATGGTTGGGTGTGAACGGGGGGGATTTCCTCCCCCCACCGATTTCTCCAAACTTCGTCCGTGGGGAAGTAACTCCCGGCAACCTTGAAACCAACCCAGCCCATTCATGTTTCAAAAACTATCCGCTATCCTCCTGCTGCTTGCCTGCCCGCTTCACTCGGATCCACCCGCAAGACCATTGCCTCCTGTCAGCCGCAGCGCCCATCTCGTCGCGATGAACCAGATCGGCTACGCCACCCTTCTATCCAAGCGCTTCACCGCCCCGCTGTCACCCGACGGCACCCCCTTCATTGTCCGTCACGCCGACCAATCCAAAATCCTCCATCGTGGAGAAATCGAGGGAAACATCGGCGATTTCAGTACCTTCCAACCTCCCGTTTCGGCCGACCGCTACGTCATCGAAATCCGCGGCGGCGAACTCGAACCCGGCACCAGCGAGCCATTCCTCATCCGCCCCGACATCTGGCGCGAACAATACTGGCAGCCTGCCGTGGATTTCCTCATCGACAGCCGCAGCGTCGTCGGCACCCACCCCAGCGCCTTCGGCGGCTGCCCGTGGCGGGATGGCAATTACTATGACGCGATCATCCCTTCGCTCGTCCTGCTCTATCTGGCAGATCCCGCCCGCATCTCCGCCATGCCCAGGCAGATCGACTGGGAGGCTGACAGAAAGCGTGTGCTCGATCCCGCCTTCAAATACGATGCCAAAAATCCGGAAAGCGGCGGCGTGATGGAGGCAGCGCGCAGATACTACACCGAGCTGGAAGCACCTCTGCCGGATGCACCGGACGTCGTGAAACTCATGCACTGGGGCGCGGGCTTCTATCTGATGAAGCCTGTCACCAAGGATTGCATGGGCGATCCCGAGCGCCCGCAGATCCATTCCCAGACGGTCGAGCAGATTGCCTACGTGGTTTGGGCCTGGCCGGTGCTCAAGCAGTGGCTTCCGCAATCGTTTTACGACCGTTGCCGGGACTTCTGTTTCGCCAACTGGGAGAAATCGCTGACCGTTGACAAGTGGTGGAACCCCACCGGCTACGACGCCCCGCCGACAGGCCAGAATCCGATGGCAGGCCGCCTCCATCCCTACAAAGGCCGACACGCACCAGGCCACTCGATCGTCCCTAACCTGCTCATGCACGAAATCGCCAAACGGGAAAATCGTGATGACACCGCCATCTACCTAACCGCCGCCGCCGCCCAAGCGGAGTTCATCGTCAAGAATCTGGATTGGAATGATCCGCGCTCCACCAAGGGCCACCGCATGAGCGAACATCGAACCATACCAAACCTCGTGTGGCTGCTTCAGAAATATCCCGACCGAGCCCCAGCCGGCCTGAAGGAGAAGATCCACGAATGGGCGGAAGTGGCGGTGAAACGGTCGGCTAACATGTGGGACTTCCGCCGTTACGATGACTCCGAGCACTGGACGATTCCGAAACTCAATGACGTGGGAAACTGGGTATCATTTCCCGCCATTGCGACAGCCGCATCCTGGGTGATCGACGACCCGGCGCTCAAGTCGCGCTTGCAGGAGCTCGCGGTCTCGCACGCGGACTTCACGTTCGGCCGCAATCCCCGCCTGGCAGCCGCACCCCACAAGCCGGAGATGGGCTACCCTGAAATCGAGCGCGGCTGGCCCATCGGCCACAAGCTCAACGTCTGCGCCCGCTTGGAAACCTGCCGCGGATCGATCTCCTCCGGCCCGGGTAGCGAGATGTTTCCCTTCAATCCGGAAGGCACCTTCCGCCACGCCGAGGGGTGGGTGAACTATGGTGCGAGCTGGGCCATCAGCCTCTCCTATCTGCAGATGGATGCCACAGGCACCACACCCTCGTTCTGAGTCTGTCCACCCTTGTCTCGATTCATGAAGCATTTCCATTCAAGCTGCGGAAACTGCCCGACGCGGTATCGAAACACGCGTTTTCACAGGAAGGATGCGCGTTTTTCGGAGGTAATTCTCCCGCAGCGGGATAAAGTTCCGCTCATCACTTTCAATCCATGAGATCCATCGTCACCACCAGCCTGCTCCTCGCTCTTGCCGCTTCAGCCGCGCCGGATCCCCAGCCGCTCAAGCCCAAATCGGCCGCGGCAAGTTCCAGCCTGCCCAAATATCCCGCCGCCAATGCCATCGACGGCAAGATCACCGACGACTCCCGCTGGGTCAGTGAGAAATCCACCGAACCATCGTGGATCGCACTCGATCTGGGAGAAAAACGCAAACTCGCCGGCATCCACCTCTTCACCGGCTTCGGCGCGAAGGATGTCGTGGAAGCGTTCAAGGTGCAGTTCTGGAGCGGCGGAAAATGGTTGGATATCCCCTCCGCCGACGTTTCCGGCAACAAGACCAACGCCCTCGCCATCGCCTTCGACCAGACCGTTAGCGTCGAGACCGACAAGCTCCGCATCTGGATCACCGCCAGCCACCAGGACTCCGCGCGCATCAAGGAAATCATCGTCTGGCCGTCCGAGGTCGGCGATCTGCCGCCACTCCCGAAAGCCGCCGGACCCGCCGCCATGGCGGGTGCCACTCCCCAGGAACAGATCGTGGAACTCTATCTGAACCAGAGCGGATTCAACCTCGGCAAGCCGAAACGTTTCACCGCTCCCACGCTCGCCGACGGCACTCCGTTCATCGTGCGCCCCGCGAAAGGCGGCGCCGCACTCGCCAAGGGAATCATCAAGAACAAGATCGGCGACTTCTCGACGTTCAATCCCGAGGGCGAAGTCGAATACGTCGTCGAAGCCGGCGGCATCACCTCCGTGCCCTTCCGCATCGGCCCGTTCTGGCTGGAGCGCATTTCCTATCAGGATGCGGTCGACTTCATGATCGACAGCCGCCACTACGTCGGCAACGACCGCAACGTCTGCCGCGGCTCGTTCGGCTGGCGCGACGACCACCACTTCGGCTGGGAACTCCACTCGCTGGTCCCGCAGCTTCTATCAAACCCCTCCGCCTACGAGCGCATGCCACGGCAGGTCAAATACGAGAAACCCAAGGACAAGGAACTCTGGGGCGCTCTCGAACCCTACCCGGACAACGCCCCGGACATCGTGAAACTCATCCACTGGGGTGCTGACGTCATCGTCACCCAGAAGCTCGCCCACGAGCATCTCAAGGCCCAGCTCGCCTACTTCCTCTATGCATGGCCCGCCCTGGAAGCCTACCTGCCAAAGCAGAACTACGAGGCGGTCCGCGATTATGCCTTCAAGATCTGGGCCGATCCGAACAACGACCACAAATACCCCTACGACGAAAGCCCGGAACACAACCTGCTCGCCCTCAAAACTAAAATCGGCTCTACCAAGGGCTCGCTGCCTCCCGGTTTCTCCGTCGAACCGAACCTCCTGATGTACGAGGTCGCCAAACGCGAGAACCGCCCTGACGCGCAACTCTACTTCGATGCCGCCTACAAACAGGCGGAATGGATGGTCAAGGAGCTCGATTGGAACAACCCGCTCGTCACCAAGGGCCAGCGCATGAGCGAGTTCCTCACCGTCACCGGACTCGCCCATTTCCTCCGCGAGTATCCCGACCGCGCTCCCAAGGGCCTGGCAGAGAAACTCAACGAATGGGCGAAAGTCCTCGTCCGCCGCTCCGACAACCTGTGGGACTTCCGTAAGCTCGGCGACGAACCGGACAACTGGACCCCCATGGGCGATTCCCCTCAGAAATGGAATGAACCCGGCAACGTCATCGGACTCCCCACATCGATTCTAGCAGCCCGAGAATTCATCACCGATCCGAAAGTCCAACAACGGCTCGACGAGCTCATCTGGTCGCACCTCGACGACATGTACGGCCGCAATCCCGTAGGCCGTCATTTCTCCTACGACGCCCCGCGCGAGGTCGAGGGTGTCGAACACGGCTGGTTCAAGTTCCACCACGGCGGAATTGGCCGTCTGGCAGACGCACGCTTCGTCATCGACGGCTCACCGAAAAACGCCCACTACCCCTATCACCCGGAAGTCGGCGACATCGGGTGGACCGAGGGCTGGATCCAGTTCAACGTCTGTTATAACATCACCCTCTCCTACCTCGCGTGGAGCGAGTCGAAGGTGGAACTTGCAAAACAAGGCGACGAGCTCGTCGTCCGCCTCACCGCCCCGCTGAACTTCGATTACAAGAAGGTCGAAAGCGGCACCGTCACCGTCGTCAGCGGCCTCGGTGACGAGGAGCGCGTCACCGTCACCGAGGACTCCGCCAGCTCGCCGACGCTCACGGGTCGGATCAAACTCCAGCCTGCAAAGAAAGCCATCAAAGGTGACAAAATCCTCCAGTTCCAACCGGACACCACCGTCAAGGCCTCTCACGGTTTCGGCTGGCTCGGCCGCCATGCAACCTTGAAACCCTGATCCAGCTTCATGATCCTACGATCCATTCTAACGCTCGGCCTGACATCCCTCATCCTCACCGCCAAGCCCGACGGCGGCGGCGCGCTCTGGTATGACAAACCCGCCGCAAATTGGACGGAAGCCCTGCCCGTCGGCAACGGCCGCCTCGGCGGCATGGTGTTCGGCGGCGTCACCAAGGAACGCATCCAGTTCAACGAACAAACGCTCTGGACCGGCGATGAAATCAATATGGGAAGCTATCGCCCCTTCGGCGACCTGTTTCTCGACTTCCCGGAAACGGAGCCCACCGCATATCGGCGGGAACTCGACATTACCGAGGCCGTTCACCGGACCACCTACACCGCCAACGGCGTCAAATTCCTCCGCGAGGTCTTCTCCAGCCACCCGGACCAGGTCCTGGTCATCCGCCTCACCGCCGACAAACCAGGATCCATCGCCGGCACGATCCGGCTAACCGATGCCCACGGCGCGAAGATCACCGCATCCACCAACACGATCACCTCCTCCGGCAAGCTGGACAACAACCTCGCCTACGAAGCACGCGTCACCGTCCTGACCGAAAACGGATCGTTGAAAGCCAACGGCCAGAACCTTTCCATCGAGCGCTGCCACAGCGCGACGATCCTGCTGGCAGCCGCCACCTCGTTCGCCAACAGCCCGGACAATAGCTGGCGCGGAGACCCGCCGTCCGGCAAGCTTGACCGGATTCTATCAGCCGCAGCGAAGAAACCCTACGACCAGCTCAAGGCGGAGCACATCGCCGATCACCAGGCGCTCTTCTCGCGTGTCAAAATGGACCTCGGCCCCTCCCGCGACGAGCTGCCGACCGACCAGCGTCTCATTGCCTATCAGAAATCAGCGGATCCGGGCCTCGACGCCCTGTTCTTCCAATTCGGCCGCTATCTGATGATCGCCAGCTCCCGCCCCGGCGGTCTGCCAGCCAATCTCCAGGGCATCTGGAACCAGGACATGAAACCCGCGTGGTATTCCGGCTACACCACGAATATCAACGTGGAGATGAACTACTGGCTCGCCGAGCCGACCAACCTTTCAGAATGCCACCAGCCGCTCTTCGACTGGCTGCGCAACCTCGCCACCGTCCGCAAAAAGAACGCCCAGCCCGCCATTGCTGCCGAAAAAGGCTGGATCGCCTATAGCACGAACAACCCGATGGGCGGCAACTCGACCTGGGGCATCCACCGGCCCGGCAGCGCTTGGATGACCCAGCACCTCTGGACCCACTACGAATTCACCGGCGACAAGGAATTCCTCAGATCCCGCGCCTATCCCGCCCTCAAGGAACTCGTCGAATACTGGGAGGACTATCTGATACCCGGACCTGATGGGAAGCTGATCAGCCCCACCGGATGGTCACCGGAACATGGCCCGGTCAAAAAGGGCGGCAAGATCGTGCTCCAGGAGGGGGACCGCACCCCGCAGCCCGGCGCTTCCTATGACCAGCAGATCGTCTGGGACCTTTTCACCAACTACATCGACGCATCCACCGCGCTCGGCATCGATGCCGACTACCGCGCCAAAGTCATCACTCTGCGGGAAAACCTGCGTGGCCCGCAGATCGGCAAGTGGGGACAACTCCAGGAGTGGATGGACGACGTGGATGACCCGAAATCCAAACACCGCCACGTCTCCCACCTCTTCGCCCTCCACCCCGGACGCCAGATCAATCCCGTGAGCACACCGGAACTCGCCGCCGCCGCGAAGGTCTCCCTCAACGCCCGCGGCGACGCCGGCACAGGCTGGAGCAAGGCGTGGAAAATCAACTTCTGGGCCCGCCTTGCCGATGGCAATCACGCCCACAAGATCCTCAAAGGCCTGCTCGCCCCCGTCGGCAGCGGCGGCAGCACCTATAACAACCTGTTCAACGCCCACCCGCCCTTCCAGATCGACGGGAACTTCGGTGCCACCGCCGGCATCACCGAGATGATTCTGCAAAGCCACGTCAGCAAGGACGGCATCTATCTGATCGACCTGCTCCCCGCCCTGCCGGACGTATGGAAGGACGGCACGGTCACCGGCCTCCGCGCCCGCGGCGGATTCAACGTCGATCTCGCATGGCGCGGCGGCAAGCTTGCCAAAGCCATTATCTCCTCGCCAAAAGGCGGCAAGACGCACATCCGCGCCAACGGGAAAATCCAGTCGGTCACCATCCCCGCCAACGGCAAACACGAAGTCACCCCATGAAGTTTCTGATCCCTTTCATTCTAACCATCGCCTCGCTCCACGCCCAGGATCTCGATCTCGGCAGCCGCGTGAAACCACTTCCCGCCGCAAACCGCTTCTCAGTCCCCGGCTACTTCGTCTGGTGCGGCGCTCCCGTGAAAGGCCCCGACGGGAAGTATCACCTGTTCTACTCACGCTGGCCGGTCAACGTCGGTTTCGCCCCCGGCTGGGCGATCCATTCGGAAATCGCCTACGCCGTTTCCGACAATGCCGCCGGTCCCTACCAGCATGTGAACGTCGCGCTGCCGCCTCGCGAAACCAACCCCGCCACCGGGAAAAAATACTGGGATGGAGACGTCACCCATAACTCGAACGCCTTCTTCCACAATGGAAAATACTACCTCTATTACATGGGCAACCATGGCGATGGGAAAAACTATCCGATGCACCGGAACCACCAGCGCATCGGTGTCGCCATCGCCACCAACCCCGCCGGCCCGTGGACCCGCATGGACAAGCCCATCGTCGACATCACCGATGACAAAAAATCCTTCGACTCCCTCTGCGTCACCAACCCCGCCGCCTGCATGCGGCCGGACGGCGGTGTCGTCCTCATCTACAAGGCCGTGCAATACATCGAAGGCAAGGAAATGGGCGGAAACGTCCGTTATGGAGCCGCCATGGCGGACCGGCCCGAAGGCCCGTATATCAAAACTCCCGGAAAAATCTTCGAAGCCGAGAAACCCGGCACACACTGGATGGTCGCCGAGGACCCGTTCATCTGGTTCAGCAAAAAGTACGGCAACCGTTATTACGCCGTCACCCGCGACGTGGTCGGGACTTTCACCGGATCCTCCGGCGGCATCTGCATGTTCCAGTCCGAGGACGGCTTGAACTGGAAGGCCTCTCCCAAGCCCAAGATTCTCGAAAGCCGCTTCACCCTCGATGACGGCGGAAAAAGCAACTCCAACATCGAGCGCCCCGCCCTGCTCATCGAGGGCGACGAACCCACCTATCTCTTCGGTGCCACCGACGGCTACAAGAAGAACGGCAAGATCAGCACGAATGTGCAGATCCCCCTGATTCCATAGGTCCTATACGACCTATTAGTCCTATCTCCATGAAACTCATCCTGGCCCTACTGCTCACCTTCACCTCCCTCTCCTCCGCCGATCAAGCGGCAGACTCCCAGTCCGCCGCCCTGGGCCAGTCTTCGCAAAAGCCCGTAAGCTCCAACAAACACCCCGACGCCCAGTGGTTTCCCGATGCCGGGCTCGGACTCTTCATCCACTGGGGCCTCGCTTCCGTCGGCGCCACCGGCGACCTCTCGTGGGGCATGCTCGCCAACAAGCCGTGGAAGGACCAGACCGTCACGCCTAACACCTATTACGGCTGGGCGAAGCAATGGCGGCCGGACAAGGTGGACTATGACGGCCAACTCGCCCAGGCCAAAGCAGCCGGGTTCACCTATGCAGTCATGGTCACCAAGCACCACGACGGCTTCACGCTATGGCCTTCCAACTATGGTGATCTCGGCACCAAGCAATTCCTCGGCGGCCGCGACTTCGTTAAGGAATTCACCACCGCCTGCCGCAAGCACGGACTCAAGGTGGGCCTCTACTACTCCCCGCCCGACTGGTGGTTCGACCGCGAATACAAGTCCTTCGCCATGCGCGGTCCAGCGCTCGACATGGATCACAAGCCGGTCACCCTTCCGAAGAAACCCGCCGATCACGACGCGAAACGCAAGGCTCTCGTCGCCGGCCAAGTCACCGAACTGCTTTCTAACTACGGAAGGATCGACCTCATCTGGTTCGATGGCGGCCACGGGGAAATCCCCAACACCGAAGTCCGCCGCCTCCAGCCCGGCATCGTCATCAACCGCCGCAACGGCGGTGGCGGTGACTATGGCGACTCCGAAGGAAAACTTCCCGATCAACGCTTCAAAGGCTGGTTCGAGACCTGCGAGACCTGCTGGCCAGCCGGCAAGTGGTCCTACACTGAGGCCTGGGGCTGGGACACCGCTCCGGAAACGCTGGAAAAACTCGTCCGCCTCCGCGCGTGGGGCGGCAATCTGCTGGCAAACGTCGGCCCCAAAGGCGACGGAAGCATGCCCGAGCAAGCCACCGCCGCTTGGCAGGAAATGGCAGACTGGATGAAGCACAGCCGCGAGTCCGTGATCGGCACCGGTCCCGGCCCGTTTCCGGAATCCGCGAACGCACCCGTCACAACCGGTGAAAAGGGCGTCGCTTACGTCCACTTCCTCCCTTCGTTCAAAGAGGGATTCATCTGGAAAGACGCCCCGAAATACCAAAAAGCGACCCTGTTGCGCACCGGTGGGCGGATTCCGTTGGAATATCAGGGCGACGAGCTGCGTATTTCAGTCCCAGCACAGCTCCGCACCGGGAACGTCGATGTGTTGAAACTCGAATGAGAACCAGTTGAACGACGCGATGACTTTGAAGCCATTCTTTCGGAAATCCCGGCGGTCGATCCACCTCGCGTCAACCGTTTGCCTCCTGATCGCGATTGGCAACGTCCCGGCGCGGGCGGCGGATAAACTCGGATACAACAAGCACATCCGCCCGATTCTATCCGACAAGTGCTTCCAGTGCCACGGCCCCGATTCCGCCAAACGCGAAGGTGACCTCCGCTTGGATGTCCGCGAAGACGCTGTCAAAGCGAAGGCCATCGTCCCTGGAGACCCCAAGGCCAGCGAATTGATCGCACGCATTCATGAGAAGGATCCGGACGAAGTGATGCCGCCCCCGGACTCGCCCCGCCAGCTGACGGACTCAGATCGCGAAATCCTCGCCCGCTGGATCGAACAAGGTGCCGAATACGAGCCTCATTGGGCGTTTACCCCGCTGCCTGCCTCGGTGCAGGTTCCCGCGAAATCCGGTGAAAACGAGATCGACAGCTTCGTCCACGCGCGCCTCGCCGATGAGCAGCTTGCACCCACGCCGCCCGCCTCTCCCGAGCGCTGGCTGCGGCGCGCCGCGTTCGATCTCACCGGCCTCCCGCCATCCTGCGCGGAGCTCGACGCTTTCCTGTCAGACAAATCAACGGATGCCCGCGGCCGTGCCGTGGACCGCCTGCTTTCCTCGCCCCGCTACGGTGAGAAAATGGCCGTCGGCTGGCTTGACGTCGCCCGCTATGCGGATTCATTCGGCTATCAGTCCGACATCGATACGCACGCATGGCCCTATCGGGACTGGGTCGTCAAGGCGCTCAATGACAATCTTCCATGGGACCAGTTCATTACCTGGCAGATCGCCGGCGACCTGTTGGAAAACCCGACCCGCGAACAAATCACCGCCACCGCCTTCAACCGCCTGCACCGCAAGACCCAGGAGGGAGGCAGCGTGGAGGCGGAGTTCCGGCAGGAAGGCATTTCCGACCGCGTCCACACCTTCGGCACCGCTTTCCTTGCTCTAACATTCGAGTGCACCCGCTGTCACGATCACAAGTATGATCCTCTCACCATGAAGGACTATTACTCCATGGGCGCGTTCTTCAACTCCATCGACGAGTGGGGACTGCTCCACGGCGTCGGCTCCATCCAGCCGAATCCCACGCAGCTCCTCACCACGCCCGAACAGGATCAAACCATCGCCCGCCAAGCCGCCGCCATCGCAGAGTTGGAAAACTCCCTCGCCGCGAAAACCCAGGAGCGCGAACCTGACTTCCAAACCTGGCTTGCCAACCCCACCGCCGCCTTCGCCGACCTCAGCGGCTCCTACGATCTCGACGCCTCCGATAAAGACAGCTTCACCAATACCGCCGATCCCAAACGTCCGGCGAAATCGGATTCCAAAAACACCCTCGTCGCCGGCACCCGCGGCCAAGCCATTTCCTTCACCGGCGATGATCCGTTGGACCTCGGAAAACACGGCGTCGACAACCAGGAAGACCCCATGTCCATGGCCTTCTGGCTCAAGCCCGGCGACCATGCGCCACGGCAAATCATCTTCCATAACAGCGCCGGCTACGATCCCGGTTACAACGGCTTCGAGCTCCTGATCGAAGACGGCCGCCTCCGCTGGATGATCGCCCGCGAGTGGCCGGGCAACTGCATCGCCGTCCGTGGCAAGGACGTGGTTCCCGCACACGCGTGGACCCACGTGGTCGTGACCTACGACGGCTCGTCACGGGCTAACGGACTGAGGATTTTCATCAACGGCAGCGGGTCACCCGTGGAAATCGTGCGCGACCATCTAACCAAGAACTCCGGCAGCGGCAAGGGCTTCAGCTTCGGCGAACGCGTCCGCGATTCCGGCCTGCGCGGCGGCGCGGTCGATGACATCCGCCTCTTCACCCGTGCGGTGAGCGGGCTGGAGGTAACGGCATTGCACGAGAACAAAACACCGCAAGAACTGCTGGAAACCACTCCGCGCGATGCCGCCGGGCTGTCCAAGCTGAGAGATTACTATTTCTCCGCCGTCGATCCCGAGCTCCGCAAACACTCCGCCGAACTCCGGAAACTCCGCGCGGACCTGCGCAAGACCATGGACGGCGTGCGCGAACTTCCAGTCATGAAGGAAATGGCCGAGCCCCGCCCCGCGCGGATTCTCGCCCGTGGCGAATACAGCCACCCTGAAGGCGAGCCGTTGCCCCGCGTCACACCCGCCGCATTGCCGCCGCTCCCCGCCGACCTACCGCGCAACCGCCTCGGCCTCGCCCGCTGGCTCACCGCCCCCGGTCACCCACTCACGGCTAGAGTGCAGGTAAACCGGATGTGGCTGCACTTCTTCGGCCGCGGCCTGGTAGCCACTGCTGACAACTTCGGCTCCCAAGGCACCCTTCCATCCCATCCCGAGCTGCTAGACTGGCTTGCCCGGGACTTCGTGGACCATGGCTGGGACATGAAGCGCCTCTGCCGCCAGATCGTGCTCAGCGCCACCTACAGCCAGGACTCAAAAATGTCCGCCGCCCTCCGGCAGAAAGATCCGGAAAACATCCTGCTAGCCCGCGGCCCCGCCAAGCGGCTCTCCGGCGAGGAACTCCGCGACAACGCGCTCGCCCTCTCCGGCCTGCTCCACCCGGAAATCGGCGGCCCACCCGCCAAGCCTTATCTGCCAGACTCCGCGGCTTGGAAGGTCCTCAACAGCTTCCTGCCGGATTACAAGCGCGACGAGGCTCCCGGCATCTATCGCCGCAGCCTCTACACCTTCTGGCGCCGAACCGCGCCCCCACCGGGCATGCTCGCCTTCGATGTCCCAGGCCGCGACGTCTGCTCGGTCGGCCGCCAGCGCACGAACACCCCGCTGCAACCGCTGGTCATGCTCAACGACCCGCAGTTCGTCGAAGCCTCGCGCGGTCTCGCCATCCGCATGATGCGACAAGGAGGTTCAACTCTGACAGAACAAACACTGTGGTTGTTCCGCGAGATACTCGGTCGCGCTCCCTCGGAACAGGAAATCCACCTGCTCGGCGAACTTCATTCCGAACAAACCGCGATTTTCCAACAAGCCCCCGAAAAGGCCGCTTCCTTCATCAAGGTCGGCGACCTCCCAGCTCCCACCAATCTCCCAGCTGTCGAACTCGCCGCCGCCACCGTGCTTGCCAACGCAGTGCTGAATCTCGATGAAGCCATCACCCTCCGTTAAGCCCATGTCATCGGAATTCGACCCGCTCTTCGTCACCCGCCGCCATTTCTTCTCCAAGCTGTCCGGCTGCCTTGGCGGGCTTGCGCTCGGCTCCTTGTTGTCCAACAAGGCATCCGGCTCCGGCATCCCCACCTTCGCCCCCAAAGCGAAGCGCGTCATCTATCTGTTCATGAGCGGCGGCCAGGCCCAGCACGATCTGTTTGACGACAAGCCGCTGCTCCGCGACCGCAACGGCGAACCCCTCCCGGATTCCGTCCGCGCCGGCCAGCGGCTCACTGGAATGAGCGGAAACCAGTCCATCCTCCCGCTTGCCGGATCCCATTTCAAATTCTCACCCCACGGCAAAAGCGGCACCCAACTCAGCGAACTCCTGCCCCACACCGGCGGCGTCATCGATGATCTCTGCCTGATCCGCTCGATGTTCACCGAGGCGATCAACCATGATCCGGCGATGACGTTTTTCCAGACCGGCTCACAGATTGCCGGCCGCCCAAGTATCGGCTCGTGGATCCACTACGGCCTCGGCAGCACCAATGAAAACCTGCCGGCCTTCGTCGTGCTGGTCACCAAGAAGCCGACCGACCAACCGCTCTACGGCCGTCTTTGGGGCAGCGGTTTCCTCGATTCCCGCTATCAGGGAGTGCGCTTCTCCTCAGGCAAGGAAGCGGTCTTCTATCTGACCAATCCTGACGGCATCTGCGGCACCGGTCGCCGCGCGCTGCTCGACAAACTCGCGGGACTCAACCGCCTCTCCTTCGAAAACGAACTCGACCCGGAAATCGAATCACGCATCGCCCAGTATGAAATGGCATACCGGATGCAGACCAGCGTGCCGGAAGCCACCGCCATCGAAGGCGAGCCGAAATCCGTCACCAACCTCTACGGGCCGGACGTCAGCCAGCCTGGCACGTTCGCCGCAAACTGCCTGCAAGCCCGCCGCATGGCCGAGCGCGGCGTGCGCTTCATCCAGCTCTATCATCCCGGCTGGGACAGCCACGCGAAGCTCCCCCAAGGCCTTCCCAAGCTCGCCAGGGAAGTGGACCAGCCCTGTGCCGGACTCATCACCGACCTCAAACAACGCGGCATGCTGGAGGACACGCTCGTCATCTGCGGCGGCGAGTTCGGCCGCACCGCCTACTCGCAGGGAGTCCTAACGAAGGAAACCTACGGCCGCGACCACCACCCGCGCTGCTTCTCCATGTGGATGGCCGGCGGCGGCGTGAAGCCCGGCATCGTCCACGGCGCGACTGACGACTTCGGCTACAACATCACCGAAAGTCCCGTTCACGTCCACGATCTCCACGCCACCATCCTCCACCTGATTGGCATCGACCACACCAAACTAACTCATTTCCACCAGGGCCGCCACTTCCGCCTCACCGACGTCGCGGGCAAGGTGGTCAAGGACATCATCACCTGACCGATGAGACTTAACACATGCAACCAGTGCATTTCCATCCTTTTTAGAAACACACTTTTCAAAATGATACATCACTTGGGAATCCTTGCTTTGGCCGCACTCTGTGGCATCATCTCCACCCACGCCGCGGAATCCCCGCTTGAA
Organism: Akkermansiaceae bacterium; assembly: GCA_041736495.1. GTDB lineage: Bacteria > Verrucomicrobiota > Verrucomicrobiia > Verrucomicrobiales > Akkermansiaceae > Luteolibacter. The sequence goes on from JBGSTM010000201.1 coordinate 28,642, forward strand.
AGCGATTTCAAGAATCCCCCGGTACAAACCCGTCCCTACGTCTGGTGGCACTGGATGGGATCCAACTTCTCCAAGGAAGGCATCACCAAGGATCTTGAATCCATGAAAGCCTCCGGCATCGGCGGCGCGACGATTTTCAACATCGCCTCCGCCGTCCAGGAATCCCACAAGCCCACGCTGAACAACCCCTGGCCGGACCAGACCTACCGCAGCCCGAAATACTGGGAAGCCATGCGCCACGCCGCCGCCGAAGCCCAGCGGCTCGGTCTCGAAATCGGCCTCCACAACACCGTCGGCTACTCCACCACCGGCGGTCCCTGGATCGACGAGGAGAAAAACATGCAGAACCTCGTGTCCAAGACCGTCACCGTCGAGGGCGGCAAGCGGGTCTCTATCGAAATCCCGCGGCCCGATCCCACGACCTACCACAGTTGGGGAAACACCGGGCGCAGCTTCACCTTCTTCAAGGACATCGCCATCCTCGCGGTGCCCGCTTCCGGCGACATCGATCCGTCGAAGGTCATCGACCTGACCGCCTCCTTCAAGGACGGCCGCCTCGACTGGGATGCGCCCGCAGGCAGTTGGCAGGTCTTCCGCCTCTCCCACGCGCCCACCGGAGCGAATCCACACCCACTGCCGGACGAACTGATCGGAAAAACCCTGGAAGTGGACAAGCTCAGCCGCGACCTGAACGTCTTCCACTGGGACCAGGTCATCGAGCCCATGAAGGAACACCTTGGTCCCTATCTGGGAAAAAGCTTCAAGCATTTCCTCATCGACAGCTATGAAGCCGGCACCCAGAGCTGGACGCCCGCCTTCCGCGAGGAGTTCAAGCAGCGCAAGGGCTACGATCCGCTCCCCTGGCTGCTCGCGCTTCAGAACCGGATCGTCGGCGACAAGGATCTATCCGCCCGCTTCAAGTGGGATCACGACGATTTCATCCTTACCCTCTATTACGAAAACGGCTGGCGGACGGGACATGAAAAGATCAAAGCCGTAGGCATGGAACTCCAGTTCGAGCCTTACGGCGGCCAGTTCGACACCATTGCAGGCACGGCTCTGGCAGACATCCCCATGGGCGAGTTCTGGACCGGCAAGGCAGGTGGCATCAACGGGACCATCGTCGCCGCAGCCCGCGCCGCCGGCCGCACCGTCGTCGGAGCCGAGGCATTCACCGGCCCGCCCGTTCTCAGCAAATGGTCGGAGACACCGGGTTTCCTCAAGCGCTCGGCGGACGGCACCTTCGCCAGCGGAGCTAACCGTTTGATCCTCCACCACTGGGTTCACCAGCCTTTCGACGACCGCTACAAGCCCGGCATGGGCATGGGCTGGTGGGGCACCCATTTCAACCGCCACCAGACATGGGCCAAGGATGGCACCGCCTTTTTCCAATACCTCGGCCGCACCCAGGCGCTGCTCCAGTCCGGAGAGACTCCCTCCGATTTCGTAAGCGTTAGAAAATCCCAAGGCTCCGACGTCGTCTCCTGGCGCGAGTTCCGCGAGGGGTTGAAAGTTCGGGATGGCCGCATCGTGGCCAGTTCAGGCCGCAGCTATCCGTTTCTCGGCATTCCTCATGACGGCCGCCTGCTTCCGGCGGACGTGTCGAGAATCGAGAGCCTGCTCAAGGAAGGCGCCGTCATCGTCTGCGCGAAGCCCAGCGGATCGCCCGGACTCAGCGGCTATCCGCAGAGCAACGAGCAGGTGAAATCCTCCACCCTCTGGACCGACGAACCGGTCCACTCTGTTGGAAAAGGAAAACTCTACACCAAGGGCGACACGGCAGCCGCCAGCCGCGATTTCAAGATCACGCCGCTGATCCAGTTTCCCGGCGCATCCGGCATCGCAGGCACCGCCCGCCAGACCAGGGATGAGACCTTGTTCTTCGTCGCCAATACCACCGACCATCCTAACACTTTCACCGCGTCTTTCCGTATCTCCGGCAAGCGCCCGGAACTCTGGGACGCAGAAAGCGGCTCCATCCGCCTCGCCCCCGTGTGGCGGCAGAAGGACGGTCGCACGGAAGTGGATCTCACGCTCAATGCCTACCATTCGATCTTCGTGGTGTTCCGGAATTCGGAGCTGCCCGCCGATCACGTCGTCTCGGTAGTTTCCCAGCAAACGGAAGAGGCCGCCTTGGAGATCGTGAAAGCCCGCTTCGGAGCCTCGTCCCCCGACCGCTGGATGGACGTCACCGGGAAACTCAAGACCCTTTCCAGTTCCGGCCTCCTCAACCTGCCCGCAGTGCATCCCGGCGTCTTCGGCCGTGATCCCGTGCCTAACGTCGTCAAACAACTCGAAGTGGAATACCTGATAGGTGGAAAGCCGCTCCGCATCACCGTCGAGGAAGGAAAGCCCCTCAAGCTTGGCACGCCCGCCACCTCATCCGCGCTTGCCCTCACCGCTCTGCCTGATGGAACGGTCACAGCATCTTCACCCGTCGCCACCCGCGCCGAGTTGGTCTTCGCATCAGGCAAACGCACACCGGTGATCCTTCCAGCTCCCGCCGCTCCAATTTCGATAGATGGCCCCTGGCAGGTTTCGCTCAATTCGCCGGTTGATTCGGAGCGCTCCATCAGCCTGCCGTCATTGGTCGATCTTGCCCAGCACGCCGATCCTGCGGTCAAATACTTCTCAGGCACCGCCACCTACTCGAAGAAGTTTGAAATTTCAGATTTGAAATCTCAAATCACATTGGACCTCGGAAAAGTCCACGACCTCGCCCGCGTCACCGTCAACAGCAAGGACCTCGGCGTGCTCTGGCAGGCCCCCTTCACGCTCGATATTTCCTCCGCCCTCAAGACCGGTGAGAACCTGTTGGAAATCGCCGTCACCAACACCTGGCACAACCGCCTCGTCGGCGACGAACAGTTCCCCGCCGATTTCGAGTGGGGCGAGGACCGCGGCGACAAGGGGCATGCCATGAAAGCCTATCCGGAGTGGTTCGTCAAAAACCAGCCGCGCCCGGAACAGAACCGCAAATGCTTTGTCATCTGGTACTATCATCGCAAAGACACACCACTGCTTCCCGCCGGATTGCTTGGTCCGGTGAGGCTAGTCCCACACTCCAAGCTCTAACTTTCGAAATCCGATTCCCAACCGCCCCATGAAACAGATTCCACTCGCCTTGTTCGGCCTGCTCTTCATCTCACAGCAGGTATTCTCGGCAATCACCCCGAACTCTACTCCACCGCAGGGGAAGTGGATGCTTTGGTATAAACAGCCCGCAAAAAACTGGAACGAAGCCCTGCCACTCGGAAACGGCCACCTCGGCGCAATGGTGTTCGGCACCATCCCTAACGAGCGGATCCAGTTCAACGAATACACCGTCTGGACCGGCCATCCACGCTCCTATGCCAACCCCGGAGCCGTGGAACACCTGCCGGAGATCCGCAGGCTCCTGTTCGACGGAAAACAAAAACAGGCGGAGAATCTCGCCGAAGAGAAATTCATGAGCGTGCCGTTGAAGCAGATGGCCTATCAGCCGTGCGGCGACCTCTGGTTCGACTTCCAGGACCTCGACCCGGTTTCCAACTACCGGCGCTGGCTCGATCTCGACACCGCCACCCAGACCACGGAATACGAATCCGGCGGTGTGAAGTTCCGCCGCGAGGTCATCATCTCCCATCCGGAGCGCGCGCTTTTCCTCCGCCTCACCGCCGACAAGCCGGGAAAAATCAACGGCCACGTCCGTCTCACCAGCCCGCACAAGAACTCCTCCACCACCGTGTCCGGAAAAGACAGCCTCGTCCTCCGCGGCGAGGTGCAGGCCGGCGGCATCCGCTTCGAGAGCATCGCCAAGGTCGAGACGGACTCAGGCTCCGTTAGCACGAACGGCGACAAGCTGGAAATCACCAACGCCGACCAGGTCCTCATCCGTCTCGTCGCCGCCACGAACTTCACCAACTTCCGCGACATCACCGGCGACCCCGCCGCGCGCTCCGCCAAGCTGTTGGAAAACGCCTCGGGCAAGCCCTGGGACAAGGTGCTCGCCGGTCATCTGGCAGACCACCAGGCGCTCTTCCGCCGGATGGACATCGACCTCGGAAACACCGCCGAGTCACTCCGCCCCACCAACGAGCGCATCATCGACTATCTGAAAGGAAACGATCCCCAACTCGCCGCCCTCACCTTCCAATACGGCCGCTACCTGCTCATCGGCTCCAGCCGCGCCGGCGGCCAGCCCTCCACACTGCAAGGCATTTGGAACGACTCGCTGAAGCCTGCTTGGGACAGCAAATACACCTGCAACATCAACACGCAGATGAACTACTGGCCCGCCGAACTCGCGAATCTATCCGAATGCGCGGACCCACTCTTCGACGCCCTCGGCGAGTTGATGCTCTCCGGCCGCGAGACCGCCAAGGAACACTACGGCGCCCCCGGCTGGGTGCTCCATCACAACTTCGACCTGTGGCGCGGCACCGCACCGATCAACGCCTCCAACCACGGCATCTGGCCGACCGGCGGCGCATGGCTCTGCCACCACCTCTGGGAGCGCTACCTCTTCACCGGTGATCAGAAATTCCTCAGGGAAAAAGCCTACCCGATCATCAAAAACTCCGCCGAGTTCTTCGCGAACTATCTGATTGAGGACCCGGTCACCAAGACCCTCATCAGCGGCCCGTCGAACTCCCCCGAACAAGGCGGCCTCGTCATGGGCCCCACCATGGACCACCAGATCATCCGCTCGTTGTTCAAAATCACCGTCGAAGCCGCGCAGATCCTCAAGACCGACAAGGACTTCGCCGCGAAGCTCACCGAAATGACACCCCGCATCTCACCCAACCGCATCGGAAAACTCGGCCAGCTCCAGGAATGGATGACCGACCGCGATGATCCCAACAACAAGCACCGCCACGTTTCCCACCTCTGGGGAGCCTATCCCGGCACCGACATCACCTCGCGCGACACCGCCTTCTTCAACGCCGCCCGCCAGTCGCTCATCCACCGCGGCGACGCCGCCACCGGCTGGAGCATGGGTTGGAAGATCAACCTCTGGGCCCGCTTCCTCGACGGTGACCACGCCTATCTGATTCTCCGCAACCTGCTCCAGCCCGTCGGCGGCAAGGAAAGCTTCCACAGCGGCGGCGGCATGTATCCGAACCTGTTCGACGCGCACCCGCCGTTCCAGATCGACGGGAATTTCGGCGCCGCCGCCGGCATCGCCGAGATGCTCGTGCAGTCCCACCTGCAGGACGGGAATGGGAATTTCATCATCCACATCCTCCCCGCCCTGCCGTCCAACTGGCCCACCGGCAGCGTCAAGGGCCTGCGCGCCCGCGGCGGATTTGAACTCGATCTCACCTGGAAAACCGGCAAGCCAGCATCCCTCACCGTCCGCAACACCAAGGGCGGCACCGCCGTCATCCAATTCGGCGGCAAGTCCCGTGAAATCAAACTCGTCGCCGGCGGATCCAAGACCATCGCTGATTGGTAAACATGAAACTCCTGCTCCCGGCCTGCGCGACGTTCCTCACACAGATCGCCACCCTCCATGCGCAATCCATCACCCCGTCGGTTCCCTATGAATGGTCCAACGTCGCGATGGGCGGCGCGGGCTTTATCTCCGGCGTCTTCGCCCATCCGGCGAAGAAAGGACTTTTCTACGCCCGCACCGACGTGGGAGGGATCTATCGACTCAATCCCGCCAGCGACTCGTGGGTTCCGCTGCTCGACTGGCTGCCGCCCACCCGCGGATCCCACATGGGTATCGAAGCTCTGGCACTGGATCCGCGGAATCCGGCGACCATCCACTTGTTAGCAGGAACACCCTACTGGCGCGGCGGCACCGGCATCCTGAGTTCCGCGGATTTCGGAAACACATGGAGAACTACCGATATCAGCCAGTTCATCCGTGCCCACGGGAACAAGTGGGGCCGCCACACCGGCGAGCGCCTCGCCGTGGACCCGAACTCACCGCACATCCTCTTCAGCGGATCCCGTGAGAACGGGCTTTGGAAAAGCACCGACGCCGGACTGAGTTGGAACGCCGTCACCACCTTCGCCCCCGGTGAACCCATACCGCCGAAAGACCCGAAGCAAAAGCCAGCCCACCCTGCCTCCACGGCTAACGGCAACGGCATCTGTTTCGTCATCGTCGATCCCAAATCCGCTTCGCCGGGCCAGCCCAGCAGGGTTCTTTACCTCGGGCTATCCCGCCCGCGCGTCGAGACCCGCGACGATTCCCAAATCGAAACTCCTGACGGAAACATCTATCAAAGCATCGACGGCGGCAGCACCTGGCGCGCACTGCCTGCACTTCCTGATGTGGGAGTTCCCGGTTCGATGGCAAACGATTCGTGGCATCCCAATCGCGCCGTCCTCTCCGAACGCCGCCTGATCGTCACCTATCAGGCGGAAGCCAAGGCCGGCGGCGGGGTTTTCCGCTACGATCCCAAGGCGGATCAATGGACCGACATCACGCCGGGAGCCATCAGCAACAAAGAGGAGGCCAAGGGCCAATTCATCCGGACCTACAACCCCTACTGCGGAATCGATCTGGTGGAAACCGAGCCACGCCGTCTGATGATCAGCACCATGGGCACCTACTGGCCGCAGAAAAACCTGGAAGGCAAAACCTTGTGGGGCGAACGCATTTACTACAGCCAGCAAGGCGGCGATGAGGACGGCAAGACGTGGATCGACATCTTCGGACAGGACAAGGGCCGCGTGCATTCCGACATCCCCTTCGGCCGCGGCCAGAACATCCACTGGGGAGCCGCCGTTGCGCTCGACCCCTTCGATGCGAACCGTGCATTCATCACCTCCGGTAACGGCATCTGGTGCGTGAATGATCTGCAGAAACTGCTAACACCCGACACGGAGACCCGCGCGACCTGGAAATTTCACGTCGCCGGCATCGAGGAATCCGTGCCCATGGACATCGCCAGCATCCCGGGCGGTCCGCTCGTTTCCGTCATCTGGGACTACGCCGGATTCACCAACTCCGACCCCGCGGAATATTCGGAATTCGGCCAGTTCCGCGTGGCTGCCGGGCTCAATGTGCGCCTCGCCTCCGCCGGAAGCGGGGACACCGCGCGCGTCGTCCGGCTGAATTCTTCCGGCGAGATGGCCACATCCGCGGCCTCCGGAAAAACCTGGGAGAAGATCGAACCTAACGGCCTCCCCAAGGCCGGCACCGACGCCCGGCTCGCACTCTCTTCCGACGGGCAAGTCATCCTCTACACCCCCGGCGACCGGAAAGTCTATCGAAACGAGGACCCCGCCCACCTCTGGCCGGCGAAAAACTGGACCGAAGTGACGGATTTGGCCGATGCCAACCGCCCCGTCGCCGATCCTATCCATCCGAAGGTTTTCCACGCCTATCAAAATTCCACCGGCGAGCTTCTCCGCAGCGAAGACGCGGGGAAGACGTTCAAGCCCGTTCTCAACGTCGGAGTTCGCGCCACCACCGTCGTCGAGGCCCCCGGTCGCGATTCGGACCTTTGGATTCCCGCCGGTGGAGCTGGGGCCGTCCGGATCGTGGATGGCGCAATCGAAAAAATCCCGCTCTTTCAGTGCTCCACCCTCGGCTTCGGCAGGGGCAAGGACGCAGGAGATTATCCCACCGTCTTCATCTGGGGCAAGCCGCTCAAAGAGGATCCGGAAGGCATCTATCGCTCCACCGATGCCGGAAAAACCTGGTCCCGGGTCAATGACGATGCTCATCAATACGGCGGTCTTGGAAATGGCGGTTTTGTTAAAGGAGACATGAACGTCTTCGGCCGGGTCTACATGAGCACGCCCGGCCGCGGCATTCCTTATGGTACTCCATCCAAGTAATCTCAAACCTCAAATCTTCCCATGCGCTCCATCCTCATCACCTCGCTCCTTCTCACCCATCTCCACGCCGCGCCGCTGGAGATCCGCTTTGACAGCCCGCCGCAATCCCGGATCGACCAAACGGGCTTCCCCGCTTCCAACTGGGAAAGCCAGGCCCAACCGGTCGGTAACGGCCGGATCGGCGCGATGATCTACGGAAACCCTCTCAAGGAGCACATCCAGTTCAACGACATCAGCTTGTGGACCGGCGGAGACAATCCGTCCGGCGGCTACAAGGTGGAGGAATTCGGATCCTACCAGAATTTCGGCAATCTCTACCTGGAAATGAAGCCGGACGGAAAAACCACGGATTTCTCACGCAGCCTCGACCTCGCCACCGGCATCCACACCACCACCTGGAAGCAGGACGGCACCACGTTCACCCGCGAGGTCTTCGCCAGCAAGCCGGACGAGGCCATCGTCATCCGCATTCAGGCAGATCAGCCCGGGAAGGTTTCCGGCGTCCTGCAGCTCGCCGGAGCCCATCAGGAAACGACCACCGCCGCAGACGGACACCTCGCCTTCTCGGGAACCCTCGCCAACGGCCTCCGCAAGGCGGCGAAGCTCAAGCTCGTCTGTGAGAAAGTCGAAACTGCCGGCGACAAGCTCACGTTCCAGGGAGACTCCGCCACCTTCATCCTCACCGCCGCCACCGACTACGCGCTCGATCCCGCGAAGAACTTCCGCAGCGGCATGGATCCCGTGGAAACCGTCACCAAGCAGACCACCGCCGCCTCCGCCAGAAGTTACGACGAGCTCCGCCAGCGGCATCTCGCGGATTTCCAGAAACTGATGGGCCGCGTGGATCTCGACATCGGCCCGCCTCCCGCGGACCCGTCCATCGGCAAGCGCTTGGAAGCCTATAAAAACGGAGCCGAGGACCCGCACCTCGAAGCGCTGATGTTCCAATATGGCCGCTACCTGCTCATTTCCAGCTCACGCGACCTGCTCCCCGCCAACTTGCAGGGACTCTGGAACAACCAGAACAAACCAGCCTGGTTTGCCGACTATCATACGAACATCAACCTCCAGATGAACTACTGGCTTGCCGAGCCGGCCAATCTATCCGAGTGCGCGCTGCCGCTTTTCAACTGGACCACCGCCATGATTCCCGGCAGCCGCGCGGCGACCGTGAAAGCCTTCGGCGAGAAAACGCCGGGATGGACGATGCGCACCTCCGTCAACATCTACGGCGGCAACGGCTGGCAGTGGAACCTCCCCTCCTCCGCTTGGCTCGCCCAGCATTTCTGGGAACACTATGCCTTCACCGGTGACCAAAAGTTTCTAGCAGAAACCGCCTGGCCCGTCTTCAGCGACGTCTGCGCCTATTGGCTCGACCATCTCGTCGAAAAGGACGGCAAGCTTGTTGTCCCCAAGGGCTGGTCGCCGGAGCACGGTCCGCGCGAGGATGGCGTCGCCCATGACCAGCAGATCGTCTGGGACCTTTTCACCAATACCATCGAAGCCGCCAAAGTCCTCGGGAAGTCCGACCCGCTGGTCGCCAAGGTCGCCGCCGCCCGCGAGAAGCTGCTAGGCCCGGCTGTCGGCTCGTGGGGCCAGATCATGGAATGGACCACCGAGCGCCCGGAGCTTGAGAAATCCGGCCACCGCCACACCTCGCACCTGTTCGCGCTGCATCCCGGCCGCCAGTTCACCCTGCACGGCACGCCGGAGCTCTTCAAGGCGGCCGCCATTTCCCTCGAATCGCGCGGCACCTCCGGCGACTCGCGCCGTTCGTGGACGTGGGCCTGGCGCACCGCCATGTGGGGACGTCTCGGCCGGCCGGAAAAAGCCGCCGAGATGATCCGCGGCCTGCTCACCTACAACACGCTCGCCAACCTCTTCACCACTCACCCTCCGTTCCAGATCGACGGGAACTTCGGCATCACCGCCGGCATCTGCGAGATGCTCGTGCAGTCCCACGCCGGGGAGATCGCCATCCTGCCCGCCGTTTCTCCCAAGTGGAAAAACGGCAGCGTCCGCGGTCTCAAGGCGCGCGGCGGATTCGAAGTCGGCGCGGCTTGGAAGGACGGCAAGCTCGCCACCGCCGAGTTGGTCTCACAGCTTGGCAATCCCGCCGTGCTCCGCCTCCAGGGAAATCCCAAGGAAATCACCCTCAAGGAAGAGGACGGCCGCACCGCCAAGATCAGCGCCGACAAGGAGGGCCTTTTCCGCTTCCCCACCAAGGCCGGCATGGCCTATCAGATCCAGCCCTGACGCTTTCATGCGCTGCCTTTCCACCGTTATTGCCGCCTGCCTCGCCGTCCACGCGCAGGCAGACACCGTGCGCCTCGACGGGAAGACCCCGGAGGAACGCGGCGCGGCGATGGTCCGCTACGTGGCAGGCGTGAAGCCGGATCCGAAAAGCGAAACCTATCCAAAAGCCGCTGCGCCGTGTTATGCAGCCCGCCTCGTGCTCAATGTGGACACCGCCTACGCCCTCGCCAGGCTCGATGCGGCGGCAGCCTATCAGCTTGGGCGGGGCCGCGAGACCCTCGCCCAACAAGCCACCTATGAGGCGGCCAAGGATAAATCCACACTGAAACGCCCCGGCCCGGCGCTCGATCCCTTCGACAAGGCGGCGCTGGTGAACACCTACTTCCTCGGCAAAGACAAGATCCCGCAGGCCACCGCCCACAAGATCCGCGACTACGTGGCGCTTTATGACGACCACAAGGCGCTCACCGGTTACGCCCGCGGCGCTTGGAACTACAGGCTCATGATGGACGCCTCCGGATTCCTCGCCGCCGAGGAATGGCCGGAATTGGTGGACCGCGCCGGCCAGAACGCCACACAAATCAAAGCCGCCACCAAGGCCCGCCTGTTCTCCGGCTTCGAGGAGATCACGAAAGAAAACTTCAGCGAATACGGAGCCACCATCTATCTGGGAGTCAATCTATCCGCCGTGCGGATGCTCGCCGAGTTCGCCCAGGATGCGGAAATGCGCGACCGCGCGACCTTCACGCTGGACGCCATGCTGCTCGACATCGCCTGCACCTGGAACCAAGGCTACAACATCGGCTCCGCCTCGCGGGCGAAGTATTGGGGCTCCACCGACACTGGTCTGGAATCCATGGCCTCCACCGCCGCCGCAGCTTGGGTTTCGTTCGGCGCACCGCGCTCGATCTCTGCGGAGGGCATCGGCAACATCCACTCGTTCTAGATGGCCACGCCCGGCGTTTACAAGGTTCCCGAACTGATCGTGAAGGTGGCCACCAAGCGCTCGCAGCCATTCCTCCACCGCTCATACGTCGCGGGCATGGGCAAGGCGAACGTCCACCGCATGACCTGGCACAACTCCAACTACAGTCTCTGCAGCCAGTGGGACCAGCCCGGCGAGCTCACGTCCGGACTCTACAAGGAATCGCGGCGGCACATGCTGAAATGGGTTTCCGACAAGCCGTCCTCCACCTTCGCCGTCTGCATGGAAAATCCCTATCGACCCTACGCTTTGCAGGAGAAACGTGCGAACACGCTCGGCTACGGCGAAAACGGATTCAGCCAATACATGCAGCACGAGGGAACATTGTTAGGGTTGTATGCCGTTCCGGAGAAGGTGAAGGTCCGGAACCGCGAGTTCGAGTATCCCTACTACAAGCTCTACGCCCCGTTTCCCGCCACCGGCAGCATTCTCAAGCGCATCGAGAAGGACGGCTGGGTCTTCTGTCACAACGGCTCGATGCTGATGGGCTTCTTCAGCATCAAACCCTGCAAGTGGGGCAAAAAATGGGGCAACCACGACATGCTCTGGTGTGAAGCCCGCCAGAACGGCTGGATCCTCGAAACCTCCGAACTCAAACCCTTCGCCGGCGGCGGAGTGGACGCGGAGTTGGACCGGTTCGCGGAAGCGGTCAAAATGAAAACCAAACTCGACGCTTCCGCAATCGACGCTCCGATTCCCTCCATCAAATACCGCACGCTGGCCGGCAGGTTCATGGAGTTCATCTGGCAGCCCCACACCGAACCATTCAAAGACCAACTCAAAGTGGACGGTTCTCCCCTCGTTTTCTCCCAGGAAATCCTCCACAAGAATCCGATGGTCTATCAAAAGACCGGCGGACCGCTGATGATCCAGCATGACGGACGCAGGCTGACCTACGATTTCGAAAAGTGGGAGAAGTCGGAAAGCCCGCGATAAGGACAATCCGGATACTAGACAAACAGCTCCTTCACGACCTTGGCGGGATCGACTCCGGTGAGCCGCTGGTCGAGCCCCTGGAATTTGAAGCTGAGGCGTTCGTGCTCGAGACCGAGGGCGTGCAGCATCGTTGCGTGGAGGTCGCGGATATGCATGGGATCCTTGACAATGTTGTAGGACATCTCGTCGGTCTCGCCGTAAACCTGTCCGCCCTTGATGCCGCCGCCGGCCATCCAGATGGTAAAGCAGCGCGGGTGGTGGTCGCGGCCGTAGTCGGTCTCGGTGAGTTTCCCCTGCGAGTAAATCGTGCGTCCGAATTCACCACCCCAGACGACGAGCGTGTCTTCGAGCATGCCACGTTGTTTCAAGTCCTGGATGAGACCGTAACAACCCTGGTCCACATCCTTGCACTGCGAGGCGAGGTCGCGCGGGAGATCGCCGTGCTGGTCCCAGCCGCGGTGGAAAATCTGGACGAAGCGCACGCCGCGTTCGGCCAAACGCCGGGCCATGACCGCGGAGTTCGCGAAGGTACCGCGCTTCTTGCTGTCCTCGCCGTAGAGCTGATAGGTAGCCTCGGTTTCGCCGGATAGATCGGTGAGTTCGGGCACGGAGGCCTGCATGCGGAATGCCATTTCATACTGCTGGATGCGGTTTTCGATTTCCGGATCGCGGATCGCGGCGAACGAGCGGCGGTTGAGCTCGTTCAGGCCGTCGAGCATGTTCCGCCGGGTTTCGCGCGAGATTCCGGCGGAGTCCTTGAGGAAAAGCACGGGATCGCCGAGCGAGCGGAGCGCGACGCCGGAGTGCTTGCCTGCCAGATAGCCGGAACCCCATAACCGCGAGGAGATCGCCTGCACGTTTGCAAACGGCGAGGTGTGGGTGGCGTGCAGCACGACAAAGGACGGCAGCTCCTCGTTCATCGATCCGAGGCCGTAGGACAGCCACGATCCGAGCGAGGCTTTTCCCGCCTGCATCGAGCCGGTGCAGATCAACTGGTTCGCGGGCTCGTGGTTGATCGCGTCGGTGTGCATCGACTTGATGATGCACAGGTCGTCCACCATTTTCGCGGTCCACGGCAGCAGTTCGCTGACCCACGCGCCGGACTGGCCGTGCTGTTGGAAATTGAAAATCGATGGAGCTAACGGAAAACTGGCCTGGCCGGAAGTCATCCCGGTGAGTCGCTGGCCCTGCTCCTTGAGCCAGCCGTTGAGATCCTCCTTGAAGCGCTTTTTCAAATCCGGCTTGTAGTCAAACAGGTCGAGCTGGGACGGCGCGCCGATCAGTGAAATGTAGATCACCCGCTTCGCTTTGGGGGCGATTTGCGGCAGCATTCCGTTGATTCCGGCGAGGCTCTCCGCGGCGGAGATTCCGCGCTGGCCCAGGAGACTGGCGAGCGCGGCCATGCCGAGCCCGGTGCCGGATTTGCGGAAGAACTGGCGGCGGCTGTAGGCGGCGTTGTGGGATTCCAGGGGTGTCCTCGCGGTTCAGCGGGTGATGGTTTCGTCGAGATTGAGAATCTGGCTGGCGAGCAGCGTCCAGGCGGCGAGCTCCGGGACATCCGCGTCCTTGCGTGGCGGCGTTTCTCCGGTGGTGATGAGTTTCATGGCATCATCCGGCTGCTTGCGGAAGGTCGCCAGCGCGAATTCCACGGATTTCATGGCGATTTTCCGCTCGTCCGCATCGAAGGTCCGTCCGCCGAGCCGCAGGGTGATGAAATCGAGTCGGGCGTCGAAATCCTTGCCGTCCTTGAGCGCGTTGGATGCGATTTCCCTGGATGCTTCGACGAACTGCGGGTCGTTGAGCAGGGCGAGTGCCTGGAGCGGCGTGTTCGTTAGATCACGGCGGACGCAGAAGGTCTCGCGGGTCGGAGCATTGAAGATTTCCATCGTCGGCGGCGCGGCCGTGCGCTTCCACATCGTGTAGAGCGAGCGGCGGTAGAGTCCCTCGCCTTTGTCCTGGCGGTAGGTCCGGGTGTTCGACTGCGGCATCGCGACGGCCTCCCAGATTCCTTCCGGCTGATAGGGCTTCACCGACGGGCCACCCACCTTCGGCGACAACAGATCCGCGGCGATCAGCGCGAGGTCGCGGATTTGCTCGGCATCGAGCCGGTGACGCGGACTGCGCGACAGAAGGCGGTTAGACGGATCCTTTTCCAGCATCTCGGGCGTGACCACTCCGGACTGGCGATAAGTGGCCGAGGTGACGATCAGCTTGACCATGTGGCGATAGTTCCACTTCGAATCCACGAACTCCGCGGCGAGCCAGTCGAGCAGTTTCGGATGGCTCGGGCGCGCGCCCATGATGCCGAAGTCGGAGCTGGTATCGACGATGCCGGCCCCGAAGAAATAGGACCAGGTGCGGTTCATCGTCACCCGGGCCGGAAGCGGGTTCGCCGGATCATTGAGCCAGCGGGCGAGACCGAGGCGGTTTTTCGGCGCGTCCGCCGCCATCGGAGGCAGGACTGCGGGAGTGGCGGGAAAGACCTTCTCCCCCTTGTCCGAATAGACTCCGCGCGTCAAGACGTGGGCGAAGGGCTCCTCTTTTTTCTCCGCCATCACCAGTGTGACCGATCCGCGGGCACGGAGGACTCCTTGTTCCGCCTTTTTACCATCCAGCACCGCGATCAAATCACGGGACGGCGCATCGACATTGGTGAGGAAATATTCCTGCACCGACGCGATCTGTTCCTTGCTCCGCTTTTCCGGCGGCAGGGAAACGATGTGCTGAAGCTCGCTGTTTTTTGCCAGCGTTTCAATTTCAGACGCGGACAACATGCGCCGATAGAAGCGGAAATCCTGGAGGGCCACCTTGCCGTTGAGTTTCGACGCTCCACCATGACGGGACCCGAGGCTCAGAGGCACCGCGGTCTCGATGTTTCCACCCACCGTGTTCGGATAGGTTTTCGAAGCGGCCTTTTTGCCGTCGATGAAGATGGTGCTGGCCTGGTGCCCGGAGATCGTGCCGTCGAAGGTGACCATGACGTGCTGCCACTTGCCGGACTCGAGCGTCGCGGTTGCCAGCACCTTGTTAGCAGCCTTGTCCCACGAGTCGATGACATGATAGGCCGGCCTGCCGCCTTCCAGATAGAGATCCCAGCCGCGGAGCGATTCGGCGGGATTCATGCGTGCAATGATGGCACCCGTGGGCTTGCCCTCGACGCGGATGAAGCCGCCGAAGGTCACGCGGTCGCCGCGCGAGAAGCTGCCGATGTCACCGAGTTCGACCGGCTCGCCGCTGATGACCGGAGCCTTGCCGAGCGGCGCGTCGATCCGCTCGGGCGCGGCGGGCCATTCGCGCGGTTTGCCATCGACAAGGCCGCGCAAGGGACCGTCCGGTTCCGTCAGCGGAAGATGAATGGCGAGCGTGGAATCGATCTCGCGGGATGGCCCGATGGTAGCGGTGGCCAGCCATGTATCGAACTCCGGACGCGCCACGACGGCGCGCTCTGCAAGTTGCTTTTCAACTCCAGAAATTTCCCCGGCCAATGTCTGCCAACGCTCGCGATCTTCCAACAGAGGCACAAAAACGTTAGGCGGATGATCCTCCTTGTTGCCGTCCAACGCAGTCATCGGCGTGTTCCGGAAAAAGGCCGCCAGGGAATAAAACTCCTTGGTCGAAACCGGATCGAACTTGTGGTCGTGGCAGGCCGCGCAGCCGGTGGTCAGACCCAGCCAGATCGCGGACACCGTTTCCACGCGGTCCTTGGCATAGATCGAATCGTATTCCTCGGCGATCGCCCCGCCCTCTCCAGTGGTGGCGAGGCAGCGGGAGAATCCGGTGGCCACGAGCTGGTCGAGAGTCCTATCAGGCAGCATGTCG
Source organism: Akkermansiaceae bacterium (assembly GCA_041736495.1). Taxonomy (GTDB): domain Bacteria; phylum Verrucomicrobiota; class Verrucomicrobiia; order Verrucomicrobiales; family Akkermansiaceae; genus Luteolibacter. The sequence continues at coordinate 44,420 of JBGSTM010000201.1, forward strand.
CCGGCGATTTGTTCGGTGGTGAACTGGTCCCACGGCATGTTCTCCTGGAAGGCCCGGATAACCCAGTCGCGGTAGGGCCAAATGGCGCGGTAGTTGTCGATGTGGATGCCGTGGGTGTCGGCGTAGCGGGCCGCATCAAGCCAATGCCGGGCGAAATGTTCCGCGCTGGCGGTGGTCGCTAGCAACTGGTCGGCGGCGGTGTCGACGGCTTCCTGCGGATTTGCGGCGAAGGATTTCCTGAAAATTTCGATTGCTTCGGGAGTCGGTGGCAGGCCGGTGACATCAAGGTGCAGGCGGCGGTAAAAACGCGCGGCGTCTTCCGGCGGATTCGGTTTCAGCCCGGCGTCAGCGAGTTTTTCCGCGACGAAGCGGTCGATGGGATTGACCGCCCAGTTAGCTCCGGACTCGGGAAGCGCGGGCTTTTTCACCGCAGCGAACGACCAGTGCGGCTCGTATTCCGCGCCTTGTTCGATCCAGCGCTCAAGCAGGGCGATTTCCCCGGGTTTCATCGTCTTGTGACTCTTCGGCGGCGGCATGATCGAGTCCGGATCCGTCTCGTGAAGCCGCTTGATGAGCAGGGATTCCGCAGGATTTCCTTTGAGAATCACCGGGTGACCATCGTCGCGCAGTGCGAATGCGTCCTCCACCCGGTCGAGTCGCAATGGCGCGTCTTTCGGCTCTCGGGTTCCCGAATCCGGACCATGGCAGTGATAACAATATTCCGATAGAATCGGCTGGACGTGCTCGTTGAACGAAACCTTTTCCGGCAGGGAAGGCGTCACCGCTCCTGCGGCCTCCTCCACGACGGAAGCGGCGGTGCTCGACACCTCGGGAGACGAAGGCTTGCAGCCGACTATCAGCCAAGTCGGAAATAGAATCAGCGTAGCGGCAGATCGAAAAGTCATGGTCTTTGAAACATATTTCCAGAGAAACGCCGCCTGTGCCAGTTGTCTTTCAAAATGAAGTCTCCACATAACCCATTGACGACGATTTGCTGACGGTGGTTTTATCACGTCTACCGCCTGGCTGCATCAACCGCAAGAAATCAAGCAGGAATCCCGTAAACACGTTAAGTAGCCACCATGAATCCACAAAACCACCCCAACCGTCGCAACGTCCTGAAACTCCTGGCCGCCTCCACGGTCGCACCGCTCATCCTCCCCAACCGCCTCTTCGGAGCCGAGGCCCCTTCGAACAAAGTCACCCTCGGCTGCATCGGCGTCGGCTGGCAGGGCGGAGGAAACCTCGACAATTTCCTCGCCCAGGCGGATTGCCAGGTCGTCGCGATCTGCGATGTGGACGAGAAGCATCTCCAGCAGGCCATCGACAAGGTCAACGCCCGCTATGGGAACAAGGACTGCAAGGGTTACAAGGATTTCCGCGAATTGCTGGCACGCAAGGACATCGATGCCGTCGCCATTTCCACTCCCGACCACTGGCATGCCATCCAGGCCATTTCCGCGGCAAACGAAGGCAAGGACATCTTCTGCGAAAAGCCACTTTCGCACAAACTCGGCGAGGGCATTGCGATGGTGAACGCCGTGCAGAAAAACAACCGCATCTGGCAGACTGGCTCATGGCAGCGCAGCGTCGCCTCATTCCGCTGGGCCGTGGAACTCGTGCAAAACGGCTACATCGGAAAGGTCACCCGCGTCGAAGTCGGCCTGCCATCCGGCCACTCGGATTTCGCAAAAACCGGCAGCAAATCCCCGGATGGTTCCGTGCCCGCCGGCGTCGATTTCGAAATGTGGACCGGTCCGGCGAAGTTGAAGCCATTCAACCCCAGCCGTTTCCACAAAAACTGGCGCTGGGACTACAACACCGGCGGCGGCCAGCTCATGGACTGGATCGGACACCACTGCGACATCGCCCACTGGGGCCTCGCCAATCCCAAGTTCGGCGTCGGTCCCGATGATGCCATCGGCCCGATGGAGCTATCGGCCACCGCCGAGTTTCCACCCAAGGACGCGATCTGGAACACCGCCACCAAGTTCCGCATCGATTGCAAGTATCCGAACGACATCGACCTCGTCATCGCCGGTGGCCACCCGGAAATCGATGGCGGAGCCAAATGGATCGGCCCGGATGGCTGGGTCAGCGTCACCCGCGGCAAGTTCAACGCATCCAACGTCCAGTGGATTCGCGACATCCAGACGCTCGACAAAAAAGGCGAACTTGAAATCGCCCTCTATCGCAGTCCCGGCCATTTCCGCGAGTTCATCGATTCCGTCAAATCCCGCAAGCGCACGACCACTCCCGTCGAGATCGCCCACCGCTCGCAGACTCCCGGCCACCTTGGCTACATCGCGTCCGTCACCGGCCGCAAGATCAAGTGGGACGCGGGGAAACAGGAAATCATCGGCGACGAGGAAGCCACCAAAATGATGGCACCGAATTCCCGGGACGGCTGGCACATCTGATCGCGAATTCATCCCCGTAGCCGGGCCTTGCAGGGCCGGGAGGAATCAGGCAAGGCTGCGGCATGACACGTGAGGATCTGCCGCTGGACCGGCAATTGCGCCAGGAAATCCTGTTTGCCCGGGAGCGGGTTTACCGGTTCGGGCAGGCGACACCGTTGGAGCGCCTGAACCTGCCGGGACCGGGACCGGAAATCTGGGTGAAGCGCGAGGATTTGTCCGCGGTGAAGTCCTACAAATGGCGCGGGGCCTGCAACCGGATGGCGGTGCTAACACCCGCCGAAGCGGCGCGCGGCGTGGTCACGGCTTCCGCCGGAAATCATGCACAAGGTGTCGCCCTCGCCGCCCGTACGCTCGGCATCCGGGCGCGGATTTACATGCCGCGCTCGACGCCCAAGGTGAAACAAGCCGCGGTGCGTCACCACGGCGGCGAGTTTGTGGAAATCCATCTGAGTGGTGACAGCTACGACGAGGCGGTTTCCGCCGCCCGAGCCGACGAGGCGGAGAGCGGTGCGGTTTACGTGCATGCCTACGACGACATCAAGGTGATGGCCGGGCAAGGCACGCTGGCGGACGAAGTCGTCCTGTCAGGTCACGGCCCTTTCGACGCCGCCTACCTCCAAATCGGCGGCGGTGGTCTGGCGGCGGGCGTTTCCACCTGGCTGAAAACCTACTGGCCGGGCATCGAAATCGTCGGCGTGGAGGGCGTGGGCCAGGCGTCGATGAAAGCGGCGCTCGCGGCAGGGAAACCGGTGGCCTTGGAGAGCGTGGATCTCTTCTGCGACGGCACCGCCGTTAGAAAAGCCGGCGAGCTGCCGTTTCAAATCTGCCAGGGCACGCTGGACCGGGTGGAAACCGTGACCAACCCGGAGGTGAGCAACGCGATCCGGACACTGTGGGAAGGACTACGCTGCGTCTCGGAACCCTCCGGAGCGATGGGTCTGGCAGCGGTTTTGAAAAACCGCGAGGCACTCGCGGGCAAGCGCATCCTGGTGGTGCTTTGCGGCGCGAACATCGATTTCCTCCAACTCGGTCTCATCGCGCAATCGGTGGGATCCGGCACCAAAACCAGCCGCACGCTGCGGGTGCGCATCCCGGAACGCCCGGGCGCGATGCTGGAACTGCTCGACTCGTGTTTCGAGGGGCTCGACATCGCGGATTTCCAGTATGGAAAAACCGATGACGACCAGGCATGGCCGGCATTCACCATCCATGCGGACGATGTCTCGGTGCTGGCGGCGGTGCCGGAGAAGCTCGACGCGCACGGCTTCGCCTGGGAAGACCTAACTGGCGCGATGGACATCGCCTTCCGGGCGATCCCGCTGCGCGGGGACCTGTTGAAGAACCCGGCCTTCCTGCGGCTGGATTTCTACGAACGCCCGGGAGCGCTGCACGATTTCCTCGGCCAGCGGATCCGGGGAAACGCGAGTCTCTGTTATTTCAACTACCGCCAGTCCGGCGAGCGCATCGGGCGCGCGTTGATCGGCCTGGACTTCCCCTCCCCTTACGAACGCGACGCGCTGCTGATGACCATCCCCACCCACGGCGAAGGCTACCGCCTGTGCGAGCCCGTGGACGAGTCAACGATGAAACGGCTGGTCGGGAGCTGAGGGAGCTCTAAGCTTCCTCGTCCAATCACGGCCGCGCCAGAAAGTGACTGGGACATCCTGTCCCAGATCGGCCCCGGGGCCACCCGCCCCGTCTCCATCTTCCTCCCCACCATTCATTACCGGAACGCTTTTTCCAACTGCATCAACAACGACTCGACCGTCCCCGTCACTTTCTCCAAATCATCCTCCGCGCAGTCCAATCATCCGCCAGTGCCCCACCCGGGTTTCACGGGGCCCGCCGCCGGAGATGAATAGGCGACGATCCTTGGCGCTGAAAACGTAGGAGCAAGCCGGGCATAGCTTCGCGTTCGCCGGGGACTTCTTCGAGCAAGTCGGGCAGGTGATTTGCCTTGGAACATCGCCGCTCCTTGGGTGTCAGAGGCCTAACTCCTGTTCCATCACGCGGATGAAATCGGCCTCGCCAGAAGGCAGGCCGTGCAGGACGCGCTTGTCGCGGATCAGGAGCTTGGGGAGATGTTTGGTTTTGGCGGAGAGGGAAACCCAGTCGGCGACGTTTGCCTGGATGATTTCGTCGATCCACGGGTCGTCCATCGCGGCGTCCAGCCGGGCCCGAGGGACTTGTTTGCGGGCGAGTGCCAGGGCGTCGGAAACCTTGAGCGCGGGGTCGATTAGAAAGGCCCGGTGAAGTGCCGGATAGGCGTCCGGATTCTCCCGCCAGACGGCGAGAGCGATGCGGGTGAGCTCACAACTGTCCGGATGGCCTACGTCGCCGGGCAAAAAAGCCTCGTTGCAAACCGGGTCCAACGGAACGGGCATCAGCAACACACAGATTTTCGCAGGATGCTTTTCAACCAAAGCAGATAGATAGCCGCTCATGATGCGGCAGGAAGGGCATTGGAAATCGAAGTACTCGACCAGCACGTGTTTCGCATCCGTCGAGCCCAGGCGTGGGAGTGACGCCACGTCGAAGGATTTCCGGCCGCCATCGAAACTAACGATCCGGCCGCCACCCACCGCCCGCATCGATGGCGGTCCCGCAACCACCGGCAGTTCGTCAATGCGGTGGCTGGCGGGGACCGGACCGTATAGCTGCGCCAGTCCGATTGCGAGAAACGAGGCGTAGCTCCAACCCGCGAGTCCCCCCTGCGAGCGCATCGCACCCAAGCAGACCACGGCAACACCCACGCCGTGGACGGCAAGGCACCAGGGACAGAATTTCCCGATCAAAACGGCCTGGGCGAAAACGAACCAGCCCACCGAACCGAGGACCGCACCTAGCAGCGGCGTGGTGAGACTTACTCCCCGGGGCGTGAGCGAGACCAACAATCCGAGATAGACCAGTGCCCCGAAAACAGTGACAGGCACACCGAAAACCACGGACCAGCGGGATGCAAGCACCTCATCGCAGGGCCCGCCGCCACAGCCGGAGATTCCAGCATCCGTCAGGCGCAGGAAAAGCAGATAGAGATTGAGCGAGAATCCCGCGAGGACGAGGATCACCAATAGCGGCTGCAGCATCCGCCCGACGGAAGTAGGCCGTGATCTCGCAGTGGAGTGGATCATGGCGCGGCGGGTTCCGCTTTGAGCCGCATGAAGCGCCTGGGATGGACGGGATCCACGGGAACGAGGTCGCGCACGATGAGGGCGTCCATTCCATCATCCACCAGCTGCGTGACGGTGGGGCCGGACTGCCAGTCCGCTAGATTTCCGGAGACTTCCACCGTGAGCAACGCAGGCCGGTCCGGACGGCGGGGAATGATGATTTGCGTATGGCCGCCAGCGAGCGTCACGGGAGTGGCGGTGTGCGGGCCAGCGGACTTCGGCGGAGTGCCGAAGATGAATTCCAACAGATTTGAGGATCCGTCGCCATCGGGATCATCGCTGGGGCCCGCGAGCGGCTCGCCGGTGAGAAGTTCGGTCTGCCACTGGGTGAAGCTTTGCCCGCGGGCGGACTTCATCAGGAACGGTGACCCGCCCGGATCCACATTTCCCAACACCACGTGGTTGGCGGTGGCGGCGTTCCATTCCGTGGGGATTGGATTCAGCGGATCGGGGGCCGGCCAGATCCATTGGGTGTTGCGAAGGAGAATCCTGTCGGTGCCGGTCGGCGTGGTCCTGTGGCCGAAAATCCAGGCAGCCGCACCTATCAGGAACGGACTGGCGTTGTCCGTCACCGTCCATTGACCGGCGAAGCGATGCGTCGTCGCATTGTAGCTCGTGGAATCCGCCGCCACCCAGTAGGCCGGCCATTCACTCACGTTGAGGGGCGTGGGCACAAAGCCTGCGGAAAACACTCCGAGTTCGAATTGGAAGCCGGCGTCCATCGGAGCCCCTGCTGCGGTGAGGTTGATCTTGTTGGCATCGCTGAACCACGAGATGACTTCCGCATTGAGCCGGATGCCGGTGAAACATCCCGCAAGGCAGAGAATCCGGCAGGTCCAGCGCTTCATGGCGGATCACGGGTCGGAGCGGCGGCGGCGAAGCACGAGGAATCCTCCTGCGACGGCGACGAGCAAGGCGGACGAAGGCTCCGGCACGAAGCCGAAGGTCTGCAACCCGGTGGTGCCCGCGGTGGTGAATTCCCCGGACCCGATCGCACCGTTCTGCCTGCCCCAGACCGGCATGTCTCCGGGTTCGAGATCGCTGACGGCCCACTCGATGACCTGGGTATTGCAGCAATCCCCGCCGACGGAAGGAAAGGTCCAGTTCGCCGCGCGGGTGAGCAGCCACTCGGTGCCTTCGACCGGATTGTCGTCGTTGCGGATCCAGATGTAGGCGTCCAGCCCGGCGAAGCTCAGGGTGCTTGCGGTGGTGTTGCTGCTGGTCACGTCGTTGTTCACGTAGACCGTGGAGGTGAAATAACCGAAGGTTCCGTTGTACGCCGCCTGGTCGAAGGCCTCCCAGTTCAGGACCCACTGGTCGAGATTCGACTCGGTCGGGACAAAGCCGTCGACGAATGACCCCAGTTCGAAGACGAACGTGTTGTCGAGGGTGACTCCCTCGCTGTCCGTGACACCGCCAAACACCTCATTTCCCCAGTTCAAGGTCTGGGCGTGACCGCGCGAGACAGCCACCATGAAGATGGCTGCGGTGAAAAGCGCGGGGGTGAGGTTCATACGGGGGAAAAGCGGTATCTCAAACGCCTCGGGGATCTTTTAAAAACAAATGGCCTAAATTGGAAGGATTTTTTAATAATCAGGAAAAGTTTATTAAATTTTGAATCAAGGAGTCCACGGACTCGGGACGGTATGGGCCGGAATCCCGGCGGCGGTGCGGGTGATGACGCTGCGGTTCCCTTGCAGCAAAACCTCGGTATCCCGGGCCAGGATCGAAGCGTCGCCAACCTTGATCCAGCGGGTGAGCGCGGGCTGCGAGGGAATGCCGCCTAGCAGGTAGTAGCTGTCGTAACCGGGCGCGCCGATGGTGGCGTCCGCCTTCCAGACGAAAATCGAATCCGCGGTCTTGAAGTCCGTGCTGCCGGAGAACCCGGTGGCCAGGCTCATGCTGCGGCCGCCGGGACCGTTCGCGGATTGGCTGATAGGATACCCGCCGCCTACCAGGTTGTTACCGGGGGCATGCGGGCGGACGAAGTCGTTAGGACGGATTTCCCCACAGGCCAGGAGGGAGGTGACGGCGGTGCGGTTGTTGAAGAAGACCCCTTGGCCAGGCGGGATCACGATAGCCCCCTTGTCCGTCATCCCGCCGTCCGCCGCGTCCACCCAGCGGGCGGTCAGCGGGTCGGCGTCGTTGCTGTCATGGAGCCAGTAGATGACCCATCCGCCGCTCACGAAAATCTGAACCTGGTCCGCGATTGACTGGCTGTCAGACGCCCCGAGGCCGCGGATCGGGAACGTCTCAGCGAGAGTCCAGTGACGGCGGATGGCGACGCTGTCCCCTGCCAGACTGGCGGGCGGTGGTCCTGTCAGCGTGTTGAAGGGAGCCGCACCCGAGTGCAGGTCGCCGTCGTTTGCAAGGGTGACCGTGTTTCCACTGGCGGTGACGATGTCAAACCGATGTCCCTCGTTGTCGCCCGAAGTGATTTCCAGATAGAAAGATGCACCGGATGAAAGCAACCAATCGAGATCGTCATTGGCGGCGAAGGAGAGGATCTGGCCATTGACCGCCGCGACCGTGCCGGTAAACGTGGTTTCCCGCTGATAGGGATTGTTATAGGTCCGGCAGCAGATCTCGAGTCCGGTCACGGTCCAGCCCTCCGTCTCGGTGTGGCTGGTGTGATCAATATCTCCGTCGCCTCCCCCGCTGTCGTCCAGATCGGCCCGGATGCGGACGACTCCTTTTCCACCGGTGAGTCCGGTAAGGGTCTCGAGATCGTGAAGGGTGACGGTCTCCGTGCAGTCGCCACTGTCCACCGTGGTGATCATCATGGGGGTGATGACGACAGACTGCCATGTGGTCGGATTTCCGGGGGTCACGGCGTATTGCAGCGTGTAACTGACATTGTCGGGTGCGCCTTTGGGCCTAACGAATACCCCTTCGATGGTGCCCGGTGCCAGCGTGGACGGCTGGATGATCCAGGCGGTGCTGCCGAGCCACGGACTGCCTGTACCTGCGTCATGGGGCATGGCGAAGGCGAACTCGGCGAAATTGTCATAGGCGTCCGCATCCGGATTCCCGGCGGGAATCTCGCCGGGATGCTGGAACTTCCACTCGTCCCAATCGTCCGGGCAGGTGTCGAGGGTTTCAACGAAATTGTTGTTCTGACTGTGCTGGCCGGGCAGAATGGTGATGGGCGTGACATCGCCGACGATGTCCTTGTCCCCGCCATCCACATCGCCGAAGCTGTTGTAGCCGTAAGGCTGCATTTGAGCGACTTGATAGACCCCGGGAGGGATGCCGGCGAACTGATAGCGCCCGAACGAATCGGTCACGACTTCAATCGGCTGGATGCCCGGTGCCTCGGGGTCGCCGTCGACGGGAAGTCCGAATTCATCGAGCAGGGTGAGCGTCACGTTCGCAAGCGGATCCGAACCGGCAAAGACGAAACCGCTGATGGCTCCAAGTTCGATTTCAACGAAGTCGTTGCCTCCGTTGTTCTGGCCGCCGGCGACCACGATGGGACTGACGTTGCCGATGACATTGTCGTTCGGCCCGTCGGTATCGCTGACGCTGTTGAAATTTCCGGGCTGGAGCTGGACGACCTGATAGTTTCCCGGAAGGAGATTTTCGAAACTGTAGGCTCCAGCCGCCGCGGTGCTCGTGCTGACGGGCGCACCAAGACCGTCGAGCACGGCATTTCCAAAGCCATCGAGCAGATTGATGGTCACGCCTGCCAGAGGGATATCACCATCGCCGTCGTCGTCGGCATCCGCGAGGACCGTTCCGGAGATGGAGCCGGGCGGGATCGGGATGGTCGGTTCTTCGTCGCTGTTGTTGTCGGGTTCTGGATCCGGTTGGTCGGCGCCTATGCTGGCGACATTCAGGTAGTCGCCCGTAGCTAGCACCTTCACGGTGATTTCCAAAGCAGAACTGGCCCCACTAGCAAGGCCACCGATGGTCCACGTGCCGTTGATCGAATTGTAAACCCCGGTGGGATTGGCACTGACGAATTCGTAGCCCGTCGGGAGCGAGTCGTTCACCCCCACACCCGTTGCGGCGAACAGTCCGTGGTTGGTGGCAACGAGGGTGAAAACAACTTGAGAGCCGACGTCGGGAGTGGAATTGTTGACGGATTTCACGATTCCGAGGTCGGCCAATGGCGCGTATCCATCGATTCCGGCATTCGCATCCGATCCTGCCACTGCAGTCACGACGCTTGGCTCAGTTCCTTCGGTCAGGGTGTAGCTGGTCGGATATTCGGGATCGGCTTCATCGACCTCGGCTGTGGTGTTTCCAGGAGGAACCGTCGCAGTCCAGTCACCGCTGGCATCGGTGGAGACTGTCTGTGGAATGCCGTTCGAATCCGTGATGATCATGTTGAGATTCGCAAGATCAGGCTCACCGGGATCCTGTTCGCCATTGCCATTGGCGTCGATGTAGAGATGCCCGAACACGGTGGCGGGGAGATAGTATCCATCAACGCCGGCGTGGGTGTCCGAACCTGAAACGGCATTGACCACTGTAGGATCGTTTCCCTCGGTCTGGGTGTAACCGGTGGGATATTGAGGGTCGGTTTCATCCACGTTCACAACTGTGTTTCCAGGAGGTACACTTGCCGTCCAGTCTCCGTTGGAGTCGCTGGAAACCGTTCGGGTGAGACCGTTCACATCGGTGACCACGACGTCCACGTAAGCAAGGTCGGGCTCGCCGGGATCCTGATTTCCATCACCATTGGTGTCGATGTATAGATGACCGTAAACCGTCGCTGGCCGATAGTATCCGGCGTCCACGGTGAGGTTGGCTTGCCCGCTAACAAGTGTGACATTTCCACTCCGCCCGGTAACCAGATCAGCATCACTGTCAGCGCTGTCACTTTCCTGATCGGAGATCGTCCAAGCATAACCCGCAAGGGTGCCGAACTCCACAAGATAAGTCCCTGGCAGAAGATTGCCGAAGGCATAGATGCCACCAGCTGCCGTCAACGTAGTTCTCACAATGGTGCTGGACGTGGCGTTGTAGAGCGTCACTGAGACGTCGTCGAGTCCCACCTCTCCGACATCCTGCACGCCGTTTGCATTGAGATCATTCCAGACCCGATCCCCAATGGCCACCGGTTGGGTGTAGCCAAAATCCAGATCCGTCCGCGCCTGGGACGGGCTGAGCATGAACGTGGCGACACCATCGAGCCCACCGGCCAGATCGTAGGTAATGATCATTCCTGCGGGCAAGGTGCTGCCATCCACCCGGGCAGTGTAGGTGCCCGCAACCAATCCGGAGATGCTGTATGCACCGCCGCTGGCGGTGATGGAGGAAGGTTCGGTGGCACTGTCGAAAGCCCCGTTTCCGTTCATGTCCAGATAGACACGCACGCCGTTGATCCCTGTTTCGCCAACATCCTGAAACCCGTCCCCATCCGAGTCCAACCAGACGAAGTCCCCGACACTTGCAGAACTGCAATAACCAAAATCCACGTCGGTCGCGTCCTGACTCAGAGCCACCGTGCGGGTGGCATCGTGCGAGGTCCCCACCCCGTCGAGGTCATATGTCTGGGTAGATCCACGAGGCAGGGTGCTGATGTCGATGCGAACCGTATAAGTGCCCGCCACCAGGTTGTTGAATCGATAGATTCCATTCGTGTCGGTGACGACGAATGGCTCTACCCCCTGGTTGAAGAGGTTGTCGCCATTCGAGTCGATGTAAACCAAGACCCCTTCGATGCCCGGTTCGCCCGCGTCCTGAACTCCGTCGTTGTCCATGTCGTTCCAGACGCGGTCTCCAATGCTGGCGTCGTCCCGATAGCCGAAATCGACTTCCAGGCGACTGGCTCCAGCCAGAGTCACCGTAGCTTGGTTGTCTGTAACCGGAGCGGTGAGGTCATAGGTTTGTGCCATGCTGTTCGGCAGGGTCGCCGGATCAACCCGGACCGCATAGCTGCCGTTTGGAAGATTGGAGATCGAGTAAATGCCCGAGCCGTTGGTCATGGCGAACGCCTCGGTATTGTCCCAAGCTCCGTTGCCATTTCCGTCGATGTAAACCCGGACGTTGCCGATGCCCGCTTCGGACCCTACCGCTCCGGTCGCGTCGTCGGCGTTTGATATGCCTGAGCTGTTATTCACATCAAGACCTCCATTGATGACGGTGATTCCTTGAAATGTTCCGGCGTCCGCCGCATTGGTCGAACCGTCACCGTTGAGGTCGACATAACCGTTGATGATCTGAATGGAACCAATTGCCCCGTCGTCGGTATTGTCCGAACCGCCGCTCGCGTTGATGTCGATGCGGCCGTTGTAAACGTTGTAAAGGACGCGCGCGCCATCAGCATCCATATCATTCCAGACCAAGTCACCGATACTCAGAGTTCCACGGTAGCCGAAGTCCAGTTCCGGACGATGTTGCGCCCCCAGAAGCGTGACAGTCGCCTTGTTCAAAGTGGCCACGCCATCAACATCAAAAGTTTGATTCGCCCCCACCGGCAGAGTGCCTGTGTCGATGCAGACCGAGTAGGTTCCGGCGTTGAGGTTTCCAATGAAGTAACTGCCGTCGCCGAAGGTGATGGCGTTCGGCTCGCCGGCATTGTAGGTCCCGTTTCCATTGGAATCGATGAACACACGCACGCCGTTGATGCCCGGCTCTCCGGACTCCTGAACTCCATCGCCATCACGATCCATCCAGACCCGGTCGCCCACACTGGCTCCGATGCGAAATCCGAAATCGACATCCGTCCTTTTTTGCGCCGAGGCGAGCGTCACCGTGGCGGCATAAGTGGTCGTGATCCCGTCGAGATCGTAGGTCGGGCCGTATCCCGGATTCAACGCGGCCACCGAGGCCGAATCCACGCGTACGATGTAGTTGCCAGGCAACAAGCCGCCTAACACATAGCTCCCATCACCTGAAGTGATGGAAAAAGGTTCACCTGAGTCACGCAGACCGTTGTTGTTACCGTCGGCGTAGACGGTCACTCCATTCAGCCCGGTTTCCCCCACATCCTGGATGCCGTTTCCATCGGCATCCACCCAGACACGGTCGCCAATGCTGCCGTAGAGCAAGTCCGACCATTCGAGTTCCACCGTGATCCCGTAGGGAGTGACGACCACGCTTCCGGTATTGGTGATCCTCGTGACTCCAGGTGTCAGATCTTCGAAGTTCTTGATGGTGGCATTGAAGACCGCCTGGATCTGCTGGCCGACACCGAGCAACCCCGGCACACTGAAGCCGGTCCCATCAAGCGGAAAAGCCGTGCCGGAGCCATTGTCCGGCACTGCCACCCAGGCCTGCCAGGCACCATTCACGCTGTAGCGGTATTTCGTGGAACCGGGAACGTAATTGAGATCGACGGGTAAATCGTCCTTGATGGTGAACGGACCATTGATGCTCGTCCGGGCCGTGTTGATGGTGCGGATGTCGTACTCGAGAGTGTCGCCGGGGCTCCGGAATCCATCGCCGTCCGCATCGACCGCGACTGAGGAACCTTTCGAGGCGTCGCCCTCGCGCAGCGGCGGAATCAAAGTGGAAACATCAAGGCCCGGTTGTCCCGCAGTTGCCGCTGAAGGATCCTGCGCCCACGCGGCAGCGATCTTCACATTCACGTTGAGAACATAGACCAGCATGCCGCTCTGGTCGCCATCCGGATCAATCAGTTTTTGCTGTTGGAGCTCCCGCAGGCTGTATGCAATGTCGTATCTATTTCCGTTAGGATCGATTAACGGTCCCGCGTTGTCACCGTTGTAGTCCACATAGACGGTTTCAGGTGTATGTCCGTTTCCGGCAGTGGTGACCCAGACCGGGTTGCCGTTCTCCGAGGTATTGATAGTGGAATAGGGATCGCGGCCGATCCCGAGACTGACAAGAACCTGGGTGGTGAGAGACGGTTGGCCGACGAGGGTGAAACCACCGTCGTAAGCCTGGTTCTGGTTGCTGGCAGAGTTGCCTGCGTCCACCGCGCACATTGCATAGAAAACCGGGGGGATCGCTCCCGTGGTGTAGAATTTGTAAGCTCCGAAATTGCTCGCCCCATCGCTCGGCGAAAGGTTGACCCGTGCATTCCCCCCCGCAGGAACACTGATGCTGCCCGTGACGTAGGCGGACGCGCTACTGCGGTAATCATAGCTAACCGTAATCGCAGTGGCACCCGGGTTGTAGAGAAATACCACGGTTCCATAAGTGGAAACTGTTGAGACCGGCGCATAATAACTGGAACTCCATCGATAGGTCGGCAACAACGAGGTGTCCCGGCTCTGATAGTTGGAACCCGGACGCCCGGTGAATAGCACGACCTGCACCGGCTTGTCCGAGACGACCCGCCCGCCAACATTGACTCCAGTCACGTATCGGGTCTCCCCTTCGGCGAGTGTTACGGTCTGCTCGAAGGCCCCATTGTTATCGGCGTCGATTTGGACGACCGCCCCGCCGGCTCCGGCCATGATGGATACAGCCGAGTAGGAAAAAATATCCGCATCCCACGTCCGCGTGGCGTCCGCCGTGGTCGTGGGCATGTCCGCTCCCACTGGCACCCGGTATTCCGTTCCCCAGATTCCTTTTTCAAAAACTTCGAGACACCCGGCCAGCAGCGAGTTCGTCGACGCGGGAAAGCTGGTTTTGGTCACCGAAATCGGCTTGAACGAGCAGATCTTGTCGCGGGCGTCGTAATCCAACACCGACTGGAGGGTTGTCGATGTGACGTAGTTCCGGAGACTGAAAACCGTGCCGGCTGAAATCAAATCACCCGCGTTGCCCGGCGGGTAGCCATCCGCCGGATCACCGTTACCAAAAACCAATGTGGTGGACTGTTTCGGATTGGTGATGTCAGTTTCGTAGCCATCTTCCCAATGGTCGTAATAAATGACCGTATTGTCCGCCGATGCCGAGAAATTCACAAAAACCGCCAGAGGATCCGTCGCCTGTGCCGAGGGGCTCCCGGTCGTGACTCCCACATATCCCGCCAACTGATCGTTCTCGGGGAACGGAACATAAAAAATTTGGGTCGGTGGCGGATTCCCGGCGAGAGCCGGGATCGGCAAAGCAAGGCAGGCAAAACCAACCAAGAACCAACGGGACATTGGAACGTTCATGGAAATAAGGACCGGGGGTGCGGGACAACAGCGAGGCTGAGCATGCATTTTTTGCATGCTCGGTGACAATCATGATAGGCTTATATTTTAGAATTCTTGATATTTTCAAGAATATTTTGAAAAATTTGCAGGATTGTGAAAATTTGTCAGGCTCTTCTGGCTGCTGGCCGCTGAAATCAATCGTCTTCGAAAACACCGAATCGTCCCCTGAAATTCAGCTTGTGAAACTTTTCACAAAGCACGCTTGCCGGGTCCGGGTCCGGTGGACATATTCCCGCGCGAGCAACCCCGGACCGTTCTTGCACAAGCGTCCGGCGCTCTTTTGAAGCCATGAGCGACACACCTTCGGCGACTGCGGAATTGAAACTGCCCAAAGACCAGGCCGCTGAAAAAGGCATGGTCAACGTCCAGATCGACGGCGTTTGGCACCAATTTCCCAAGGGCACACGGATGATCGAAGCATGCCGCCAGGCGAAGATCATCGTCCCCCACTATTGTTACCACCCGAAGCTCAGCTCACCAGGAAACTGCCGGATGTGCCTCGTGCAAATGGGCATGCCACCCCGCCCCGCCCCCGGCCAGGAGCCGCAGCGGGATGAGAATGGCTACGAAATCATCGGTTGGATGCCGCGGCCGGTCATCGCGTGCGCCAATACGGTCGGCGAAAACATGGGCATCCGCACCACGGGAGAGCTCGTCGAAAAATGCCGTGAGGGCGTGATGGAGTTTCTCCTCATCAACCACCCGCTCGACTGCCCGATTTGCGACCAAGCTGGCGAATGCCGACTCCAGGAGCAATCCGTGCAACATGGCCGCGGCGTCTCGCGATTCGTGGACATGAAGGTGAAAAAGCCGAAAAACGTCGATATCGGCCCCCGCATCCGCCTCGACGACGAGCGCTGCATCATGTGCAGCCGCTGCATCCGCTTCATGGACGAGGTCGCATCGGATCCCGTCCTCGGCTTCACCCAGCGCGGCACCCACACCACACTCACTGTTCATCCCGGACGTCTGCTTGATTCGAATTATTCGCTCAACACCGCCGACATCTGCCCGGTCGGCGCGTTGACATCCAACGATTTCCGCTTCCAGATGCGCGTCTGGTTCCTCAAGGAAACGCCGACCATCGACGTGAATTGCGGCACCGGCACCAATATCACCGTCTGGACCCGGGGAAATAAAATCCACCGCATCACGCCGCGTTTGAATGACGAGGTGAACTCCGCCTGGATGCCCGATTCCCATCGCCTGAATTTCCACTACATCGACAGCGAGGCCCGTCTGACCGAGCCACTCGTCAAAAGCGGCCTGACTCACGCCGCCACCAGCTGGCCGTCCGCGCTTTCGGAAGCCGCGACCCGCATCAAGTCCACTCCCGCAGGCCAGGTCGCGATCATCGCCTCCGGTCGCATGACCAACGAAGAACTGTTCCTCACCCGCGCCCTCGCCGCGGAAATCGGCGCCAGCCTGCTCTCGCTCGTCCCGCGCTTCGCCGAGCCGGACGCCTTGCTCGTCGCCGCCGACCGCAACCCGAATACGACCGGCGCGAAGTTGATTCTCGGCCAGGAAGACCCCTGCGCAGGACTCGCCTTGATCCGCGACGGCGTGCGGAGCGGTTCTATCAAATCCCTCATCGTGCTCGGCGAGGATCTCCTCACCGACGCGGACTTCAACGCCGAGGACCTCGAAAAACTCGATTTCCTCCTACTTACCAGCATTCTCGCCAACCCAACCGCCGAACAGGCCCACATCGTTCTCCCTTCCGCCGCCTTCGCCGAAAAGCGTGGCTCCATGGTCAACCTCTCCGGCCGCCTGCAGCGCCTCAATCGCGCGGTGGAACCACTCGGCCAGGCGCACGACGACTGGGAAATCCTCCGCGACCTGCTGCTCGCAATCTCCGGCGATTCGAACCAGGTCCATCAGATCGAAGACGTCTTCAAGGTGCTTGCCGAAAGCGTCCCCGCCTTCAATAGCCTCACGCTCTCAAAAATCGGCCATCAAGGCACGCAAATCGCTGAAACGGGCTATCAGATCCCTCTTCTCTCCAACGAGAAGGCCCGCAAGGCGGCGGGACTGATCAATGGCTGATCATTAAAATACAATTCACCGACCTCATGCCGGATCTCATTTTTCAAATCGCCATCATCATCGCCAAGATTGTCATCCTGACGTTCGTGGTGGTGTTGCCGCTGGTTCCTCTATCGGTTTACTTCGAGCGGCGCTTCTCGGCCGTCATTCAAGACCGGGTAGGTCCGAACCGGGTTGGCATCCCGCTCACCCTGCTGGGATTCAAGAAGGACTTTCACTTTTTCGGACTCATCCAGCCCATCGCGGACGGTTTGAAACTTTTCCTCAAGGAGGACTTCACCCCCGATCACGTCCGCAAGGCGTTTTACTGGATGGCCCCGGCCCTCACCGTGGTTCCTGCACTCATCACCGTTTGCGTCGTGCCCTTCGGCTCGCCTATCAGTATCTTCGGTCACACCGAAAAACTCGTCATCGCGGACCTCGACATCGGGCCCTTGTTCATTTTCGCGGTCGCCTCTCTATCCGTATATGGCATCACTCTCGCCGGCTGGTCCTCGAACTCGAAGTTCCCCTTCATCGGCGGCGTGCGCTCTACCGCGCAGATGATTTCCTACGAGATCGCGCTCGGCCTCTCGGTGATCCCCGTGCTGCTCTATTATGGTGACCTCAATCTCAGCAACATCGTCCAACAACAAGCCGACCACGGCTGGCTACTACTCCCGCTCTGGGGTCACGACGCGGCCCACACGTTTGCCAGCAAACTCCTCTTCTGGATCCCCGCCTTCATCGCCTTCCTCATCTTCACCATCTCCATCTTCGCGGAAACCAACCGCATGCCCTTCGACCTTCCCGAGTGCGAGACCGAACTCGTTGGCGGCTATCACACGGAATACTCATCGATGAAATTCGCCATGTTCTTCATGGGTGAATATGCCGCCATGGTCATCGGTTCCGCGCTCATCATCACCCTCTTCCTCGGCGGATGGTCGATCGGCTTCGGCCTCGATGCGATGGTCGCCCAGCTCCACATCGGCGACTTCTATTTCGGCGGCCTCATCCATATGGGCTGTTTCCTCACCAAGCTCATCGCCTTTATCCTCTTCTTCATCCTCGTCCGCTGGACCGTGCCGCGGTTCCGTTATGACCAACTCATGAAACTCGGCTGGGTCGTGTTTTTCGAAGCAGCGCTGATCAACGTCTTCCTCGCCGCGCTCATCATTGCCGCGCCCGAACTCACCGGAGCCATCATCAGCATCGGAGCCGTCCTGCTCATTGTCGTCACGGCAGCCGTGATCTGGGTCGCCAAGGTATCCGAAGAAAGTCCGAAAGTTCTCCGTGCCTGATCCGCAACACCGCACACCTTCTTCTCATGGCCGTCATCAAACTCCAGCGCCCGAAACTCAACTTCGGCGAGAAAATCTACTTCGGAGCCCTCATCAAGGGTTTCTTCCTCACCATGACCCACGCGGTGAAAACACTGCGTGGGAAATCCGTGGGAGCCGACGAACTCGCCTCCTCCGGTCTCGGAGTGACGATGCAGTTCCCCGAGCAACGCTGGGATTCGCACATGCCCGAATACTACCGCGGTGCCCCTACCCTCGTCACCGACGAGCAGGGGCGCGAACGCTGCGTTTCCTGCCAGCTATGCGAGTTCATCTGCCCGCCCAAGGCGATCAAGATCGTTCCCAGCGAGATCCCATCCGACGATCCATGGGCCAAGGTCGAGAAGCGCCCGCTCGAATTCGACATCGACATGATCCGCTGCATCTACTGCGGCATGTGCGAGGAAGTCTGCCCCGAGCAGGCCATCTATCTGCGCAAGGACTATCTCATCACCGGCCTCAAGCGCGCCGACATGGTGCACGACAAAAAGAAGCTCTACGAAATCGGTGGCACCCGCGTGGGTCTGGTCAACAAGTGGAATGAATTAAAATAAGGGACATTGGGGATTTGAAAATTGGATAATTAGGAATGGAAGAAGAACCACCGAAGACGTTTGAGGATCTTGAAGCCTGGAAGGCGGGCCGGGAGCTTCGTGTTTTCGTTTTTCGACAGATCGTTCCTATCCTGAAAAACCTGAAGGAATTCGATCTATTAGATCAAATCAAACGGGCATCCCGTTCTGTCACTCACAACATCGCCGAGGGTCACGGTCGTTATCACTTTCTCGACAACTACCGCTTCTGTTCACAAGCAAGGGGATCTCTTAATGAAGTCTTGGACCAGCTCATTACCTGCCACGATGACTCACTCATTCAAGACGATCTCTACCAAAGCGGCCGGGACCATTTCGGTAGAACTCTTCGCATCTTGAATGGCTACATGTCATGGCTGAAACGCTCGGCAAAGGCGAAAGGCTCCGCCACCGAAACGCCCCCAATCTCCAATCTCTAATCCCCAATGCCCGTTTATCTTTTTTGGCTCTTCTCCACCGTCATGCTGATAGGCGGTATTTCCGTCATTGCCTTCCGTAATCCGGTGTCCAGCGCGCTCTCCGTGGTCACCTGTTTCGTCGGTCTCGCGGGTTTGTTCATCGGCCTCAGCGCCTTCTTCGTCGGCGTCATCCAGATTCTCGTCTACACCGGCGCGGTGATGGTGTTGTTCCTCTTCATCATCATGTTGCTCGACCTCAAGAATGAGGAAAAAGCCGCCAAGCCTCTGTTGCCCATCGCGGCGGGCATCGGTCTGGTCGCGGCTTTCACCGTGCAGCTCATCGGAGTGTTGTCCCGCTCGTCCAACAAGATCGCCCCGAACCTCGACAAGGAAACCCTCGCCGCAGCAGCTAAAAGCCTTGTTGAAAACCAGACCATCACGGCTAACAGCAAAATTGCGGTGACCTTGACTCAAGGCAGACTGCCGGATGTTCACCTCATCGGCCACACGCTTTTCACCGACTACAACCTACCTCTGCAGATCCTCGGCGTCCTGCTCCTCGTCGCCACCGTCGGCGTCGTCGTTCTCTCAAAGCGCCAAGCTGAGTAATCGACATTAGAAATGGGAGATTCGACATTCGTAACCAGCAACGCACGACGCTTCCTCAATCTCCAATCTCCCATCTCCAATCCCCTTTCAATGGCCACCCTCAACGACTACCTCCTCGTCTCCGGACTACTCTTCGCCATCGGCCTCGCCGGTGTGGTGCTGCGGCGGAACATCATCATCGTCTTCATGTGCCTCGAGCTCATGCTCAGCGCGGCGAACCTCACGCTCGTCGCATTCTCCCGCTTCAACCCGACTCCCAACGGGCTGCCTGATTATAACGGGCAGATGCTCGTCTTCTTCGTCATCACCGTCGCCGCAGCGGAAGTCGCCGTTGGCCTCGCGATCATTGTCGCCCTCTACCGTGCCCGGCAAACGATCCACACCGACGAGCTGACCTCGCTCAAGGGCTGATGCCCGGCCAGTTTCAAATTTGAAATCCCACATTTAAAATTTCATGCCTTGGATCCTCCTCTTCCTCCCGCTCATCGTCGCGGCGGTGAACCAACTCGTTCTGAAAAAGACCGGGCTGGTTCCGATCGTTTCCACCGCTTCCGCCGTGGCCACCTTCGTGATTGCACTGCTTTTGCTCAAGACTACGGGCTCCGTCTCATTTCCGTGGGCGACCATCGGTGACTTCTCCATCGACATCGGCATCAAGCTGGACCGGCTTTCGACCGGCATGATGATCGTGGTAACCGGCATCGGCATGCTGGTCCATATCTTCTCACTGGCCTACATGAAGGACGACGAGGCGAAAGCCCGCTACTTCACTGGCCTGTCGCTTTTCATGTTCTCGATGACCGGCATCGTGCTGGCGAACAACTTCATCATGACCTTCATCTTCTGGGAGCTGGTCGGTCTCAGTTCCTATCTGCTCATCGGGCACTGGTATCAGAAAGACTCCGCCGCGGATGCAGCGAAGAAGGCATTCCTCGCCAACCGCGTGGGCGACTTCGGCTTCATGGTCGGCATCCTCATGCTGTGGGGGATCACCGGCGCGCTTTCTTTCGATGCAATGGGCGAGGGCGTGAAAGCCTTCCAATCCGCGAACGGTGCCATCTTCACCACCACGCTTTCCATCGCCCTGCTCTGCGTCTTCTGCGGGGCTGTTGGGAAATCCGCGCAGCTTCCGCTGCACGTCTGGCTGCCAGACGCCATGGAAGGCCCCACCCCGGTTTCCGCTCTCATCCACGCCGCGACGATGGTCGCCGCCGGGGTTTACATGCTCTTCCGCGTGCAGCTTTCCCTCGACCTCCCGCCCGAAGTGGTCAGCGGCTTTTTCTCCAGCACCGTCATCGCCTGGGTCGGCGGCATCACCTCGCTCGCCGCCGCGCTGATGGCCACCCAGCAGGACGACATCAAGAAAATCCTCGCCTATTCCACTCTCTCCCAGCTCGGCTACATGGTCATGGCCGTGGGCCTCGTCGCGGGTGAGGCCGGCATGTTCCATCTCTTCACCCACGCCTGGTTCAAGGCCCTACTCTTCCTCGGCTCCGGCGCGGTGATCTACGCCTGCCACCACGAACAGGACATCTGGAAAATGGGTGGCCTGCTCAAGAAAATGCCGATTACCGGACTCACCTTCGCCATCGGCACCGCCGCTCTCATCGCCGTTCCCTACGTCACCTCCGGCTTTTGGTCGAAGGAGGAAATCCTCGCCGCCGCCTACGGTGGAAACAAAGCGCTCTTCGGCATCGCCATCTTCGTCGCATTCCTAACGACTTTCTATATGACCCGCCTGTTCGTCGTCGCGTTCCTGGGCAAACCCCGCGACCACGGTGCCGATCATGCGCACGAAGTCGGACCGCTCATGTTGCTGCCGCTCTCGCTGCTCGCGGTGATGGCCGTCATTTCCGGATTCGCCTTCATCAGCAGCCCGCTCAACGCCTACCGCCCTGTCCATAACGGCCACGTGGACGGCCACGCGATCATTCTTGGAGCCTCCATCGCTTCGCTCATTCTCGGACTCATCGCCGGATTCATGCTCTACAGGGGCAAGGAGAATGATCCGGTTTCCATCCCGCTCTTCCGCAACCGCTTCTACGTCGACAGCCTCTACGACAACTTCATTGTCCGTTATTTCCAGGACGCCTTCTCCGCCATTATCGGCTTCTTCGACGAGTTCCTCATCAACGGCCTCATCGTCGGCGGTCTCAGCCGCGCCGCCGAGTCCTTGGGCAACCTTTTCCGCAAAGTCCAGTCCGGCAGCCTCCAGGGATATGCTTTTGTCTTTGGCCTCGGAGTCATCCTCGTCGTCTATTTTACGGCTTTCTGAAAACTGAAAACTAGCATCTAGCAAACTTTCAACATGCTCCTCCTCCTCGTCTTCCTACCGATCCTCGCGTTCATCGCGATCCTCTTCGGCGCGCCCGCCCGGCTCACCGCCATCGCTGCGTCCGCGATCAACCTCGCGCTCGGCCTCGCTGCGGTTTTCACAAGGAAATCCTCGTTCTGGTCCTTCTCCGCACCGGTCCTTGAAAAGCCCGCGCTCAACCTTTCGTTCGGTTTCATCGATGGCATGAGCGTCATCATGGTCCTGCTTTCCGTGATCGTCACCCTAGCCGCCGTGCTTTCCGGAAAAGCCCCGGAAGGCCGCGAGAAACTCTACTTCGGTTCCTCCCTCCTCATCTCCGGCGGCGCGCTCGGTGCCTTCGCCGCGACCGACCTGTTTTTCTTCTACGCCTTCCACGAACTCGCGCTTGTCCCCACTTTCCTGATGATCGGCATCCTCGGCCGTGGCGACCGCCGCGCTGCCGCCTGGAAAATCACCATCTATCTGGGACTTGGTTCCATCATTCTCCTAGCAGGTCTGGTCTGGCTCGCCAACGCCACCGGCACCTACGACATGGTAAAGATGGTCGCCGCCGCAGGATCCATCGACCCGGTTGCCCAGAAGAGCATCGCCGCCCTGCTCATTGTCGGCTTCGGCACGCTCGTTTCGCTCTTCCCATTTCACTCGTGGGCGGCTCCGGCGTATGCCAGCGCTCCCGCGCCAGTGGCCATGCTGCACGCCGGGGTGCTGAAAAAATTCGGCCTCTACGGTCTGCTCCGCCTCGCAATCCCGCTCGTGCCGGAAGGCCTGCAATTCTGGCTCACTCCCCTGCTCGTCCTGCTGCTCGGCAACATCCTATGGGTCGGCTGGGTCACCATCTCCCAGAAGCGCCTCGACCTCATGCTCGGCAACTCCTCGGTCATGCACATGGGCTACATCTTCCTCGCCATCGCCGCGCTGGTCGCCTTCCCGGAAAACCCGCTCGCCCGTTCCGCCGCCATCGTGCTGATGTTCGCCCACGGTGTTTCCATCGCCCTGCTCTTCGGCCTCGCCGACCGCATCGAGCGCAACACCGGCACGCTCGACCTCCAGGACCTCGGCGGCCTCGCCAAATCCGCGCCTGGACTTGCGTTCCTCTTCGGCATCGCCGCCATGGCTTCCATCGGACTTCCAGGCCTTGCCAATTTCTCCGGTGAAATCCTCGTCTTCCTCTCCGCCTTCGCTGGTTACGACGGCACTCAAGGTCTCGGACCCGTGCAGATCGCCTGCATCTTATCCATCTGGGGCGTGGTCATCTCCGCCGTTTACATGCTCCGCGCCTATCGCAGCATCTTCCAAGGTCCGGCAGTGAAATCCACCGAAGCCGCTGCCGACCTCACGCTGGCAGACCGCGTCCCCGCCACGCTGCTGGTGCTCGCGCTGTTCGCAGTGGGACTCTATCCAAACCTTCTGCTCAATCTTCTCAAATAAGAGATCAGATCGATTCGACTGATCCGACCAATCCGACAGATCTCCAAGATTCTTCCCATGCCCGCCTATTACCTAGAAGCCCTGACCGTCACCCTCGGCATCATCCTGCTGATGGCCGAGACCTTTTGCTCGTGCAAGAGCAAAGCCTGGGTCGGCATCTCCGCCGTCATCGGGCTCGCAGTCGTTCTGCTACTTACATTCACCGCCATCGGGCCGGATGCAAAGCCAGACGCCGCGTGGGCCAAGTGGCCGCTGTGGAACTTTTACAACTTCGACGGCCTCGCGAAATTCTACAAAATTTTCGCCCTAGTCACCACCATCTTTGTCCTGCTGCTCGCCGTTGACTATCGGAAAATTCTCGCCCGCTATACCGAAGGTCCCGAGTCCGAAAATGGCACCGGCGAATTCTACGCCCTCCCCGTCTTCGCCTGCGCCGGCATGATGTGGCTCGCCTCCGCCAAGGACCTCGCCGGGGCCTTCGTCGCGCTCGAACTTGTCACCGTCACCTTCTACATCCTCGTCGCCTACATGCGCCGCAATGTCGGCTCGCTCGAAGCGGGGGTGAAATACCTCATCCTCGGCGCGCTCAGCACGGGCTTTCTCGTCTATGGAATCGCGTGGGTTTACGGCACCACCGGCACCATGAGCTTGGTGGAAATTCCCGAGCGCCTCACGCTCATCACCAACACCACCCCGCTGCTCTTCGGCATCGCCCTCGTGATGGTCGGTCTTGGTTTCAAAATGGGAGCCGTTCCCATGCAGGTCTGGATACCGGACGTCTATCAGGGAGCGCCCACTCCGACCACCGCGTTTCTATCCGTCGGATCGAAAGCCGCAGGATTCATCCTCACCATCCGTTTCCTCGAGCCCTTCCTTTCCAGCGACCTGACCCGCGGCCCGGTGATCACGCTGCTTCTTGTCATCGCGTGCGCCACCCTGCTGTTCGGAAACCTCGCCGCCATCCCGCAGACGAACTTCAAGCGTCTGCTCGCCTACTCCTCCATCGCTCACGCCGGATTCCTCATCCTCGCGCTCGCCGCTTGGAAAACTGAAACCGCCACCTCACTCGGCTCCACGCAGGTCGTCTCCTTCTACCTCGCCACCTATCTGCTCATGACGCTTGGCGTTTTCTTCATCCTCGCCCAGGTCCGCATCCAGCGCGATGGGGAAAACATCACCGACTTCAACGGTCTTGGAAAAACCAACCCACAACTTGCTGTGGCACTGACTGTCTTGCTGGCAGCTCTCGCCGGCGTGCCGCTCACCGCCGGCTTCATTGGCAAGTTCCTGGTCTTCTCGCTCGCCGTCGAAGCCAAGCTTTGGTGGGGCGTCGGCATTGCATTCATCGCCGCGGCGGCCGGATTTTATTATTACTTCAATGTCGTCCGCGCCATGTGGTGGGCCGCCCCCACCGATGCAAAGGCCGTCGTTCTGCCACCAATCAGCAAGGTTTGCGTCGCGGTTCTAACGATCGCCGTGCTTGTGCTCGGCTTCTGGCCGCAGCCGATCTGGGCTTTGCTGAAATGATCCGGATCAGGCGGAAAGCCGCTGTGGCTTGCCGATTTCGCTTTCGACCGCGTTCAACAGGGAAGCCTTGTCGAATGGTTTGGCGAGGGTCTGGCTGGCTCCGAGCGTGGCGGCGAGGCGCAGGTAGCTTTGCGATCCGCCGTTCCACCCTCCGGACATCGCGATCACTGGAGTATCCGGATGGGTCACCCGCAGGGCGAGAATCATCTCGATTCCATCCATCCGGGGCATGATCAGGTCCGTCATGATCAGGTCGAATTTCTGGTTCGAAGCGATCTCGATCGCAACCTTGCCGTTGGTGGCCGTGCTCACCTCGTATCCCTCCACTCTCAGGAGGTGCTGGATGACGAAGAGCATGGGGGCTTCGTCATCAACGATTAGAATCTTCGCTTTGGTGTTCATTTGTTTTGGGGATGGGGCTCTCCGGGGGAGAAGATTCAGCCGAAACAGGAACGCGTTGAAGATGCGGCCGTCCGCAGGTGGAATCAACCCCTCAATCTCACGCCATCGCGTAGGGTGGCAGTCGGCAGATCGTCAGGAACCGTTCGCGAACACCAGCCGGATCGCACCTAACAACTGCTCGGCCGTGTAGGGCTTGCGCAGGAAGTGGTTGAACGCGGGGTCTTCCGTTCTGGAATCCTTGCCATTGGGACCGATTCCACTGACCCCGATGATTTTGAGCGTCGGGGCAAGACGCCTCAACACGTGAAGCGTGGCCTGGCCATCCATCACCGGCATCATCATGTCGGTGATGACCAGCGAGATCTCGTCCTGATGGGCAACATAAGCCGCAACCGCTTCGGAACCGTCTGCGGCCAGGATGACCTTGTAGCCGGATCCTTCGAGCGTCTGCCGGGTGATCTGCCTGATGGAATTCTCGTCGTCCACGACCAGCAGGGTCTCGCCGTTGCCCTGGAAAACACTCACCGCATGGAGACGCGCCGGAGTGACGCTCAACTCCGCATCGCCCGGCAGCATGATCTGGAAACGGGCCGAAGCTCCGGGCTCGCTGGCCACACGGATGAATCCCCCGTGGCTTTTGACAATCGCCTGCGAGGTCGAGAGGCCCAGTCCGGTTCCCTTGCCCGCTTCCTTGGTGGTGAAAAACGGGTCGAACAGCTGATCGATGATTTCCCTCGAAATTCCATGGCCGGAGTCTTCCACATCGATCATGACATGTGGACCCAGCCGGGCTTCGATGTTCATCGCCGCGTAGTGCGCGTCGATCGTGAAGTTAACCAGTTTCAGACGGATCAGCCCGCCGTCCGGCATGGCGTCCCGGGAGTTCACGCACAGGTTGAGAAGCACCTGGTGGAGCTGCGTCGGATCCCCCTTGATCATCCAGAGATCCGGTTGGATGGTCGTTTCAACCCGAATGTTTTTCGGAAAGGTATCCTGGATGATTCTAACCAACTCACCGACCACTTGCGAGACGTCCACCACGATGGACCGCCCCTCGACTCCCCGGGCGAAAGCCAGCACCTGTCCCACCATTTCCGCTCCACGGCGAGCGCTTGCTCCTATCAGATCGAGGATCTCAACCCCGCCGGGACGGGTGATGTGGTTGCGGAGCAGATCGATCGACATCATGATCGGGGCCAACACGTTGTTGAGATCATGGGCGATTCCCCCGGCCAGGGTCCCGATGCTCTCCAATCGCTGGGCCCTCAGAAACTGCCGCTCCAGCAACTTGCGCTCGGTGACGTCTGTATTGATGGCGAGAATGGACTTGGGATTTCCCTGCGAATCGTGCACGAGACTCCAGCGCCCTTCGACCACCTTCTGCCGGCGGTCCCTCGTCAGCTGCTCGATCTCGCCGACCCACTCGCCGGAGTCCAAGGTGGCTTGGGTGGCTGCCAGAAACGCCTCCGGCGATGCGTAGAGCATTTCCCTGATGTTGCCTCCGACGGCTTCACTGGCGGACCAACCATACAGGCGCTCCGCGCTCCGGTTCCAGTAGATGATCCGGTGGTCCAGACCGCGTACGATGATGGCATCCTGCGCCTTGTCCAACAAGGACGCCTGCTCGAGGATTCGCGCGTCCGACTCCAGGCGTTCGAGTTCGGCGGCGGCGCGGGTGGCGAAGATCCGCAGGGTGGATGAGACAAAATCGACGTCTTTCAGCTTGTCCTTGAAAAGCACGGCGATGAATCCCACGAGCTGGCCGGCGGAGCTGACGAGCCGACGCCCCACATAGGCCTGCATTTCCATTCCGGCGAATTCAGGCACACCGGGAAAGGTTTCCATCAACCTGCCATGTACCACGCACAAATCCTCCAATTCTAACAATAGTTCGCATGGAGTGCCCTCCAGCAGATACTCGAAAATCTCCAGAGCCCTGCCTCCGGCCACCGCGGCGATTGTTTTCGAAGTCAAGGGGGGCTCCGGCATGAGACGCGCGATGAAGCCAGCCTCCGCTCCCAATGCTTCCGCCATATTCAGAGCGAGCTGCATGAAAAACCGGTCGTCCGCACTGGCGGAAACACTGGCAGCCACCTTCAACATGGCAGACTCCATCCGCCGGCGGTCGATTTGAGAGCGGATGTTGACGATTCCGAACGCGAGGTCATCTGCCAGATCCTGAAGCAGTTTGATTTCGTCATCTCCCGCCTCACTGACTTGTCCGGAATGCAAACTGAGCAGTCCGAATGTGTGGTCTTCATCCCGCAGCGGCAGGCAGATGACACTGCGACAGCCATGGTTCAGGGCCTGCTTCCGCCAGTGGAAATACTCGGATTCCTGCTTGATGTCCCTGCATATCACAACTTTTCCCTCCTTGATGGTTCGCCCTGCGGGACCTTTGCTGATGGGATCGTCATCCGCCCAAGTGAGTTTGATTTCGCTGAAATATCCATTCTCACTGCCGGCATGCGTCATCGGAAAAATCGAGCGCCCCTCATCGTCCACCGCGTATCCGACCCATGCCACCTGATAGCCGCCGATCTCCACCGCGAGGCGGCAGACATCCTGGATCAACTCACCTTCATCCGTGATCCGGGTGAGCGCCTCGCAGCACTCGCTGAGCATCCTCAAGGCGCGGTTGGAGCGGGCCAGTTCCGCGGAAGCCAACCTG
Source organism: Akkermansiaceae bacterium (assembly GCA_041736495.1). Taxonomy (GTDB): domain Bacteria; phylum Verrucomicrobiota; class Verrucomicrobiia; order Verrucomicrobiales; family Akkermansiaceae; genus Luteolibacter. The sequence continues at coordinate 72,385 of JBGSTM010000201.1, forward strand.
CTCTCTGTGACGTCCACGACGGTGCCTGCCAGCCGATAGACGTTTCCCCCTTCGTCACAAATCGGGAACGCCCGGTCGTGAACCCAGCGAATCGATCCGTCAGCACGCAGTATTCGATAGATTTCGTCATATTCGCCGAGAGTCTGCCGGGTCATCGCCGAGTGTGCGACCCGCTCCCGGTCATCCGGATGGATCGCTTCCAGCCAGATACGAGGGCGGTCATACAGCTCGCGACAGGAGATGCCCCAGATTTTTTCAAAGGCGGGACTGACGTAGAGGATGTGATCCTTCGAGGGGTTCGTCAGCCAGAAGACTTCGTTCACGCTCTCGGCCAGCTGCCGGAAGCGCTGTTCGCTCTCACGCACGGAACACTCCATCCTTTTCCGTTCCGTGATGTCGATGGATAGAATGAAGATGCCCTCGGGAATCGGGTGGCATCTCACGTCAAACCAGCCCGAAGAGCCGTCAGGGAAAACGAACTCCGTTTCATGATGATCCGCGACGCGCAGTTCCATGCTCCGCCTGAGCGGGACAAAGGCGACGCTCTCCTCGATGCCCGGCCACATGTCGGACATGCGGTTTCCCAGCAGGTCCGTGTTGGGCCTGCGGTTGTGGACGGCCGCGGCGTCGTTTAGGTAGAGATAGCGCCAGTCGAAGTCCACCAGCTGGCAGCCTTCCATCATGCTGTCGAGAGTGGTCCGATAGCGCTCCTCACTTGCACGCAGTGCGTTTTCGACATTCCGGTGTTCTTCCATCCGTGCGCAATTTTCCAAGGCGAAGGAAACATCCAGAGCCGCCTCCTCCAACAAGGCCACTTCCTTGTCTTGGAAAAAACCCGCAAATTCCGAGTAAACCGTCAGCACACCACAGACTGCGCCATTCATCCGGATCGGGAACGCGGCCAGCGCCTGATAGCCACGCGGCTCGAATTCCGAACGCCAAGGCAGAAGAGATTCGGACTCCAACATGTCGTTGCACACGTGATACCGTTCCTCGCGAAACGCGATTCCTGTCGGGCCGCTGCCTTCCGGGCGATCGTCGGTATAGACCCGGATGCTATCGAGATACCCTGTCTGGTCACCCCAGACCGCCACCGGCACCAGTTCCCTTTTTTCCGGAGAGTGCCAGCCGATCCATGCCATGCGGAACTCCCCGAACTCGACGAGTACCCGACACACCTTGGTCAGCAGCTCTTCACGATCGGGTGTCCAGACGATGGCCTGATTCACCTGGCTGAGCGCGGAATACAAGCGGCTGATTCTGAGGATTTCCACCTCGTGCGCCCGGCGCTCGTCCTCTTTCTCCTTAAGCGAAACATAACCGGCTTCAATCTTTCCGAAGGTCTGCCTCATCATCAGCAACAGCAGAACCGAAGTCACCGCCACGAAGCCCAGCCCCTTGAGCATGCTCCACTTCACCAGCAGCTCCGAGTCCGCCAGCAGCACCTTCAGGGCGCTGTCGGAAAAACAAATCCAAAGCGTGGCAAACAACGCGTAGGCCATGGCGACCTTCCACGCGCGCCTGGAAACAAATCCGGATCGCTGCGATTCATCGATGGCGGGAGGCTCAATCATGGGACTGTGTTGTGGGAATCTCCTCGCTCAGGATGGTGCCAAGCTCTTTCAACAAGGCTTCTGCCGTGAAAGGTTTTGTGAGAAAATGACTGACGCCGGTGGTGGTGGATCCAATGATGTGGCGGTTGGAATCCAGTCCGCTGGCAGCGATGATCCGGACTTGCGGATTGAGGTTCAGTAACACCTTGATCGTCGTTGGACCGTCCATCAGCGGCATCATCATATCCGTGAGCACCACCGCGATCCGGCTCTTTTCACGGGCGTAAATGGCGACCGCATCGACTCCGTCCTCCGCCACAATCACCTGATAGCCGAAAGCTTCCAGCGTCTGCCGGGTAATCTCGCGCACCGGAGCCTCGTCGTCGACCACCAGGATCAGCTCGCCGTTACCCCGAGGAATGGCCTCGGGCTGCGGGACTTTCTCCTCATGAAGCTCCGCCGGCAGGGCGGGTAGATAGACGCGGAATTTCGTGCCGTTTCCCGGTTTACTCTCAACCCGAATCGAACCGCCGTGGCTCTTGATGATTGCGAGCGTGGTGGAAAGTCCCAGACCGGTTCCTTTGCTGGGTTCCTTGGTGGTGAAAAACGGCTCGAAGATCCGGTCAACGACTTGGGCGGACATGCCGGTGCCGTTATCTTCCACTTGGATCATCACATGATGGCCCTGCCTGGCCTCCAGGTCCATGCCTGCATATTGCTCGTCAAGAATCAGGTTCCTGGCAGAGACCGTCAGCATGCCGCCTTCGGGCATCGCGTCGCGGGCATTCACACAAAGATTCAGCATCACTTGATGGAGTTGGGTGACATCCCCCTCCACCGTCCAGAGGTCCCCGGGTATCGAGCCGCCCACTTCGATGTTCTTGGGAAATGTCTCATTGGCAATTTTCTGTACCTCCGCGAGCAGGGAGGAGACCCGCACCTCAAGTCGCGCGCCCTCCATCCCTCGGGCGAAGGTGAGCACCTGCCGGACCATGTCCGCACCACGTTTCGCACTGGTCTCGATGGTGGACAGGACGTTCAGCCGCATCGAATCATGTTCCCGCATTTTCAACAGATCGATGGACATCATGATGGGTGCGAGCACGTTGTTGAGGTCGTGGGCAATGCCGCCGGCGAGCGTGCCGATGCTTTCCATGCGCTGCGCCCGCAGGAACTGTTGTTCAAGGCTCCGGCGCTCCGTGATGTCCGTATTGATGGAGAGAATGGACTTGGGATGGAGCTTTTCATCACACACAAGCGTCCACCGCGCGGCGACCGCCCGTTGATGCCCGGATTTGTCGACCTTGAACCACTCCCCTGAGAACTCTCCGGTCGCCAGCAGGCTTTTGGAGGCCTGCATGAATTCCTCGGCATCTTCCTCGCGGTGCAACAGCAGGAAAACGGATTGGCCGAGCGCCTCGTCCGCCGTCCAGCCGTAGAGCCGTGCGGCACTCTCGTTCCAATAGGTGATGCGATCGTCCAAATCGCGCACGAAGATCGCGTCGGTCGCCTTGTCCAATAGCGATGCCTGCTCGGAGATACGCTCCGCGTCCTTGCGGGCTTCCGTCATGTCGCGGGCCACGCAGTAGATGGTCCGCTCCACCTCCGACCACCGGGCGGACCACTGGACGTGCTTGATCACGCCATCCTTCCTGACCACCCGGTTCTCAAAATTGCGGGTCACTCGGCCCGCCATGACCGTCCTGGCTTCCTGTTGGGTCTTGAGGACGTCCTCAGGCAGCACTTTTTCGATGAACCAGGTTCCCAACAGCTCTTCCGGCGTGTAGCCGAACACGGCCTCGCATGAGGTGTTCACCTGTGTAAACCGCCCATCCCCGTCGAACGAGCAAATCATGTCCAGCGAAGAATCCAGAATGTTGCTCAGATGCAGCGACGTCGAACGATGTCGGTTGATGCTCTGCCGCAAAGCCAGTTCGACCCGCCGACGTTCGGTCAGATCGGTGATGCCGCCGATCATGCGAATGGCCGCGCCCGTCTCGTCCCGGATGATGTGCCCACGGTCCATCACAAAAGCATAGCTGCCGTCCTTTCGCCCAAAACGATATTCGCCCGTCCAGCTATGTTCACCGGATTCGATCGCCCTCTGAACATCACGGATGACAGCCTCGGCATCCTCCGGGTGCACCCGCTTGGACCACGACTCGCTCGTCGGCTCGATTTCCTCGCGGTCGTAGCCGAACATGGTCTCAAACCCCTCGTTCCACCACAGGGTTTTCGTAATCAGATCCAAATCCCAGATCGCATCATTCGTGGCTTTGCTCAACATTCGGAAGCGCTCCTCGCTGATGTAGGCTGTTTCTTCCGCGCGCTTGTAGTCGGAGATGTCGCGAGAGATTCCGATGGTTCCAACAACCTTTCCACTTCCATCACGATAGGGTGCCTTCATGGCCAGAAAGGTGCGTGTCATCCCGCCGGAAGTGAGCGTCTCTTCAAAGATGACGGGATTTCCCGACTCGATGACCTCCTGCATTCTTTGCTGAAGCAGGTGCGCCTCCTGACGCGGGAAGATCTCGGAGTCCAGCCTGCCTATCAGCTCATGCACCGGCCGCCCGAAGAAACGCGCCGCAGCCTCGTTGAGGAACAGGTAACGGCCTTCCACGTCTTTCACGAAAATCGTGTCGGGCGTGCCTTCCGTCACTGCCCGGAGCAGTTCCGTCTTCCGGCGGATCTCCAACTCGGCGAGTTTCTTCTCATTGATGTCCTGAATCTGGGCGATCAGGTGAAGTGGAGTTCCCTCATCATCCCTAACCATCGAGACGCTCACGGATGCCCACACCTCGCCGCCGTCCTGGTGCAAGAACCGCTGCTCCAGTTGATAGGATTTCTCTTCGCCTTCCAACATGACCAACAGTCCCTCCATGTCGGCTTGCCTGTCGGCGGGATGGGTTAGATCGAGCAAACCCCTGCCGAGCAAATCGGCGGCCGCATAACCGACCATGTTGCAGAGGGAACGGTTCACCCTGATAAAACCGCCCTCAGGTGAAACCAGAGCCATCCCGATGGGGGCCTGCTCGAACGCGTTCGCGAACCGTTGCTCGCTCGCCCGCGAAGCCTGCTCCGCCGCGAGGCGCTGCACCTCGAGATGACTCGACTCGAGTGCGAAGGAAATTCCCTCCGCCACGGATTTCAAGAGGTCGATCTCGTCAACCTGGAAGTAGTCCACTTCCTCCACCGCGATGACCAGGGCACCGATCACCTCTCCACTGACTTTGATGGGAAACGATGCGCTGGCCCGAACCCCATGCCGCCGTGCCAACAGCCACCAGGGTTTCATCCGGGGGTCGTTTGCCACGTTGTTGCAAACATCGTTCGTTCCGGTGCGCAAGGATGTGCCTAACGGACCATTGCTGGAGGGCCCCTCGGCAACGGAGATCTGCAAATCCCCCGGCAAGCCCTGCCCCGCACCACTGGAAGCGAGCGGCTGAATTCTGTATCCCTTGGCATCCAGTTCGGCGATCCAGGCATGGAGCACCTGGCCGTTCTTCACGATGATCCGGCAGACCGCATCGTAGAGATCCTGTCGGTCACTGATGCGGACAATGACATCGCTCGACTTGCTGAGCACCGAGTGCAGGCGGTTCAGTCGCTGGAGATGGAACTCCATCAGTTTGCTCCCGGTGATATCCGAGTGCATGATCATGGCGCCGGCCAGCGCATACTCGCTCAGAGGAGATACATCAAGACGGTACCAGCCGGGTTTGTCCGGCCAGTGGCAGGGATATTCGAGACTGAAGAATCCGAGTTCACCGCTCAGGACCCGGCGGATCCCCGCAGCCGCCGCGTGCGCACCCTCGGTCCCCTCGCCAACCGCGCGCTCGCAAATCTCCAGATAATTCGTGCCCAGCGGGGACTTCCCTTCCTGATAGCCGTTGGCCGCCGCAAACCGCCTCCACGCCCTGTTGACAGCTATAATCACGCCTGATTCGTTCACCAGCGCGACGTGGGCAGGAAGCGCGTCAAGAATGCTTGTTTGCATTTCCATGGCCTGCTGCTGCGCCCTTTTGAACAGCAATGTTGAACCCGTGGATCCACCCAACCCTGCCGATGCGTTTGCCAGATGTGCCTTCAACGCGGCTTCCGATTCCTCAAATCGCTTCATCAGCGCGACGAGTTCGTTGTCATCCGGATCAGGACTGATAGAATGAGACTTCATTGACGATTCAAATTCGACTGCGTTTCGATCACTGGCTTGGATCTCAAGGGAAATAAAGTTGCCCGGGTCAACGGCAGGTGGAATCTCCCGACTGGTACATTTCGATCCGGACTTTTCACTTATCCTGACTAATCGAGTCTCCAAATCCATCTGCCCGTCACAAGCATATTCGGAACCGGTCGCGGATTGTCAGTGTCTTATCACGTTCCCATCCCCACCGCTCAAACCCACCTTCCTGAGAAGTCCCGCCATTCTTTCTCCCGATTGGGATTGACCGCGATTTCCTCAATCGGAAATCTTGGTCTCCATGAAACGATTGTCCCTGCCGTTACTTGCCATCGCATTCACGATCCCCGCCTCTCTAGCATCCGCCGGAATCACCATCGGCCCGGTCCGCGGCCAGCCTGGCGAAAGCGTGCGCCTCGTCACCTTTTCGGAAACCCTCGGAGGCACCATCCAGCGCAACTACCTGGGCGAATCCAGCACCGGTAAAATCGAAATCACCCGCGAGCGCGACCTGGTCTGGACCTTCCGCACGCCGGCCGCCGACGGAACCCGCCGCGGCATGGTCCGCGTTCCCAAAATCACCACCACCACCAAGACCGTCATCAACGGCAAGGAGGAACGAATCACCGACCAGAGCCCTCTCGTCGGAAAGATGTTCGCGATGTCCAAGTCGCCCACGGGGGACTGGCATTTCGAACTCGACGGCTCATTGCCCCTCACCCGGGTCCGATCCGAGATCGAGGAACTCAAGGTCTATCTGAGACGGGACTGGTACCCTGCGCGCGAGATCAACGTCGGCGATTCCTGGGAATTCGACCCGGCCTGGATCCGGATGACCATTGAAAAGGACGTTTCCAAGGCCCAGACCATCGGCACCATGACACTCCGCCAGGTTCGCAACAGTGCGGCCCGCAGGCTCGCCGTCATCGATGTGTCGATCCGCAGCACCGGCTCGGACTTCCGGCCGGACGGAGTCGAGGAGGATGCCTCCGTCGATCTCAAGGGCGAGGTGATCGTGAATCTGGAGACCATGCTCGACGAAGTCCTCGAACTCAAAGGGACCATCGCCACGACCACGATCAAGGGTGCGGAAACCACCAAGGTGAATCTGCCCATCCGCCTGACGGCCACCAAGTCGTTCGTCAGGGATGGCCCGACACCTTGAACTAACCGTCTCTATCATGAAGGTCACCGTTTTCAGCACCAAGCCCTACGACGAGCAGTTTCTCACCGAGCACAACGCGCCGTTCGGTCACGGGCTGGAGTTCATCGAAAACCGACTCAAACCCGAAACCGCCCACCTCGCGCTGGGCGCGCCCGCCGTTTGCGCCTTCGTGAATGACGTGCTGGACGCGACCACGCTGGAGCGGCTCCACCAAGGCGGCACCCGCTTCATCGCCATGCGCTGCGCCGGGTTCAACAATGTGGATCTGGCAGCGGCGAAATCACTCGGACTTCAGGTCGCCCGCGTGCCCGCCTACTCACCCTACGCTGTTGCAGAACATGCGGTGACACTTCTGTTATGCATCAACCGTCACGTCCACAAGGCATACAACCGCGTGCGCGAGGGAAATTTCTCCATCGACGGACTCATCGGTCACGACGTGAATGGCAAGACCGTGGGTGTGATCGGCACCGGCATCATTGGCAGCATCTTCGCCCGCATCATGACCGGCTTCGGCTGCGAGGTGCTCGCCTACGACGTTGCTCCCAATCCGGAATGTGTGAAGGCCGGCGTCAGCTACGTGAGTCTCGACGAGCTGTTCGCCCGCTCCCACGCCATCAGCCTGCACTGCCCGCTGATGCCACAGACCCACCACATCATTCAGGAAAGCACGCTCGCGAAGATGCGCGACGGCGTCTTCATCGTGAACACGAGCCGTGGCGCCTTGATCGATACGGAAGCCGCCATCGCCGCCATCAAGAGTGGCCGCATCGGCGGGCTGGCGCTCGACGTTTATGAAGAGGAATCCGAGCTGTTTTTCGAGGACCTCTCGTTTCAAATCATCCAGGACGACGTCTTCATGCGTCTCACCACTTTCCCGAACGTGCTCGTCACCGGCCACCAGGCGTTCTTCACAGTGGAGGCCATGACCAACATCACGAAGACCACTCTGGCAAATCTGGCGGACTTCGAGGCCGGCCGCGAATGCGAGAACCTGGTGAAGTTGAAATGAGAAGCATGGACCCGTGAAATAACCGTCACGCAATTGGCCTTCTCCATGCTTTGAGGGAGTTATATACTCAACCCCTCACCCATTCCCATCTCCTTGAACACCCTTCTCCGCAGTCTGCTCGTTGTCCTCTCCTTCGCCACCGCACTTTCAGCGGCTCCGCTCAAAGTCGTCACCTGGAATCTCGAATGGTTTCCCGGCAAGCGCCCGACCGCTTCAGAAAGGGATGCCGACGCTCACATGAAGGACGCCCGCGCCGCACTTCAGAAAATCAATCCCGACGTATTCATTGGGGTCGAGATCCGGGACTGGGCGGCGTTCGACGAACTCGTCTCCGCCGTTCCGGGGCTCAAGACCCATGTGGTAAGCAGTTTTGTCGATCCCGAGACCGGGGAAATCCGCCCGCAGCAAGTCGGCATCGCTTCCAAGCTCGCCTGCCGTGCCGCTACTTGGGAAGCGTGGAAAGCCAACGTTCCCAACATTTCCCGCGGATTCTCCTATGCCGCGCTCGAACAAAAAAACGGCGACCTGCTGATGGTTTACGGCGTCCATTTGAAAAGCAACGGAGGCGAAGCCGCCGATGTCGCCGCCATGCGCCTCGACCAGACCAAGCAGCTCATCGCCCAGCGCGCCGTGGTGGAAAAAGCCTTCCTGGGCAGGAAAATCGGCGGCTGGATCGCCACCGGGGATTTCAACACCAACCACGACGGCCAGTTCCCGCTCTGCAAGGTCGTGGAGGAAATGACTGGCGCCGGTTTCCGCAACACGTGGGCGGAGACTCCCAAGAAGGAACGCCTCACCTGGATCAGCCGGCCTGACAGCAAGTTCGAGCCCACCACCTTCGATTACTTCTTCACGTTAGGTCTCGGCGACCTCAAGGCCACGATGCTCAAAACCCCGACGGAGATCAGCGACCACCACGCCCTCCAGATCATCCTTCCGTAGGATGGATCCGGCAGCTTGCCTCGGCAGTGATGAACATAAATCTGGCAGGTTTGCTAAATCCTCCGCCGCCTTCCCGACCAGATCACCGCGCCACAGGAGATTAGAATCAGAGCGGCAGGTTCCGGAACTGCAATGGTCGTTCGGAAGGCACTGCCCGTTCCATCGAGCCAGACCAAAGAGGAAGCGGATGCCACATTCATGTTGAATTGCGTCTGCGGGTCGCCTTGTCCTGGCCAGATCCAGTCAACAGATGAAACCGCATTATAGTGTGTGGATACCTGTGATGCCGGAGCATTGAAAAAACGGATGCTCATCTGCGTGCCATTTGCCGGAAACGCATACGGCCCCAAAGGAGTCGTGCCAAATCCCGTGCTGCGGTTGAAAAGCCCGGCAGCACCATCGGTCTTGTCACCGATTGTCGCGAACGTGGATGCAGGTATCGAGGGTCCGACCATCGTGACCCAAGCGCCAGCAAACGGATTCTCCGTGGTTGCTAGAGTGTAATAACCCACTTCCAAAACCGCGCCATCTTGAGATACGAGTTCAAGGCCCGGCGTGAGTAAAGCCCCCGTGACATCCTTGAACGCGAATCCGGGTGCAGTGTCATTGCTGTAGGTGAGACTCAGCGTCGATGCCGCGAGCATGGGAATGGCGAGTAGCAATTGGACGGTAAGGATTTTAATTTTCATGAAATTCAATGTTTTTACTCTTGGTAATACTCAACTGTGACTTCCGAGGATTGGACGAAGGGCGGTGAGTGGCCCGTGGTTGCAGTGATCCCAAAATAATAAACGCCAGGTCCAGGCAAAGTCACAGTAGGTGAAAGGGAATTGGGACTACTCATAACGGCTTCTTCACCCCCTAGTTGAATCCATGTCACTGAAACATTCCCTCCTTCGGAAAAGCTTGCCGCCCCTTGCAATTGAATCGAAAGAGGAGCTGGATATTCGATATACATGTTTTCGCCGGCTGAAACTTCAAGTGTCGGAGTGCCGATTTCAACTATTGAACTTACCGCCGTCCGCACCGAGTCGAACATTGCAGTCGCAGTCAGTCTGAATCTCCGGGTGCCCAAACCCGTAATCGACACTGTCGGATTCAAAATGGTAGAATCTGAAATCGATGCAACATCGAAAGGGCCGTAAATTTCTGTCCATTCATAAGTGATTCCTGGAATATTTGGTGGATTCACAGATCCAGACAACTGAAAGGATCCAAGTTGATTTGATGATAGCATTTGGTTTGGTCCGGCGCTAACTGTGAAGGAACCTTCTGGAGACCCGTTTCGGAAACGGAAAATGAGGCGACCCGGTATATTAGAACCAAGCATCTTGTATTTCAGTCCGGTCGTTTGATTTGAATCTAGGAAGGTTGATGGAACACCAGAACCGGCTACTTCAGTGAAAGTCCCCGCGCCATCTCCGAATCCAATGCGAGCACTCGCACCTCCAAGACCATCGGTTCCTCCGCTTCTATCTCCTGTTTCCCAAATAATTTTATTATAATTGAACTCTAAGTCAAAATTGTTGATTCCCGTGTCTTGTCGGTTGATCAATATCATTTGAAAGCTATTGAGTTTGTCTCCCCTGACATCGAAGTAACCCACATTTTGATAGGTAACTCCAAAAGCTGATTTATCACTCACATACCCATCTGGCGCTGAAAAGCTGGTCACATTCGAGGATAAATTTCGCGTGTCCACATCCGCCCAAAATGGCGCCATGATTACCCGATTGACATATTCGAGTGAGCCTGGAGTATATTCTTCCAAACTCTCGTCAAAGGTAATATTTCCATTATTATTGACATAGCATGAAGAATACAGCGTTCCCAAAAAATTTATTGTAAATCCGAAATCGACCTTAGTCGGAGGCCCCTCATACTGAGGATACGTATGGTCATCTGCCGCCGCCATGGCAATGGCATTAAATCCCGGCCTCATTGCCCCTTCTCTCAGGCGAAAAAAGAACTTGTCATTAGTCGCAGTGACCAACATGCCTTGGGTAGCTCCTGTCCCTACGATAATCGGCCCCACCTCGGCCCAATTGACAAGGTCCGGACCGCCCTCAACTTGATAAGGGCGATGGTTGGCAGACAGCCAGCTGAGTTGGAATTGGTTCGGGATCGTTGACGTAATCGCCAAGGGATTGGGAGTTTGTGCTACCCCCATGCCACCGATGGCACAGAGTGCAACCATTAGGCAAATGAAATGCTTCATAGTGAGAGTTAAAAATGCACGTCTCATTTACTTTGAATTTCTTCGGGTTTCAGCATGCGGTATTGAAGAACAATGTCTTCTGGTTTAGGTGGAATAGCCGGTTTTTCGGCCTCTGCCTTTCGCCGCGCAGCTTCCCTATCGTTCCATGTTTGGAGAAGTGCCTCTTGATCGCGGTCGTAAATTGAGTGGAGGGCCCGAAGGTCTTCCTGCGTGCGCTGCGTTGCTTCTCCTGAGATGATATGAAAACTGGCTGGCCCAGCGGAAAACGCGGGGATATCTGGTACATTGTAATCCATCCCTTGAGCAGCGTAGTGCTGTTCCATGGCGGCCACGTTCACGTTACTGAACATGAGCATTAGAGAATACTGCTGACCTGTCGGCAATTCAAAGTTGCCGATTGTCAAAAGATTCCAATCGAAAGAAGACCAAAAGACAACCGGCGCTTTTCCGTCACCCTGATGATACGTTATCAAACTCCGAGTGAAACCAGTCCCAAGATGATATATCGTGCCGCCAAACGCCATAAAGCGATCCATATTTTGCATGGCCAATGCCTTCAGGAGCTCTGTTGAAGATATCGCTGGCACGAGAGGTGGGATGGGCGGTGGAGGCGGCTTCGGCAAAGTTTTGTCGGTAACTTCCTGAATGGTCAGCAACCTATTGCCCAGGTCGTATGTTACGGAGGATTTCACATCCGGAGAATTCGAATCGATGATAGGACCCTTCGGCGGCACTTCTAAAGGCTCTTGACTCAAAGCCGGGGGATTTAATACAGCGGAAATCATCAAAATCAGACCGAGGAATATTTTCATTCAGGTAGGGGCTTGAGGAGGGAACGATCCATTCGCTCTGTGGTAATAGGTTTTCGATAAGCGGCTCGCAAGATTCATTTTCAAATTCAGTGTGCATATTCTCGCAAACAATCCGCATCCACTCAGACGGCTTCCATGGAATCTCGCGAGCCGGAAAAGGTCCGAGCGCGACCGGACTGGGTAACACCTACGCTCAACCTGATGGGAATATCTGCTAAAATCCCGGATGGTTCTTGACGCGAAGGCAAAAACCCAACAGTTAACTTGGTTGTTATGGCACAAAATCTAGCAAACATTCAGCTGACCCCCGCAGAAATCACCGCTCTCAAGGGCGCGCTGCAAACCATCCGCACCACTCTCGGCGACCGCGCCGTTAGCCTGACACCGGATCAACGTAAAACCCTCGTCAAGATGGGGGACAATACCCGCGTTTTCTGCCAACAGGCCGTCACCGGCTTGGAGGCGAACATCGGCAGCATGCCTCCCGACCTCGATGTTCCCGGCCTCGTTCAGGATTTCGCGGACTACACCGCCCTTGAACCCATCGTCGCTGAATACGAGGCCGTTGGAGAACTCCTTGATGATACTCTCAAGGCGCTCTCCAGCGACGTCATGACCAGCAGCATCATCGGCGTCACCTTCCTCAAGGCGCTCAACAGGATCAACCCAGCCCTGGACAACCTGCTCGGCTCGCTCAAGCAAGTCCGCCGCCGGAAGTCATCCAAAGCAGCCACGCCGCCCGCCGCCTGATTCACCCCTCACCTCCGGGGGGCGGTTTCGGCACCGCAGTGCTCAAACCGTTCCCCGGAACCCACCCCCATGCACGCACGAACGTGCAATCCCTTTCCGCGTAAGATCCCCTGCGGTCGCACGAACGTGCAAACCCTCCGCACGAATGCTGCAAGGCATCCGCATGATCGCTGCAACCGTTTCTCCGAGCGTTCTCCATCATTCAGCGGAACGTCCAAACCGTTCCCGCGAGTGCCCATGGGCATTCCTTCGAACGCTCCGAGCATTCCCACGAACGCTCAAACCGTTCCCCCGCATGCCCCAAGACGCCCACAAGTCCCCAAGCCATAAGGAGTAGCGACATTCCTGTCGCTACCGACCCTGTTTCAGTGGCGACAGGAATGTCGCCACTCCTTATCGGAAATTTCCCTCGCCCGATCTCCCACCTGTTTCTTAGATTCCGGCACCTCATGCTTTCCTGGAACGAAATCCGCCACCGCGCCATCGGCTTCTCCCGCGAGAACCGCGACAAGACCTCCGAGGAGTCCGACAAGCAGTCGTTCTGGAACGAATTCTTCCACATCTTCGGCATCAAGCGCGCTGCCGTCGCCTCCTTCGAGGACCCGGTGAGAAAACTCTCCGGGAACCTTGGAAAAATCGACCTCTTCTGGCCCGGCAAACTGCTCGTCGAGCACAAGTCCGCCGGGCAGGACCTCGACAAGGCGCACGCCCAGGGCATGGCGTACATCCGTGGTCTCGTCGATTCCGGCCGCGAGAAGGAGGTCCCGCGCTTCCTCATCGTCTCCGATTTCAAGCGCATCGCCCTGCACGATCTGGAGCCGGAGCAGGACCCGGATCTGCCGCTTTTCAAGCGACTCCCTCCGTCCATCGTCTTCCCGTTGGAGGATCTCCACAAACACATCCGCCGCTTCGCCTTCATCCCCGGGTACAAGCAGCACAAGCTCAACCCCGAGGACCCGGCGAACATCGAGGCCGCCGAGCTCATGGCCCACCTCCATGACGCGCTGGAAACCGGCGGTTTCTCCGGCCACGATCTGCGCGTCCTGCTCGTCCGGTTGCTGTTCTGCCTCTTCGCGGACGACACCGGCATCTTCAACCAAAAGGACTTCCACCTCCTCATCGAAAACCGCACTGCGGGCGATGGTTCGGACACCGGACCCAAGCTCGCCCGCCTGTTCGAGGTGCTCAACACGCCGGAGGACCAGCGCCAGGCCAATCTGGACGAGGACCTCGCCGCCTTCCCCTACATCAATGGCGCGTTGTTCGAGGAGCGCATCTCCTTCGCGGACTTCAATGCCCAGATGCGCGGCCAGCTCCTCAAAGCCTGCGACTTCAAGTGGGAGCGCATCTCGCCCGCCGTCTTCGGCTCCCTGTTCCAAGGCGTCATGGATTCCAAGGAGCGCCGCCAGATCGGCGCCCACTACACGGCGGAAAAGAACATTCTCAAGCTCATCCGCCCTCTGTTCCTCGATGAACTCCGCGGTGAGTTCACTGCCGCGAAGGCGGACAAATCCACCCGCCGCACCGCACGCCTCGAAGCGCTCCATCAGAAGCTCGGCACTCTCCGCTTCTTCGACCCCGCCTGCGGCTGCGGCAACTTCCTCGTCATCACCTACCGGGAACTCCGCGCCCTCGAACTGGAAATCCTGCTGGAACTCCACCGCAACGAACTCAGCGAAACACAGCACGAGTTCTCCTTCGACGTCACCAAACTCTCCGTCATCGACGTCGATCAGATGTATGGCATCGAGATCGAGGAATTCCCCGCGAGGATCGCCGAGGTCGCGCTGTGGCTGGCGGACCATCAGGCGAACATCGCCCTGTCCGAAGCCTTCGGGCAGCTCTACCGGCGGATTCCCCTGAGGAAGTCACCGCACATTGTCTGTGCGAATGCCTTGCAGATCGATTGGAAAACCGTCCTGCCGCCTGGGCAGTGCAGTTACATTCTGGGAAATCCGCCGTTTGTTGGGAAACAATACATGTCCTCCGAGCAAAAAGAGGATTTACGCCGAACCTGGAGGAATGCGCCCGGCACGGGCGTTCTGGACTTCGTTACCGGATGGCATGCACTCGCGGCAGATTACATGCTTGGTGCAAAGCACCTGCTCTGCGCGTTCGTCAGCACCAATTCTATCTGCCAAGGCGAACAGGCGGGCTTGTTATGGAGCCGCATTTTGGGTTCGAGAGGTTATAAAATTCATTTCGCACACCGGACGTTTGCTTGGGAGAGCGAAGCGCGTGGCAAGGCACATGTTCATTGCATCATTGTTGGTTTTGGAATGTCAGAAGCACGGAGCCAGTTGCCCAAGTTGCTCTACGATTACGACAACGATCCGACCGAACCCACCATCACAGCGGTCACAAACATCTCTCCCTATCTTGTCGAAGGCTCAGACAGTGTCGTAATCTCACGGAGCCTGCCACTTTGCTCCGTTCCGCCGATCGTATTCGGTTCAATGCCGAACGATGGCGGTCATCTCCTGATGTCCTCTGAGGACAAAAAGAAATTATTGGAGGGTGAGGCGGCAGCTGAAGAATTCATCCGCCCATTCCTCGGCTCGGAAGAATTTATCAATGGATTGGAACGCTGGTGCCTCTGGTTGCCATCCGCCAGCCCTTCCCAACTGCGTGCATTACCTGAGGTGATGAAGCGCGTAGAAGCGGTCAAAACAACACGCTTAGGAAGCTCTCGCGAAGCTACTAGAAAACTTGCGGCCTATCCGACTTTGTTTGGAGAAGATCGACAACCCCAGACTCGATACCTCGCGATTCCTTCGATTTCGTCTGAACGCCGGCAGTTTATTCCCATTGGTTTCCTTGAACCGGTCATCATCGCCAGCAACAAGCTCGTATTTGTTCCAGGCGCGGAAATATTTCATTTCGGGATTCTCACTTCAACAATGCACATGGCATGGGTGAGACAAGTAACAGGTAGATTGAAAAGTGATTTTCAATACTCCAACAAACTCGTCTATAACAACTTCCCATGGCCACAGGACGCGACGGACGCGCAACGCCTCAAAGTCGAAGAAGCTGCGCAAGCGGTGTTGGCCGCGCGTGGGCAATTCCCCGGCAGCACGCTGGCGGATCTTTACGATCCCGTATCAATGCCGCCGAAGCTGGCGAAGGCGCACGAGCAACTCGACCGGGCGGTAGACCGGTTTTACCGCAAGGAACCGTTCGAGACCGACCGCCAGCGGGTGGAATACCTCTTCGCCCTCTACGAACAACTCACCGCCCCACTGGTGCCGAAGCCCAAGAAGCCACTCTCCCGCAAAAAACCACAACTCCCACCATGAATACGACCTACCACCTCACCCTCATCAATGCTGACGGAACAAAGTCCGACACGCTTGCGCCTCCGACCGAGTTACCGACCGACCTCGTTCCGGGTGAATTCGTAGCCATTCCGGATCAGAATGGAGTGCCACAGTGGCATGTTTTCTGCGACAAACAAAGATGGTGGGGAAACGGTCGCTGGAATTTGGGGGGCACCGTTTCCCATTTCGATCCGGGCTCCATGACTGAGGCACAAATGTACGAGCTGAGAAGGAAGCTGCTCAAGGTCTGCGGCTGGATCGGGTAAGTCCTTTCAACCGCTCCGGAGTGGGGCCGGAAGAGTGCGGATTTTGTGTCTGAGAGCAAATCCGGCAGCTTGCCTCGCCAGTCAGGAACCCTACACTGGCGGCCATGTTCACCAAGCGCCACGGCCCGCCGGGATCGCCACCCGCCACTCTCTCGCCCCATTTGGTGGATGGAAAAAACCGCAAACCCGGCATCCAGATCATCGAGTATGACAAGGACTCGCTGGAGGAACGAGACATCACCGATCTGGCCGAACTCGCCGGGCACTTCGACAATCGCAAGGTCACCTGGATCAACATCGACGGCCTCGGCGACGTCGAGGCGCTCACGTTCCTCGGCGAGCGCTTCAACCTGCACCCGCTCGCCCTCGAGGACGTGCTCAACACCGGCCAGCGCCCCAAGGTCGAGCATACCGCAGACTACATCTTCATCGTCGCGCAGATGGTCTATCAAAACGCGGAGAAGACCATCTGCGGCGAGCAGGTCAGCCTGTTTTTCGGGAAGAACTTCCTGATCACCGTGCAGGAGGAGGGCACTTACGACGTGTTCGATCCGGTCCGCGAGCGCATCCGCGGGGGGCGGGGTTCGATCCGGAAGTTCAAGGCGGACTACCTCGCCTACGCGCTGATGGACTCCATCATCGACCACTACTATCCGGTGCTCGAGGACCTTGGATCGGACATCGAGGAGCTGGAGGACGACCTGTTGGAAAAACCTTCCCGCGAGATGGTCATGACGCTGCACGAATACAAGCGCAGCCTCTCGCAGATGCGCCGTTTCGTCTGGCCGCTGCGGGACGTGGTGAACGGCCTGCTGCACGATCCGTCCGGCTTCATCACCGCGCCCACCAAGGTCTATCTGCGCGACTGCTACGACCACACCGTGCAGCTGATGGATCTGGTGGAAAGCTACAAGGAACTCACCTCGGGCCTGATGGAGCTCTATCACTCCAGCGTCGGACTCCGCACCAACGAGGTCATGCGCGTGCTTACCGTGATCACCTCCATCTTCATTCCGCTGACGTTCATCGTCGGTGTCTACGGCATGAACTTCGCACCCGAGTCACCGGACGGGAAAAGCCTTCCGCTGAACATGCCGGAGCTCTATCAGCCACACGGCTACATCTGGCTGATGGTGCTCATGGCCCTCATCGCGGTGGGCCAGCTGATCCTTTTCAAGCGAATGAAATGGCTGTGACAGGCGGCTGAAAATGACACAAAAAATTACTTCCAATATCCTGATCATCAGCTAACGTGGCGCGGTTTTGAGGGAAGTAACATTTCCTCGGAATTCCAGGTTCAACAAGCCCGGCGAGTGTTTCGAATTGAATTCCGGGGGGAAATTAATCGAACACACCCCGAGCGACTGGATGCGAAGAAAGCGCGCGTTGCGAGATCCGGGGGGATATCCAGCGCGCGCTTTTGCGTTCCGGCGTGGGGGTAGCTTCGGTCGCATTAGCCGGACTCATCCCCGGCATGAGGACTCTCCGCCATGCGGCTGGAATCCGATGAGGCGCGCGCACGGGACGTGCTGGTTTTTCCATGGCGATCCGCCTGATTTCAATGCTACGCAATTTCCTCAAACAACACACCGGGCCGCTCACCCGCGACCTGGTGCAGGAACCCGGCGACTTCGGGCTGGGGAAAATCCCTTCGCGCCTGAAGCCCACCTCCACGGTGACCTCCATCTGTGGTTATTGCGCGACCGGCTGCCAGTTGAAGATCCACCTCGATGAATCCGGCGAGGCCATCAATCTCAGTCCGCAGGCGGGCTATCCGGTGAACCTTGGCATGGCATGCCCGAAAGGCTGGCAGGCGCTTGACCCGTTGGATTCCGCGGACCGCGCCACGGTGCCGTTGCTGCGTGATGAGTCGGGAAAGCTGAGGGAAACCGGTTGGTCCACGGCGCTGAATGTGTTCACCACGCGGTTGAAAACGATCCGCGCCGAGCATGGACGCGAGTCGGTGGCGTTTCTATCCACCGGCCAGATCCCTTTCGAGGAAATGGCGTTTCTCGGCTGCCTGTTCAAGTTCGGCATGGGCTTCCTGCATGGCGATGCGAACACCCGCCAGTGCATGGCCACGGCGGCCACCGCTTACAAACAATCCTTCGGCTTCGACGCGCCGCCAGCGACTTATGCGGACTTCGAGGAGTCCGACGTGATCGTCCTGATCGGCGCGAACCTCTGCATCGCCCATCCGATTTTATGGCAGCGGGTCATGCGGAACCCACGCCGCCCGCAAATCATCGTCATCGATCCGCGGGCGACGGAAACCGCGCAAGCCGCCACCCAACACGTGGCGTTGAAACCCAAGGGGGACCTCGCGCTGTTATACGCACTGGCCCACTGCATCCTGCGGGATGGCCGGGTGGATGCGGATTCGCTGGCCCGCACCGAAGGCATCGGGGAGTTTACCGAGTTCATTCAGGACTACTCGCCCGCCGCCGTGGCGGGAAGAACCGGGCAGTCGATAGAAACCATCGAAAAACTGGCCCACACCGTGTCGGAGCCCGGCAAGCGGGTTTCCTGGTGGTGGACGATGGGGGTGAACCAGTCCCACGAAGGTGTGCGCACGGCGCAGGCCATCATCAATCTCTGCCTGATCACCGGCAACATCGGCAAGCCAGGCACCGGCCCCAGCTCCATCACCGGTCAATGCAACGCGATGGGCTCACGCCTCTTTTCCAACACCACCTCGCTCGTCGGCGGGCACGATTTCCCGGACGCAGCCCATCGGGAAAAGGTCGCGGCCGGCCTCGGCATCCCGCTGGAGAACATTCCGGCGGATTCCTCGCTCGCCTACGACCAGATCCTCGAGGCGGCGGAGTCCGGGAAGATCAAGGCTTTGTGGATCGTGGCGACCAATCCGTTTCACTCGTGGATCGATTCCGGTCGCCTCGCCGCGCTGCGGGACAAACTGGAATTCCTGGTGGTCCAGGACATGTATCACAGCACCGAAAGCGCGCGGATGGCGGATCTGGTGCTGCCCGCCGCCGGCTGGGGCGAGAAGGACGGATGCTTCATCAACTCGGAGCGCCGCATCGGCACGCTCAAGGCGGTGCGCCAGGCGCCGGGACAGGCACTATCGGATTTCCGGATCTTCCGGCTCATCGCCCAGGCCTGGGGTTGCAGCGATCTGTTCGGAAAATGGACGACGCCCGAGGCAGCCTTCAAGCTCCTGCGGGATCTCACCAAGGACCGCCCCTGCGACATCACCGGCATCGAAGACTATCAGATGATCGACCGATGCGGTGGCATCCAGTGGCCGTGGCCTGCGGGAGATTCAAATGCCGAATCCCAAATTCCCCGTCGATCCGAACGCCGCCTGTTCGAGGATGGAAACTATTACACGCCTAACAGCAAGGCCAGACTCCTCTTCTCCCCGCCAGCGGAGATGCCAGAGCCGACGGACAGCGACTTCCCCTTCCTCATGCTCACCGGCCGCGGCACCAGCAGCCAATGGCACACCCAGACGCGCACCGCCAAGTCCGACATCCTGAGAAAACTCTATCCACAGGATGTCTATCTGGAAATCCATCCTGCCGACGCCCGCAAGCTCGGGCTGCGGGAAGGCGACCCCGTCACCGTCCGTTCGCGGCGGGGGGAAATGACGGCGTCCGCCTATCTGGCACCGACGGTCCAGCGCGGGCAGATCTTCGTGCCCATGCATTACAAGGAAGTGAACCGGCTCACCCACGCCGTCTTCGATCCGCATTCCCGCCAGCCGAACTACAAGGCCTGCGCCGTGGCGCTGGTGCGGAGTTCTTCTTGGAGCGCTGGCTTCAGCCGGCCAGCAGCATCCGCGTCAGTTAGGTACGCCGATTGAAGCCACCCATCATTCCGCCCCCAAGCGCTTCCGCCACTGCGCTTCGTGGAGATTCGCCGGCTGGATGGCATCGGGAGAAATCGCCTCGAACCAGATTCCATCCGGCTCGGTGATGGATGGCTCCCTGGTCACTAACGCCACCAGGTTCATTGACGGTGGCCCGAAATTTTTCGGATACTTCTGCGGCTTTTCCGCGCGGATGTTCCAGAACGTGCCACGGGCTCCACAATGACGGCCAAGATCGGCACCCCCACCACATCTCCACATGCGGGTGCCGAGTCCGAGGTCGATGTCCGTGAAAACATTCTCGTAGGGTGCGCGCTTGTGATGGTCGAAACTCAGATCCGTGCCCCGCCCGGAGGACGCCACATTGCCCGCGCCGCCTTCCACCGTGATGTCGTGGATGAACCGCTGCCGGATGTCGAAACGGGTGAGCAGGTTGTCGTGGCCGTTGAGGCCGACCCCATGGTGCCCGAACACGCCTCCGGCTTCCACCACGTCCCGCATCTCACAGCGCAGTCCGTACACGGTGCAGAAACGCCCGCCGGCATAGATTCCGCTGTCCGAATTGATGACCCGCAGATTTCGCGCCCAGCAGTGCGCCACTCCGCTGAAGGCGACAGCATTGTATCCGAGTTCGCTGAAGTGTCCGCCATACTCGCGGGCTGGAAATTCAAAAGCGATTTCCTCGATGCCGCATTCGGTCACCGTCGGAGCATATACCTTCACCTCCGGTTTCCATTCCGGGCGCAAGTCGATGCGCAGCGGGCGTTCGAGGGTCAGGCGGTCTCCATCGATGCCGCGGAGGCGGGTGACGAAAGTGGTGGCGTGTTTGCCCGCCGGGATTTTTGATAGTTTGCCGGGATCACCGGAATACAAGTGATCCAGCAACGACCGGGAATCATCGTCCCTAACTGAAATCTGAATCCAGTTACCCGGGCGGAGCATGCTGGTGTCGCCCGCCACCCTGACCTCGCGATCTCCGCGGGTGGCTTGGGCGGTGACGGTGCCGATCGATTTGCCTTTGTCGCGCCCCTTGAACCAGACGATGCCGCCGGACCAGGAGTAGTTAGAGGTGGGCCTGCCTTCGGTGGTGGCGCCCCAGTCCGGCTTGATGTCATTGAGCGGCACGGGACAAAACAACACCGACTTGTCGGCGCCCGCTCCCCTCAGGACGATGCCGGGCTTGGTGATTTCGAGAATCTTCGTGATCCGGTAGCGGCCTGGCGGCACCACGATGGCTCCCTTTTCCGTCTTCGCGATCGCGGCGAGAAACGCGCCGGAATCATCGGTCGTGCCATCGCCCTTGGCCCCGAAGTCGCGCACGTTGCAAACCACGGGGACATGCGGCAGGGGACGCTCTCCGCAGCCGTAACCGGCGAAGGAAACATCCGGCAGACGACCGCCCGGATTCCAAGCCCCGCCATCCCGGCCCCACAGGGCGGAGACTTCAGCTCCGGCGCAGGACAAAGAGATCAGCGCTCCCATTCCCACCCGTGTCACCATCCTCAGATTCACCATCTTTTAGATAACCAAATCCGCCGGTGATCCTATCAAAAAGGTGCCCGTCAAAAGAAAAGCCGGCCTGACAAACGGGTCAGACCGGCTTGAAATCATTCCACAGTATCAGTATTGAGTCGTGGTAGTCTTCCGCTGAACCGTGGAGCTCCCGGTGTAGGGATCCTGAGTGGTCGTCGTGGACGTCGCGGTGCCGGTGGTGGTGGGTGCCGGTGTCGACACATTCGTGGTGCAGCTGGAGAATGCTCCGGCGACAAACATTCCGGCGAGGGCGAATAGGACTTTCGATGAGGTTTTCATGAGTTGTTGGTGTTAGGTCTGCCGGCGATGTTGCCGGTGATTTTCCAATTGCAGATCGAGTGCCGGAGTGACACATACGCCGGAATCACTGCTGAAGAGCGGGTTGTGATGATTTCATCCCACTTCTCCCTGCTTGCATCGGGCAATAGTCGCTGCGTTTCAATCGAACCGTGCAATTCGCGCCACGAAATGATTGCCTCTTATCTAACCTAGTCGACGCCGTGACGTCCGAGCAGATTGTAAACGGAACGCTCGGAAATGCCTAATTCGCGGGCGGTTTTCGCTTTGTTCTTGCCGGTGCGCAAATAGGTCCGGGTAAACGCGTCGCGCTCGACCTCCTGGAGTGTTAGGCCGGGTGCGGAAACAGGATTGGCGTCCGGCGTGCCCCCGAGCCGACCTTCCAGCAGCGGCGTGAAATCCGCGGCCTGAAGAAGGGGAACCTCGGAAAACGCGGTCGCCCGCTCCAGCACGTTGGTCAGCTGTCGGACATTTCCCGGCCAATCGAATGATCGCAACGCTTCGACGGCTTCCGCAGTCAGCTGCCAGCCGGCACAGACCCTGCGGGCTGCGATCTGCTCAAGGATCATCGAGGTAAGTCCGGCGATATCCTCCCGACGATCTCTCAGCGACGGGACCCGAAGCTCGATGATGTTGAGCCGATAATACAAGTCCTCCCGGAACTTGCCCTGCTCCACGCGGCTGCGGAGGTCGACATTGGTCGCAGCGATGACGCGCGCGTTGGTTTGTAACATCTTACTGCCTCCCACGCGGAAAAACTCGCGGTCCTGGAGCACGTTGAGGAGCTTGGGCTGGAGTTCGGGTGGGAGATCGCCGATCTCGTCGAGAAACAGAGTCCCCTTCGAAGCCTGCTCGAAGCGACCCGCACGGGACGAGGTGGCGTCAGTGAAGGCGCCTCGTTCATGACCAAACAGCTCGGACTCCAACAACTCCCGGGGCAGTGCCGGACAACTGACGGTGATGAACTCCTCCCCAGAACGTGGACTGAGGCGGTGGATTTCCCGGGCGAAAAAGGATTTCCCGGTGCCACTCTCACCGGTCAGCAGGATATTGCTGTCGAGGCGGGCGGCTTTGGCGAGATGATCGAGCAATTTGCGCAGGTTCGGATTCTTGCTGGTCAGTGCCGACTTCGCCCCGGACTTGCTGGAAACGGAAGCGGTGACCGGCAGATCCCTGCGATTGAGTTTGGCGTTTCTGAGAATTCCGAACAACCGCTTCAATTCGAATGGTTTCGTCACGTAGTCGTCGGCACCGGCCCGCAGCGCCTGGACGGCGGTCTCCGCACGATCCAGCCCGGTCAACATGATCACCGGAAGCGAGGCCGAATATTCCCGGATATGCAGCAGGGTCTGCATGCCATCCATGCCCGGAAGTCCGTGATCCAACAGGACGGCTTCAATCCCCGGGTTGAGCATGTCCAGCCCCTGCTGTCCGGAGCCGGCCACGACCGGCCGCCAACCCTGGTCCTGCGCGGCGATGAACAGCAGGCGTTGTATGGTTTCATCGTCGTCGATGATCAAAAGATTCGGGGAAGAGGAGATTTCCAGAGACATGGGTGTAGAGCCTTTCTATTTTTCAGATTGATTGCTAATCGCTGACCTGGCAAACCAAAACGGTTTTATCTCACATCAGAAATGGCGAGTTCCACGCATTTCAGCAGTGTTTCCGCAGTGTATGGTTTGGGCAGGATGTGGCGGATCCCCATTTCTGCCAGATGGGCGAGCTCCCGGCCGGCCGCAACTCCACTCGACGCGATGATTCGGACCGCGGGATTGATTTCACGGAGATGGCGGATGGTCGCGGTGCCGTCCATGACCGGCATCATCATGTCCGTGAGCACGACGTCGATCGTAGCTGAATGCTCCCCGTAGATGGAAACCGCTTCGCCGCCATCGACGGCGAGCAGTGTCCGGTATCCTCCGGACTCCAGGGTCAATCTCGCGATCCGGCGGATGGATTCCTCGTCATCCACGATAAGAACCGTCCCCGCGCCGCCACCGGGCAGACCGACGGGCTCATCCGCAGCGCCCGGCTTGGCAGGCATCAGACTTGCTGGCAGATAGACCGAGAAGCAGCTTCCCTTGCCGATCTGGCTGGAGACGCGGATGAATCCGCCGTGTCCTCTAACGATGGCCAGCGAGGTGGACAAACCCAGCCCGGTCCCCTTTCCAACCGACTTGGTGGTGAAAAACGGATCGAAGATTTTCTCGATGATTTCCGGTGGGATCCCTTCTCCCGCATCCTCCACCCGGATGAGGACGTGAGGCCCCGCCTTTGCTTCCAGATTCATCGCTGCGAAGAACGGATCGATCTCCACGTTTTCCGCAATGATGCGGATTTCCCCGCCGCCCGGCATGGCGTCGCGGGCATTGATGCAGAGATTGAGGATGACTTGGTGGAGTTGGTTGGAGTCACCATGGATCGTCCGCAGATAGCGGTCCACACGGATGTCGAGCACGACGTTCCGGGGAATCGCATCGCGCAGGATGGTCTCGATCTCGGCGAACAGCTGGTCGAGATCGATTTCCAACCGCCTCCCCTCCGCGCCACGGGCGAAGGAGAGCACCTGGCCGACCATGTTGGCGCCACGCTTCGCGCTGGTGGCGACCGTATCCAACAGCTCGGTGGATCGCTCGTCGGTGACGCGCATTTTCAACAGCTCCACGGCCATCGAAATGGGGGTGAGACTGTTGTTGAGATCGTGGGCGATGCCGCCTGCGAGAGTGCCGATGCTTTCCATCCGCTGCGCGCGGAGAAATTGCTGCTCCAGCTTGCGGTGTTCGGAGATGTCGGTGTCGATGACCAGGACGCTGACTGCTTCGTCCTTCTCGTCACGAACCAGCGTCCATCGCGCCTCGATAACCACCTCGCGGCCGGACTTGTCGGTTTTGGGCATTTCCCCGAGCCACTCGCCGTGCAGCAAGGTCTCCGCGTGGGCTTTGGAATAGGCGGTGGCGTCCACTTGAAACAGCTCCTGCACCGTGCGCCCGATGGCTTCGTCCGCGGTCCATCCATAGAGACGCTCCGCGCTTTTGTTCCAATATTTCACCCGGTGGTCCAGATCCCGGACCATGATCGCGTCCCGCGCCTTGTCTAGCAGCGACGCCTGTTCACGGATTCTAAAGTCCGCCTGCTGCCGGTCCAGTTCCACACCGACCCGCGCGGCGAAGATCCTGAGCGTGGAGCTCACCAGCGCACTGTTCTTCATGGGGCAGGAGAAAAACACCACCATGATGCCGGCGACTCCCCCATCCTGATGCATCAGCGGGATCCCCGCATAAGACTGCACGCCCAGTTCTGCCAGAATGGAGTCGTCCGGGAAAACCTTCTGGATGTCCCGCTCAAACACACAGATGTCGCCGGCAGTCACTTCCTCGCAGGGAGTCCCCTTCAGACTGTAGGTCACGGAATCCATCAGTTTTCCGTCGACGACGAGCGAAAGCGTCTCGATGGCGTTCCCTTCGGGCAGATGACGGCCGACGAGCCCGCCGAGCGCGCCCAGTGCCTCGACCATGTTCAAAGTTAGAAGATCGAAGAACTCCAGACCCACGCCGGTGGATACGGCTTGAGCCACCTTCACGACCACATCATGAGTCCGCTGCCGCTCCTCGTGACTGCGGATACCGCCAATGCCGAACGCCAGGTCGTTGGCCATCTGTTGAAGCATCTCCAGCTCTGCCACCGGCGGCGCGTGAAGTTCGGCACCATAGAGGCAGAGCACGCCGAAGGTTTTGACCGCGTCTCGCAAAGGAATGCAAATGACGCTGCGGAAGCCACGCTTCTCAGCAGCCGAGCGCCAGTCCGCAAAGGCGGGATTCTCCATCAGGTCGTCGCACACCACGATCTCCCCGTTACGGACGGCAGTGCCTGCCGGTCCGCGTCCGGACGAATGGCCCTCATCCCAGGTCATCTGGATTTCTGCCAGATAGCCGTCGTCCGCACCCGCATGGGCCATCGGCACGATGCGGCGCGCTTCGTCCTCCATGGCATAGCCCACCCATGCCATGCGGTAGCCGCCGATTTCCACGGCGATGCGGCATACCTCGGCGAGGAAGGCCGCCTCGTCGGAAACGTGGACCAACATTTCGTTGCACAGCCCCAGCATGTGCAACGCGCGGTGCGAACTGAAGAGCGCCTCTTCGGCAAGCTTGCTGGCGGTTAGATCCATCATGCCGCCGACCATGCGGATGCCTTTTCCCTCCGCGTCGCGAATCACCTGGCCGCGGTCTAGCACGTGGGAGATCGATCCGTTGTCGCGGACGAAACGATATTCATCCGTCCAGTCGGTCCCGCCGTCACGGATGACCGCGTAAATCCCGTCGACCACCCGGCTGCGGTCCTGCGGATGAATCTGGCGGATCCAGGTCTGGATGGTCGTTTCAACTTCCATGGCGGCCCAGCCGAACAGATTGGCGAATCCGTCCCTCCACCAGAAGGAATCGGTTTCCAGATTCCAGTCCCAGATCGTGTCATTGGTCGCAGCGGCGACGGATTGGAAGAGCTGATGGCTGCGAATCACCTGTTGCTGTGCGATCGCCCGCTCCTTTCCTTCCAGAGCCAGCGAGACCAGGCTGGCGACGGCCACGGCAAAGGTTTTTTCATCATCCATCCACTCGCGCGCGGGACCGATGTGCTCGCAACAGACGAGATGGCTAACGGATTTCCCGTGGCGGACCGGAGCATCCATCATGGAGGTGATTCCGAGCGGAATCAGATAGCCGGCGGAAAACTCACGGGTGCATGGATCGGTCCTGGCGTCATCGGCGGCGATCAGGTCCAGCTCGCCGAGGCACTTGAAATAGGCCGGATAGTCGGCACCTGCCAGTGTCACTCCCGACGAGTGGGCGCCTCCCTCAAGCTCAAACAGATCGAAGCACTCGAGTGCCTGGGCATCCGGTGCGAATCTCCAGATACTCACCCGGGCGACATCCAGCGTCCTGGCCGTGGTCTCGGTGATCCGCTGGAAAGCCTCATCCACCTCGATGCCGTCCGACCGGGCATCCTGATGGAGGGTGATCAGCGCGTTCCTGAGTTTCAGGTGACGGAGTTCGTTCGCGCGGATCGCCTGCTCGGCGGCTTTGCGAGCCGTGATATCCCGCTCGACCGCCACAAAGTGAGTCACGGTTCCGTCGGGATCCGCCACCGGAACAACATCGAGATCGAGCAGGAATTCCCCGCCGTCTTTGCGATAGTTCAGCAACTCCGTCCGCACGGGTTCACCCCGTTCCAACCTCCGGCGGATGTCGTCCAGCCTTTCACGCTGGGTGCCGGGCCCTTGCAGAAAACGCGGGCATTTCCCCAGAACTTCCTCGCGGGCATGCCCGGTATTGCGGACAAACGCGTCGTTCACATACACGATGCGCGGTCCCGGATCCGTGAAAGGCGCGGCCTCGGTGATGATCACGATATCATTGATCCGGGAAACACAGGTCTCCAGTAGTCTGAGGTGTTCCTGGGACTGCCGGCTCTCGGTCACATCGTAAAAGTAAACCGCCAGGCCTTCGACCGAAGGGAAGACACGCACCTGGAACCAACGCTCTAACTGATGATAGAACCCCTCGAACTCGGTCGGCTGGTTTTCCTCCATCGCCCGCCGGTATTCCTGCCCGAACTGGTTGTGCTCGGCATCTTCGAACTCGTCCCAGATCCTCCTGCCCAGCAACTCACCACGGTCGCGGACCAGCAGAAGTCCGGCCTGCCGGTTCAGATAGGTGAAACGCCATTCACGGTCCAACGTGAAGAACGCATCGGTGATGCTTTCCAGCGTAGTGGTCAACCGCTCCGCCATGCGCTTGGCCTCGGCTTCCGCCTGTTTCTTGCTGGTGATGTCCTGGAACGCACCCTGGATCCGGGTGATGCGCCCGTCTTCATCCGGAATGCACTCTCCGATCGAGCGCACCCAAACCCGCTGTCCCACCGCGGTGATGATCTGCATCTCCTCGTCAAACGAAGCCCCTTCAGAAACACAGCGTGCTAAGACGTCCGAGATGCGCTTCCGCCATTCCGGTGCGACATACAACATCGCGTCATCGAGTGCCGGACTTGTCCCGGCCGGCATTCCATGAATCGCACAAACCTCGTCGGACCATGTGACCCGGGCGGAGGTCAAATCGACGATCCAGCCACCGAGGTGCGCCGTCTCGCTGGCGATGCGCAGCAGCGTCTCGCTCTCGCGCAGCTTCTCTGTGGTCCGCGCCCGCTCGATGACCAGACTGGCGAATTTCGAAGCCGACTCGGTCCAACGAATCTCGTCGACCGTCGGCGTGTGCGTGCAGCGGTGATAAATACCGATTACTCCCAGAACTTTCTGATCCGCTGAGAAGACTGGCACCGACCAGCACGCTCCTAACCGGTTTTCCGCCGTCAGCGCCCGGAATTCACTCCAGTCCGGATGCGTCGCCAAATCCTCGACGATGACCATCCGCCCGAGAGCCGCGGCGGTGCCGCAGGAGCCGACGCCCGACTGGATGGCAACCGGACCGAGCGCTTCGAAAAAATCAGCCGGCAGACCCGGAGCCGACGCGATTTCGAGGTGCGTGCCCTCCGCATTGGCCAGCATGATCGAGCACAACACCTCGTCGGTGGATAGATTTTCCACCAGGCGGGTGATGTGCTCGAGGATGCGCAGCAGCGGCACGCCGTTGAAGATCATTTCAAGGACCTCCGTCTGACTCCGGGAAAATTCCTCTGCGATGCGCTTCTGCCGCCGGATTTCGGACTCACGGACCTCCCGCTCCACCGCGACACCGAGGCGGACGAGATTTTCCTTGAGCAGATAGTCCACCGCTCCATGCCTCATCGCCTCGGTCGCCACGACTTCCCCGATGACGCCGGAAATCACGATCAGAGGAATGTCGCGCCCGCTTTCCCTCAGAATTTCGAGAGCGTCGAGGGCATCGAAGCCGAGCATCACGTAGTCGCACAGAATGAGATCGAAGTTCCCGGGCTGCAGCGCGGCGCGGAAGCCATCGGGCGTCATCACCCGGCTGAATTCGATTTGGAATCCGTCGCGCTCCAGCGCGTTGAGCACCAGAAAGGCGTCATCGTCGGAGTCTTCTGCCAGAAGCAGGCGCAGGATTTTGTTTTTCATGTCTCCGACGGTTGGGGCATGGCGTCCAAGGTGAATTCGAAAGTGGCGCCGTGATTGATCTCACCTTTCGCGGTCACCTCGCCGCCATGTCGGTGGATGATGCGCTGCACGGTCACCAGGCCGATGCCCGTGCCGGGAAAATCCGCCGGTGAGTGGAGCCGCTGGAACGCGCCGAACAGTTTTCCCGCATGGCGGTTGTCGAAGCCGACACCGTTGTCACGGACGAAGCAGCGCACCCGCCCGTCCGGAGCCACCGCGGATCCCACTTCGATGACGGCCGCCGCGGTTTTCGAGCTGAATTTCCAGGCGTTGGCAATCAGATTGTCCAACAGGACCCTCAGCAACGCCCGGTCTCCGGCCACCCGGATGCCGGGCTCGATCACCACCTCCACGACGCGCTCGGGATCCGCCTGCCGGTATCCCGCCACCAGGCCGGTCGCAAGCGCGCTCAGGTCCACCGGATTCAACGTCATCTCCGCACGGGTTGTTCGCGAAAGTTCCAACAGGTCATCGATCAGCTTGCCCATGCGACCGGCGGCGGCGCGAACCCGTTTCAGATAGCCAAGCCCGGTAGGATCCAGCGATCCGCCCGCGTGGTGCTCCAGCGCCCGGGTGAATCCACAGATGCCGCGCAGGGGTGCCCGCAGGTCGTGGGACACGGAATCCGCAAACAACTCCAGTTCCTGGTTGAGCCACTCGAGCCGGTCTTTTTGCACCCGCAGCTCGGTGTTGAGCTGGAGAATTTCCGCTTCATGGCGGCGGCGCACCACGTCCATGCGGTGCAGCGAGCGGGCGCTTTCCAACAGGAAAATTCCGTAGATGCCGAAACTCACGACCGTGTAAATCGCCACCGACGGGCCGGTTTCATCCATCCCGAGAGCCTCGCCGATCCGCAGAAGTCCTCCCACCACGAAAAATACCACCACCATCGCCAGCGACATCCGCAGCACCAACCCTCCGCCGGGGCCGTCGCCGAGCGCCACCGCCATCAGACCACCCCGCGGCCGGGCGAACACCACCCCAAGAGCGAGCATCAACACGGCCACCGCGGTGTTCAACGCCATCGGTATGATTTTCGCTCCAACGCCGGGACGGTGAATCTGGTAGGCATAGATCGCGAGGGTCAGGATGGCGATGAAGGCGACCACGATGGCCATGATTTCCGCCGGTCGTCTTCCAGAGCTTGTCGTCCGGTCGAAGAACAACAGCGACGTCCCGAGAAACACCAGACACAGCGCGGTCTTGGTGGCCATCTCGCCTACCATTCCAGGCTCATCCCACCCCAGAGGATCGAGCGGAAAACTCCAGCCGAGTCCGTAACAAGCAAGCTTGCCCAGACCCAGGACCAGTACCAGGACCGCCATTCCCCGAGCCACCCGCCGGACCGCTACGGGTTTGGCTTCCCGAATCTGGAGCGCGAGCGAAATCCCTGCCAAAATGAGGCAGACCGCGGTCAGCGGATTCATCGCGGTCATTCCCGATCGGACCCGCATCAACACACTGTTCTCCGACCACCATCCGACCAGCACGAGCAATGCGATCAGCATGCCGCCATACGCAGCCGCTGTCGCCAGGGCGGCGAGTGCCAATCCGCGTCTCTCCGCATTCGCCGTGCCTGTCATGAGGAGATGTGGGGTTCAGACATATGAGACACATCCCACGGATCGGGGGAAGTCCTGATGGTTTAGGGTCATTCGGTTAACAGGATCTCAGGGCAGGCCAAAGGCCGGCTTGTCTGGGCGACCTTCCCTAAAAAGGTCCTTCCGACAAGCCGGCTCAATGGTGGGACCGAAGTCCCCTGTTATCTCCCCCCGGAGAACACCTATTCTTTTGCATGGCGCGTGCCAAGAGAGCTTAAGGTTACGTAACCCATTACCAGCCAGCGGTTTACACAATTTAATAAAAACTGACCTTCCAGATTGATTCAGAGAATCATGAAATCGATGCGAAAACCGCCGCGCATCCTGCACATATTGCAGGGTATCGGACGTGCACCTTTGCGCCATGCCTTCATCGCCGATCCGTCCATGCGTGATGCCCATATCTCGCCGTGATCCGGGCGGTGAGATCGTCCGGGTCCGGAAGGTATGCGCAAGTCCGCCAGCTCTGCGCCAGCCGGTCAGCAAAAGCCGCTGCCCGATCGTCCGGGTTTGTCCCGTCTTCGCTGCCAAGTGCGACCGATCCCTGATGCAGCAGGCCTTGCCGCGACCGTCGCTGACCTGCGCCGGCGAGTTTCCGTCCGCCTGCATCGAGCAAGTCGTGATGTACCGGATTTTCAAAACAAAGGGCATCCCCGGTTTCCTGCTCTCCACCGCTCACGTGCGCCTCGATTCCTCCGGAGCGGAGGGCGTCCGCCAGCGCGGTATGAATCCGCAGGTAACTTTCCGCACCCCGCCAGCCTGCCAGAGGTTCGCCGTGGGGGGCGACAATCGTGTAAGTCCAGTCCGCGCGATGATCGACCATCCCTCCGCCCGTCCACCGGCGGACAAGATTCACCCCGGGAAACGCCGCGCGCGCTGCGGCGATTTTCCCGAAGTAGCCGATGCTCGCCCAGTCGCCCTGCCAAGCGTAAACGCGAAGCACCGGCAGGGTCACCGTTTCCAACAGCCACTCGTCCACCGCCATCGCTTCAGGTCCCGGGCGATTCACCGGATCGATCCAAAGCAGCATTTCCTCGAAGATCACCCGCTCGGAATATCCTCACACCCGGAAATTCGCAATCGCTTCTTCATTCAGGTTGCCAAACGACTGGCATGCGCTTTGCTCATGAGTATTACCATGATGCATCGACTTGCCTCGGCACGGGTGGGAATTACGCAAGCGGACTACGCTTTCATCGAATCACTATCGGGTGCCGGTGGCGGGACCGCCGCGATGGCCAGGCTGTTGGACGATCCGGAAGCGGTCACCGCCATCCTGGACCTCAAGGAAATCCATCGTGCGCTGCTGGACAGCCCGGTCGCACTGCCGATCTCACCTTCGCTGTATTTCTACGTGCTTGTCCGGCATGCCTTTCTGGATGGCGGGATCGACCCTCCGGAACTTGCCGATTATGTCGCCGGTGTGCTGGTTGAAAAACTCGCCGGCCGGCCAGATCCCCGCTCCGGCGCGATGCCCGCGTGGGTGACGCATGCGGTGGATTTCCTATCGGTCATCCAGTCGGCCCACGGCATCCTCCGCTTCCATCTGGAAGTGGCGGCGGGCGACCAGTTCCTCGTTCTCACCGGGCTCTATCCGGAATTCATCGACCACCGCGCGGAACGCCGGGGCGCTCCGGGAATCGGGTTCTACGAGGGCTTCGCCAGCCGGGCCTATCACAACGCCGCCGGTCGGCCGGGCATCGCGCCCGCATCACGCAACCTGTTCGGACTGCTCTCGGAAACCCTGCCCCTCGCCAGGCTTTCGCTGAACCGGATGAGCGACCGCTGCCTGTTCTGACCGTGGTGAAAGTCAGGTGTATTTCATGAAGGCGGTGTAGACCTCGGATGGAATGTCCAACAGGGCGTAGTCCTTCGAGGCGACGAAAAGCAGGCTTTGTTTGCCTTTGCCTAGCAGCTCGTTGTCGGAACCGAAAATCTGGTGCTCGAGCGTGCAGAACTTGCGGTTGAACTCGGCGACCTTGATTTTGACGGTGATGGTGTCGAACTCGCGGGCCTCGCGCACGAACTTGTGCTCGAACGAGCGGGTGAGGATGTAGAACTTGGTGGTCTTCAAGTCGAAGTCCGGCATCGCCGTATTGAAAAACAGCTCGCGGGTCTTTCCGACATACATGCCATACATGCCGAAGTAGACATTGCCCACGGAGTTGGTGTCGGCGTAGGTGGCGATCATCGAGTAAACGAACCATTTGCCCTCGAAATGACCGCCGAGCGCGTGGTGGTCCTCAGGAGCGACGATTTCCGAACTGGTAACGACGGCGGCCGTCTTGGTGATGGCCTTGATGGCGGGGATCTCCGACGCGGCGACAATGACTTCGCCGGCCTTCTCGGTGACAACGCGCAGCAGGTCGGCGTTGAAAACCAGCCAGCTGACGTAAATGAGCGGCAAGATCGCTCCCAGAATCATCAGCGGCGACTGGCTGCTCATGTAGCCGAAAGCAAAAATCACCAGCGACACGCTGGACATCATGAACATCCGGATCTGCGGCAGTGGCTGTTGGGAATTCGGCACATAACAGCGGGCGATGGCGAGTGCCGCATAACCGACGAAGAACGAGGCGTAGAACACCATGAAATATTCGAGCTGAAGCTTGGCGAGGATTCCGATCAGCGTGATAACGCCGATCACGAGGAAGGTGGGCACGGGCGAGCCAAGGATTTGCTTGGGGATCAGCGAAATGAGCATGTTTTCGCTCTTCTCGACGTTTTTCTCAAGGAACCACTTGAGCGCGATGTAGCCGCTGTCGAGGGTGGTGAGCGCACAGATTCCAAGGAACCCGAAATAGGCCATCCGCATAACGCCCTCCGCTCCGGGGTTGCGCTGGAAATATTGGGTGACGAGGTCGTGAGCGTATTTGAAACTATCAAGTCCCTCGTTGGTGACGAGACTGCCGCCGTCGATGCGCATCACCCACATGGCGAGGCTGCCGTGGAACAGGAGCATCAGGAAGAAGATCGATCCACCGAAGAAGTAGCTGAGCCGGATGGAGGTTTTTTCGCGGTGAATCTGGATCGCGCGCTGCCAATGCTGGAGATCCAGCCAGGGCCCGACCAGCAGGCCGATCACCAGCGGAACGGCATAACCGAAGAATCTCGCGCCCCGCCACTCGTCCTCAAACGGCGATTTCCACTGGAACGGCTGGGGCGAAAACGGATGCAGGTTGAAAAGGATGGTTCCCACGCAAATCACCAACAGCCCGCCGAGCATCGCGTGGCTGACCTTGATTTTCGCGATGCCGAATTCCTCGCCGAACAAACAGCCCGCCGCCAGGATGACGAAGACGATCAGACACAGGTAAATCGCGAGCAGCGGCCCGGTCGCCAGCCCGAGCGGGACAAACAGGTATTTCACCAGGGCGAACACCGTCAGCGACAACGCCACGATCTGGTAAAGATAGAGGATCAGGCGGAACGGCTTGGAAAACTTGTCGAAGAAGATTGCCAGCGACTCCTGACCGCCGCTGTGGCTCTTGGCGACATTGTGGGTCAGCAGGCCGAACAACATCAGCCCCAGCGCATTGGGAATCGCGAACATCAGCAGCCCCTGCAGCCCGAACATGAAGGTCATCTGGACGCTGAAGAACAATCCCAGTCCCCACATCCACGACAAAGCCACCGAATTCCCCCATAGGACTGCGTTCAACCAGCGAAAGTTCATAAAGTCCGCCAAGGAACCGCCATTTCCTCCGATGGGCAAGCTGGATTGTTCCCGAGTTCCCCCACCCACCCGCAGCGGCCATTTCAAATCCGCGGAAAATTCGCCTTGAGACGCCGGACTTGATGGAGAGACTCCGCACTCCGGTCGCGAATTACCATTGATGCCACCCGGTTCACCGTTTTAACTCACCGCTCTTCCCGCAACGGCAGCCCTACCTTTTCATGATTGAAAACCTCCGCAAATACACCGGCCTGATCATCGTGATCTTCGTGATCCTTTTCATCAGCTTCTTCTTCTTGGATACCAGTTCGGTCCGGAACATGAACAGCGGCCAGGCGATGCTGAAAATCGCCGGGCGCACTTACAGCGACAAGGAATTCAACACTCTCGGAACCAGTTCGCACGAACTTGCCTATGGTCTTGCCGGAAGCGGGGATTTTGATCTGGTCCAGTTCGCCGCCGAGGTGGCCGGCGGCATGCAGGGCAAGGATGCCGCGGAGAAGTTCTTCATCGGCCGCATGATCCTGCGCCAGGCGAAGGAGGAATTCGGCATCTATCCGGGAGAAGAGGAGATTTCCAATTATTTGCGCGGCCTGCGGGTCTTCGCGGGCCCCGACCAGAAGTTCAACCCGGAAAACTATCGGAATTTCGTCGATAAAGGCATCGGCCGGCTCGGCATGACCGAGAAGGATCTGCGGGATCTGGCCTCGGACGTCCTCACGTGGAAGAAAATCAAAGCCGTCGTCGGGTCCGGTCTCGGAGTTGACCGGTCCGCGACCAAACAGACCCTCGCCCTCGACAACCAGCAGATCACCGGCAGCGTCGCCAAGCTGATGCTCGCCCCGTTCGAAGAGAAAATCGAGCCCACCGAGGAAGAGATCAAAAAATACTGGGAGGGGCTTTCGGACTCATTCACCACCGAGCCGCGCCGGAGGTTCACCTACATCATCGCCAGCACGGTCCTTCCCGAGGCGAAGCCGGAAGAAGAACCCGCGGAATCCCTTGCGGACGCGGCCGCCAGCGAGGAAGTGAAAAAAGCCGCCGCCAAGAAGAAGGAAGAGGAAAAAGCCAAACGGGCGACCGAACTCGCCGAGGAAAGACGCAAGAAAGAACTCGAGCTCAACAGCCTGGTGGACGATTTCGTCTTCAATCTCGGTGAGCAGAAAGGTGCCGGTTTCGAAGAACTCGCCAAAGCCAACGGTTGGGAAGTGAAGACCACCGAGCTTTTCGCCCGCGGCGGCGCTCCCAAGGAACTCGACGTGAAAATGCGCTCGTCCAGTCGTGGCGGAAATGCCGTGGACCAGCTTTTCCTCATCAAGCTCACCGCGGACCCGCTGTCGAAGATTTCGGAGGCCATCGCCGTCGGCGAAAACGAATGGATCGTCGCCCGGCTCGACGAGGAAGAGCAGTCCCGCCCCAAAACTTTCGAAGAAGCCCGCGCCGAAGCCCGCGCCCAGTTTATTGCCGAAAAGGCCGTGGAGGCGCTCAAAACCGCCGCCAACGAGGCCGTCACCAAGATCCAGACCCTGCTTGCCGCCGGCAAGTCCTTCCCCGAGGCTGCCAAGGAAGCCGGCATTCCGGATGTCAAGGAGTTCACTGCCATCACCAGCACCTATCGCCCGGAAGGAGCCTCCGAGCCCACCAATCTGTTCGAGGCGGCCCGCAACATCGATCCGGGCTCCATCGCCGAGGTCATCATCGAGTCCGACCGCGCCTTCATCCTCTATGTCGCCAAGCGCGAGGTGGTGAAATCCACCGATGCCGACACCAAGGTCGATGCGGAGATCAAATCACGCGCCAGCGAGAACGAAACCTACGCCTTCGCCGCGTGGATCGCCGACCGCATCGACAGGGCCAAGGTCGAGCAGCTCTACAAACGCTAACCGTGGCGGCGGTTTCCAATCGCCAGCCAACACTTACCAATGTCTCCGTCCGAAGACCTCCAAAACCTCTTCGACGAGGCCAACGGCCACCTCGCGGTCGGCGAGTTCGATGAGGCCATCGCCCTCTACCGCAGTTGTGTCGCGCTGGATTCCGGGTTCTTTGACGGCTGGCACGCCCTCGGCATGGCCCTCCTGAAAACCGGTCACGTCAAGGAAGCCATCGGCTGCGGCTTGCAGTCCGTGAGTCTCCAGCCGAACGACCTGCTCGCCTGGACCAGCCTTTCCCAGATGTATGTGCGTGACGGAAATATCCCGGAAGCCGAAGCCGCCAAGGGCAACGCCCGCATCCTCTCCCTCGGTGGAAAAGTGGTGAAATAATTGGAGCGCGGAATTTATTCCGCGCGGATTCCACCACCACTCCCCGTTCTTGCATGAATGCCCCGATCCATGCTTCACTTTCCTCCCTTCACCATGTTCTACCTCACCACCGCCATCGACTACACCAACGGCTCGCCCCACATCGGCCACGCCTATGAAAAAGTGCTCGCCGACGTGATCGCCCGTTACCGCCGGCTCCGCGGCGACGAGGTTTATTTCCTCACCGGTGTGGACCAGCACGGGCAGAAAGTCCAGCAGACCGCCGAAAAGGAAGGGGTTTCACCCGAGGAATTCGTCGAGCGCACGACCCGGAAATTCTCCGGACTCTGGGAAAAACTCGGTGTCAAATACGACGGCTGGGCGGAAACCACCGACCCGCGCCACAAGGCCTGCGTCGGCGGCATCCTCACCGACCTTCAACAGAAGGGCCAGCTCTACAAAAAATCCCACGCCGGCCATTACTCGGTCCGGCAGGAGCAGTTCCTCCAGGAACGCGACCGCGACGAAGCCGGAAATTTCGGTTCCGAGTGGGGCGAGGTCATCGAGATCGAGGAGGAAAACTGGTATTTCAAACTCAGCGACCACACCGACTGGCTCAAAAATTTCCTCGAAAGCCATTCCGACATCATCATCCCCGCCTTCCGCAAATCCGAGCTGCTCAACGCGCTCGAGAAAAATTCCGGCATCGACCTGTGCATTTCCCGGCCCAAGGAGCGCCTGCAATGGGGCATCGAGCTTCCATTCGATGAAAATTACGTCACCTACGTCTGGTTCGACGCGCTCATCAACTACATCTCCTTCGCCGGCTACAAGGCCGCGGCGGATTCCGGCCTGCCCGATTTCACCAAACTCTGGGCCGCCGACAGCCGCCCGGTCCACATCATTGGCAAGGACATCCTCATTCCCGCGCACGGCATCTACTGGCTCTGCATGCTCCACGCCATGGGTTTCCCCGACGCGCACATCCCCAAGCTGCTCGTTCACGGATTCTGGAACGGTCTCGGCGGCGACAAGATGTCCAAATCCACCGGCAACATCGTCGACCCCGACGAACTCGCCGCCAAGTTCGGCGTTGAAGCGGTGCGCTACTATCTCGTTCGCGACATCGTCACCGGCAAGGATTCCAACTTCGATCTCGACCGGCTCATCATGCTCTTCAACACCGAGCTCGCCAACGAACTCGGCAACCTCTGCAACCGCGCGCTCAACATGAGCCAGCGCTTCACCGGCGGAATCTTCCAGCACGGCGGCCCGCTCACCGAGGACGATACCGCACTGCAGGTGTCACTGGCAGAATCCATCGGATCCTATCAGGTTGCGATGGACGACTTCGACATCTCAAAAGGCCTCGAAGCGCTCAGCCGCCATGTCGTGCACTGCAACCAGTATGCCGAGCGCATGAAACCGTGGGAGCTCAACAAGAACCCGGAAAACAAGGACCGCCTCGCCACTGTGCTCTATCACCTGGCGGAAAGCGTCGCGCACGCCTCCGTCCTGCTCTCCCCCATCCTGCCGGACGCCGCCGCGAAACTCGCCGCGCAGATCAACCTCCCGTCACTCACTTCCCTCAAGCTCGCCGACCTCCAATGGGGCCTGCTGCCCGACGGCCACGTCATCGAGAAACCGCAGCCGGTTTTTCCGAGAATCGTCGCCGAACCCGCTCCCTGACAAAGCCATTCCTGTTCTTCCAACCTCTGCATGCTCCCGGCGGGTCGCCGCCATCGGTTCAGCAATGCGGTCAGTCGATGATCTTGCGCATCGGGATCATGTTGGAATATTCGAACCCGCGCTTCTTGAAGAACTCCTGGGACTCCGCACTGATCCGGTCGGTCAGCAGGGTGATCCGCTTGAACTGCTTTTTCTTCGCGAACTCCGCGACGTAGTCCAACAGCATCGTCCCGTAACCCTGGCCCCGGTGGTCCGGGTGGATGACCACGTCCTCCATCAGAATCACGAATCCGCCACGCGCGGTGGAGATCGTGAACAACAGGTTCACCATCCCGAAAATCTGGTCGTGGTTGCGGATGACGAAGATCCGGCCGCGGTTCGGTTGTTCGAGGATCAACTGCAACCCGCGCTCCTGCACCATCCGGTCCGGCGAGAAGTCTCCCGACAATGCGAACAGATTCATGACCAGCTCCGTCAACGCCGGCAGATCCTCGATAGTCGCCGGCTCCACCCATGGACGATCATCCTTCAAGGCCTGGGTTGCTGACTCGGAACTGGTTTTCACGGGGATGACACTGGCATGAATTTCAGATCGGAAAACGAAATTCTCCAAATGCTTTAAATTTCATCCACTGCCGGTCGGCCCTCCAGTAGATCGGGGCGGTTTGCCCGGGTTCGGGCAAGGGCTTGTGCCTCTTTCCACGCGGAAATTTTCCCATGATGTCCGGAAACCAGCACCTCCGGCACCATCATTCCCTGGAAATCAATCGGTCGCGTGTACGCCGGGGCTTCCAGACGGTTGGGATCGGAAAATGACTCGTCCACCGGCGAGCGCTCGTCGCCCAACGCGCCAGGCAGCAGCCGGATCACCGCGTCGCAAAGCACGGCTGCCGCCAGCGCTCCGTTGGTGAGGATGTAGTCGCCGATGGAAATTTCATCATCCACCAGCGCCTCCACCACCCGGTGATCCACGCCCTCATAGTGGCCGCACAACACCAGCAGGTGCTCCGCGCCTGATAGTTCGCGGGCCACCGCCTGTTTGAAAGTCCGACCCTGTGGCGTCATCAGGATCACCCGCGTGTCCGGACGGCGCAGCGCCTCCACCGCCGCAAACAGCGGTTCCGGCTTCAGCAACATCCCCTGCCCGCCTCCGCACGGCGAGTCGTCCACCCGCCGGTGTTTGTCCTGCGACCAGTCGCGCAGCTGATGAGCCACCACTTCCACCAAACCCGCCGCGCGGGCGCGCTGGATGATCGAGTCGCTCAGCGGAGCCAGCGCGATCTCCGGGAAAAGAGTGACAATATCGATCCGCATGGTGAATCAGCCGAAATGAGCCGTCAGCCAGCGGTCCATCGTGCTGACAATTTGCGGATAGCTCGACTCATCGAATGAGTGCCCGGCTCCGGCAATTTCCAGCCACTGCTTTTCAGAAACGGCCGCCTCGAACGCATCGAGCCCGTCCTGCACCGGCACCAGATCGTCCGCGTCGCCATGAATTAACAACCACGGCTGGGTGACCGCCTCCACCGCAGGCAGCGTGCTTCCGATGAGCGTCAGGTCATCGACGAACGTGCGGGAAAGCGGAAATTCCTCATCCTCCCACATGAATCCCTCGTCCGGGACCACTCCGCCGAACTCCCGCTCCACAAATGCCGCCGTGTGAGTCATGCCCGCCAGCGAAACCAAGGCCCGGATCCGGATGTCCCGGGCGGCGGTGAGCACTCCCGCCGCGCCGCCCATGCTGTGGCCGGCGTAAACGGCGTTGGTGTTTTCAGGGACCATGTCGAGCACCGCCTGGAGATCGCGGATGTCCTTGGACACGCAGGAATCCTCGAAGCGCCCTTCGGAAGCGCCATTTCCCGCAAACGAAATCCGCAGACACGGCCAACCAAGCGCCGACAGCCCCTCCGCCAGCGCGACCAGCAGCGGGCGGTCTTTGTTTCCCGTCACTCCGTGGCCTAAAATCACCAGCACATCCGCCCGGGAGCCGGGGTGGAACGTGTAGTCGATCGATTCGCCCGAGCGGTTGCGGATTTCGGTTCCTGTCATCATGAAGTTGGAAGTGTTAGCGTGTGATGCGCCCCGGGAAGGTGAGTTCGGCCACGCCGGACTTATCCAGTTCTCCCAGCCCGAGGTCGATCAATTTCCGATACTGCGCTTCCGTGGCGCGCGAGAGGGGCACGAGCACACCGGCGGCATCCGCCATTGCATTGGCGATGCCGCTGTCCTTCGCGGCGTGCGAGGCGGAGAAATAACAGTCGTGCTCGCGGGTGATCATGTCGTCACCATCCGTTTCAAGCACGCGGGAATTCGCACCGGTCTGGGAGAATACCTCCTTGAGCACCTGCAGTTCGAGGCCCACCGCCGCACCCAGCCCGAGGCCCTCGGCGAGTGCCGCGGTGTTGATGTTCATCACCATGTTCACCAATGCCTTGATCCTGGCAGCGTCTCCGACCGGACCGACATGCCGCAGTGAAGCGGAAATGTCCTTGAGCAGCGGTTCCAGCCGCTCGAAGACCGCCGCGTCTCCGCCGACCATCAGATAGAGAGTGCCTTGGCGGGCTTGCGTGATGCTGGACGCCATGCTCGCGGCCAGCGTCGAGGCTCCGGCTGCGGCCGCCGCTTCCTGCGCCGCCTCGTGAACGGACGGGCTGACTGTGGCGCAGTTGATGAACACCTTGCCGGTCGCGTCCTTGAGCAGGGAATCCTCGCCGGCGAAAATGGCGCGCATTGCGGCGTCATCGGTGACCACGGTGAAAATCACGTCGGAGGCGGCGGTCACTTCGGGCAGCGATTTCGCAGCGACGCTCCCCAGCTCGACGGCGAGCGAGGCGGCCAGCGGCTCCTGGTGATCGTAAACCGCAGCGACCGGGTATCCCAGATCCGCGAG